>NZ_JBHLUN010000011.1:0-77891 GCF_042433915.1 Roseomonas elaeocarpi | reverse complement strand
TCCATCACCCCACACACACGCACCACAGCTGAACACGCCGCTCGCGGAGCAACAGCTCCATGAGCGGCTCTGCGTGCTCGCCACTTGGTCAGACATGGGCCAACGTCGCAGAAAGAGGCAGGCCGCAGCGTACAGAGTGAGCGGACGCAACTGCAATAACACAGCTCGACCTGCCGCGTGTCCGACCCGGACATCAAGGCGATCAGGCTGGGCTGGGTGAACCTTCCAACCGCTCAACCCAGATCCCAGCAGTCGAACTCGATCTACTAAGCGTCTCTCTTCAACAACGAAGACGCGCCAATCGGCAAATCCGTCTTGAAGCCAATCGAACTGACCGCGTTCCACACCGCCGTGGCCAGCATCAATGGTGGCTCCCCTACTGCCTTGCTTCTGAAGACAGTCTCCACGCGGGCAGGTGCGCTCTCCAGCAGCCTCACCACGAAGCTTTCCGGTACGTCCCGCGAGCCGGGGATTTTGTAGGTAGAAGGCCCGAGGGTCCTCGGGCGACCCGCATCATCCCACCAGAGTTCTTCGCAAGTGAGCCAACCAAGTCCCTGCACGAAGGCGCCTTCGATCTGGCCCAGATCAACGGCCGGGTTGAGGGAGTTGCCGCAGTCCTGCACCAGCCAGGCGCCGGTGCAGCGATGCTCACCCGTCAGCAGATCGACCTCTACTTCCGCGACTGAGGCTCCGTAGGAAAAGTAGAAGAAGGGCTCGCCGCGCATCGTTTGCGGGTCCCAGCTCAGACCCGGGGTGCGATAGAAACCTGTTGCCGAAAGCGACACCCGGCGCAGGTGGCACAGCGTCGCCAACTCTCCGAAGCCGAGCCGGTGGTTGCCGGAGCGAACCTCGGCATCGGCAAACTCCACGTCCTCGGCCGCAACATCCCATTCCGCCGCGACCACGGCCGCCATTCGCTCCCGGATGGTGGAGGCCGCTATCTGCGCCGCCCAACCGTTCAGGTCCGTGCCGGTGCTGGCCGCGGTCGGGGAGGTGTTCGGCACCTCGGCCGTGCTCGTGGCGGTGATTCGAACCCGTGATAGCGGCACACCGAAGACATCCGCCACGATCTGCGCGACCTTGACGAAGAGGCCCTGACCCATCTCCGTCCCGCCGTGGTTCAGGCGGATGGAGCCGTCGGCGTAGACATGCACGAGCGCCCCCGCCTGGTTCATGTGCTGCACGCCGAAGGAGATGCCGAAGGCCAGCACGAAGCTGCCAAGCCCCCGGCGAAGATAGGGATGAGTGACGTTGAAGCGCTCGATCGAAGCCTTCCGCTCGGCGAAGCCGGACAGTTCCTGCGCTTCCTCCCAGACACGCCGGATCAGGTCACCTTCCAGCTTCTGCCCATAGGGCGTGCGATCGCCGTTGGCGCCCCCCGCGAAGTTCCGCTCCCGCACCGCTTCCGGCGTCGTGCCGACGGCCCGGGCGACCTCCCGCACCACGTCCTCGGCCAGCAGCACGCCTTGCGGGCCCCCGAACCCCCGGAACGCCGTGTTGCTCACGGTGTTGGTGCGCAGCACGCGGCCGTCGACCCGCACTGCCGGCACGTCCAACACGTTCAGCGCGTGCGTCACGGCGCGGAAGATCACGCCGGCCGAGAGGTCGAGAACGTGGCCGCCATTGGCCGCCATCAGCGCGTCGAGTGCCAGGATCCGCCCGGTCCCGTCGAACCCAACCTCCCAGCGGAACAGGAAGGGGTGACGCTTTCCCGTCACCGTCATGTCCACCTTGCGCGACAGCCGCAGCTTCACCGGACGGCCGGTCAGCCGGGCCGCCAGCACCGCGGCGGCGCCGACCCAGGAGGCGTTGCTCTCCTTGCCGCCGAAGCCGCCGCCCATCCGGCGGACCTGCACTGTGATCCGGTTGAAGTCGCATCCCAGGACCCGTGCCGCGATGTGCTGGACCTCGGTCGGGTGCTGGGTCGAGGAGTGCAGCACGAACTCACCATCCTCGCCCGGTACGGCCAGACAGATCTGGCCTTCCAGGTAGAAGTGCTCCTGCCCACCGCAGCGGAAGCTACCCCGCAACCGGTGAGGGGCAGCCGCCAAGGCCGCTTCGACCTCTCCCTGCCGCATCACCATGGGTGGCATCAGGAGGTCATTCGCCTCCAGCGCGGCCTCGACCGAGAGGACGGGGGGTAGCGCCTCCACCTGCGCCTGCACGAGGCGCGCCGCGCGGATCGCGTCGTCGCGGCTCCGCGCCACCACCATGGCCAGGGTCTGGCCCCAGTGAAGGATCGTGTCCTCGGCGAAGAGCGGCTCACCCGCCCGGTGCGAGGGCGACACGTCGTTGCGCCCGGGGATGTCGCCCGGTCCGATCACCGCGACCACGCCCGGTGCGCTCCGCGCCGCCGCGACGTCGAGCGAGATCAACCGGCCATGGGCGACCTCCGACAGGACCAACGCCGCATGCAAGGTGCCCCGCGGTTCCGGCATGTCGTCGATGAAGCGTGCCTCGCCGGTGCAATGGGCCAGCGCGCTATCATGCGGGACGGAAGCGCCCGAAGCCCGGCCGAGGGAGCCCACGCCATCGTTCACGGCTGCGCCTCCGCTTCAGTGCTCCAGCGCCACCAGAGCCGGCGCAGGAGGTTTCCGGCCGCGCTGCGACGGTATTCCGCCGAGCCGCGGAGATCCCCCAGCGGCGCAACCTCCGCCTCCAAGGCGGCAGCGGCCGCATCGAAGCTTGCCTGCCGGAAGGGCGCGCCGATCAGGACATCCTCCGTCGCCAAGGCCCTGCCTGCCTGAGGTCCTAACCCGCCATGGGCGACGCGAACCGAGGTGATCCGACCCTCCGCTCGCTCCAGCAGGATGCTGAGGCCTACCGCCGTGATGTCCTGGTCGCGCCGGCGCGACAGCTTCTCGCAGGCCATCAGCGCGTCGGGGCGGGGACGGGGCAGGAACACGTTTCGGATCACCTCGTCCGGCTCCAGCGCATTGCGGCGGTAGCCGAGCAGGAAATCCTTCACCGCCATCTCGCGCTCACCCCTGTGGGAGGCGAGGCGCAGCGTGGCGCCCAGCACCAGCAGCGGCGGCAGGGCATCCCCGATCGGCGAAGCCGTGCCGAGATTGCCGCCGAGCGTGCCCAGCGCACGGATCTGCCGCGACCCCAGCCGCCGCAGCAGGGTGGCGAAGGGCGTGAAGCCAGGTTCCGCCTCGCAAAGCTCAAGCAGCCGCCGGTAGGACAGGCTGGCACCGATGCGGAGGCCTTCCGGCGAGACCTCGATCTCCTGGAGCTCGGCCACACCCAGCGTGCAGTGGATCGCCGGCGGGTGTTCCCGGTGCTCGGAAAAGCGCAGGCCCAGGTCGGTGCCGCCCGCCAGCAGCCAGGCCTCAGGCTGATCCCGCCGCAGGCTCAGGAGCTCCGCGAGCGTGGCAGGGCGATGGAAAACCTGCCCCGGCGCCTCCAGCGTCGCGGAGGTCGTTACCGCCTCAGGCTGCGGCCGCCGTTCCTCGGCCGGCAGGCGCTGAAAGGCCTCCAGGATCGGCCGGTAGCCGGTGCAGCGGCACAGGTTCCCGGCCAACGCCTCGTGCGGGTCACCGCCCTCGGTGGCGTAGCTCCAGCCCGTCATGACGATGCCGGGCGTGCAGAAGCCGCACTGCGTCGCGTTGCACTCGGCCATGAGCGTCTGCACCGGGTGGCAGGCGCCGTGTTCGCGAAGGCCTTCCACCGTGCGCAGCGTCAGGCCGTGGACCTGCCCCAGGGTCAGAAGGCAGGCATTCACGGGAACCCGGGCACCATCCGGCGCCTCGATCGCCACGGTGCAGGCGCCGCAGTCGCCCTCCGCGCAACCTTCCTTGGTGGCGGTCAGCCCGGCATCGCGGCGAAGCCAGTCCAGCAGCGTCGTGGTGGGCGATGTCTGCGCCGGCAGCACCCAGGCTTCGTCGTTGAGCCGAAAGGAAAGGGAGGCGCACATGCGCTCAGCCTAGCCCCAATGACACCCCTTGCTGCAGAGGGGAGCGAGATGTTTTCTTGCGCCGTCCGGCCGCATCGGGAACACCAAGCCGGCGGAAGCGGCAAGCGCTGCCGCAGAGTTGTGCGGCACTTGTGCGGCGGCTACCGAGCCGCTTCAGACGACCAGGCGCGCCAGTGCTGCGGTCAGTTCCTCGGGCGCGTAGGGCTTGGCGAGAACCGGAACATTGGCGTGCCGCGTCGGAACTCCCGCCTGCCCGTAGCCGGAGGCCACCACGAAGGGCACCTTCAGCTTCACCAGCGCATCAGCGATCGGTTCCGAGGTTTCGCCCGCCAAGTTGAGGTCCAGCACCGCAACGTCCGGCACCTCGCTCTCGATGAGCTGCAGCGCCGCGGCGACGGTGGAGACCGGTCCCAGGACCTCGGCGCCGGAATCCAGCAGCGTGTCCTCCACCAACATCGCGACCAGGGTTTCGTCCTCGACCACCAGGACGCGGCGGCCCTCCAGATTGCTCATGCGTCTGCCTGTTCCGTTGCCGCGGCGGTGCTGCGTAGATGGCCGGAGACTACTATGGAGCCACCCTCCTTGCAGTCCGCCGGACCCTCACGATCCCGTGATGGACAGCGGAGTGCCGACCTCAGGCGCCGATCACCGGCTCAGTCCGCGTACTGGCCCGCCCCCTCGATGATCGGGCACCACTTCGCCAGATCCGCCATCCAGTAGCTCTTGTGGGCCGCCGGGGTTGCCATGGCCGTGTCGACCGACGTGGTCCCGAGCTCCGCGAAGCGTGCCGCCACGCGTGGGTCGCGCAGTGCCGCCTGAAGCGCACCGGACAAGCGTTCCTTGATAGCGGCCGGCGTACCGCGTGGCGTGTAAAGGGCGTGCCACACCGACACCTTGAAGCCGGGCAGTCCCGGCCTCGCTCGCGGTCGGCAGATCCCGTAGGGCGGCCAGCCGGCTGCGCGTTGTCGTCGTAAAGGCGCGTACCGCGCCCGCCTTTACGAGACGCTCCACGGTGTCGGTGGGACCGCCGGCCGCGAAGGGCACGGTCATGGTGATCGGCTTGTTGGGGTACCCGTCCGGCAGGGTTGCCGTGCCCGTTGTGCCCTGTGCCCAGGTCGGTCAGGCGGGCACCAGGCCAGCCAGGAACATCTAAACCATGCGACGTGGCATCATGTCCTAAACATGTACTTTTCTTCATCCAATCGAAAACCATAAGGAAGATCAACAGCAAAGATGCGGGTTGGACGGGCGGCGCGGCGCGGGGAAAACACTGCGCCCTGGTGCCAGGGGAGAAACGGGATAGGCTCGTGCTCAACGACAAAGATCGTGAGGGAGCGTGCTGTGGTGAACGAGCGGGCCGTGATCGGAAAGATCACGCGCTACCTGATCCCCTATCTCGGGATCATCTACCTGATCGCCTATATCGACCGGCAGAACGTCAGCTACGCCAAGCTGCAGATGGTGGATGCGCTGGGGCTGTCGGAATACGCCTACGGGCTGGGCGCCTCGCTGTTCTTTATCGGCTACTTCCTGTTCGAGGTTCCCAGCAACATCTTCCTGGAGCGCTTCGGCGCGCCGCGCTGGTTTGCCCGGATCATGCTGACCTGGGGCGCCGTCACGGTGGCGCTGGCCTATACGCAGAACACCACGATGTTCTACGTGCTGCGCTTCCTGCTCGGTGTTTGCGAGGCCGGCTTCTTCCCCGGCGTCCTGTACCTCCTGACCCTGTGGTTCCCGCACGAGTACCGCGGCCGGATGGTCGGGTCCTTCATGGTGTTCAGCGCCTTCGCCAACGCGATCGGCGCCCCGATCGGCGGCATGCTGCTTGATCTCGACGGCTATGGCGGGCACCAGGGCTGGCAGTGGGTGTTCCTGGTGACAGGCATCCCGGCCATGCTCATGGGCATCGTGACGCTGTTCTACCTGGACGGCACCCCGGAAACGTCACGGATCCTGACGCCGGAGGAGAAGCGCTGGCTGGCCGAGCGGCTGGCCAACGAGAACAACCGCCTGGCCAAGACCTCGCATGTCAATCCGCTGAAGGTGCTGGCGGACGGGCGCGTGCTGCTGATGTCGGTGTTCTACATTGCCTTTCCGCTGGGCGCCTACGGTCTCAGCTACTGGCTGCCGACCATCGTCAAGGGCTTCGGCGTCAGCAACACGGTGAACGGCTGGATCAACGTCATCCCCTGGCTGATGGTCGCCCTGGGCCTCTACTACTGGCCCAAGCTCGCGGTCGGCGCCCGCTCCTCCACGCCCTTTATCGTGGGACCGGCACTGGTGGGAGCCGCCTGCCTCATCCTTAGCGTCTACGTGCCGAGCAACACGCTACGCTTCGCCTTCCTGTGCATCGCAGCGGTGGCCATCTTCGTGCCGCAGCCGATCCTGTGGTCGATCCCCTCCACCTTCCTCAGTGGCGCCTCGGCCGCGGCGGGGCTCGCGGTGATCAACTCGGTGGGTAATCTCGGCGGCTTCATCGCCCAGAACGTCATTCCCTGGATCCGCGATGCCAGCGGCAGCAACACCGTGCCCATGCTGTTCCTGGCCGCCTGCCTCGCGGTCGGGGGGCTGATGACCTTTGTCGTTCAGGCGGTTATCCGTCGTCACCGTGTCCCTGGCGCGGCTGGAACGGCGGGCTTGACCCACCCCGCGCAATAGGGGCGCCTCAGCTCACCAAAGGCCGTTTCTGTTCCGGCAGGAACGGCCGCAGGAACAGGAAGAACTCGCCATGACCCGCAGAACACGGCGCAAGGGGTTGCTCGGCACGCTGACGCTGCTGGCCGGCCTCGCCGTGCTGTCACCCACGGTGCAGGCGCAGGGAACAACCGAGGCACCGGCGCTGAAGCGCACGCCGCTGCAGCAGGCCGATTTTCCGGATGCCGGTCACGCGTCGATCCTGATGCAAATCGACGTGCCGCCGAACTTCACGGTGGCGCGGCACACCCATCCTGGCATCGAGATCGGCTACGTTCTTTCGGGCACGGCGACCTTGTCGGTGCAGGGGCAGCCGGAACGCACCATCAAGGCGGGTGACAGCTTCCTCGCCGGCGAGGGCGTGCCGCACGTGATCCACACCGGCCCCGAGCCGCTGCGCATCATCAGCACCTACGTCGTGGCGAAGGACAAGCCGCTGGCCACGCCGGCGCCGCAGTAAGGCGCCGGGCCGGGCAGGGCACTCGCGGCACTGACCGGCGGGCCGCCCGTGCCGCAACGCGACTGGCTGATCCGTGCTGCGCCATCGACCGGGCTGCGCAGCGGCGCGAATCGCCAGTTCGGGCCCTGCTGCGGGGAGCAAACCAGCGCCGCTGCACGGAAGTTCCCCCGCGCTGCGCGGCGACCCCGGATCAGGCGTCCATCTTCAGGGCGGCGATAAAGGCGCTCTGCGGGATCTCGACCTTGCCGAACTGCCGCATGCGCTTCTTGCCCTCCTTCTGCTTCTCCAACAGCTTGCGCTTGCGGCTGATGTCGCCGCCGTAGCACTTGGCGGTGACGTCCTTGCTCAGCGCGCCGATGGTTTCGCGCGCGATCACGCGCGACCCGATGGCGGCCTGGATCGCGATCTTGAAGAGCTGCTTGGGGATCAGGTCCTTCAGCCGCTCGCAGATGGAACGCCCGCGCTTCTCGGCCTGGGAGCGGTGGGCCATGAAGCTCAGCGCGTCCACGGGCTCGTTGTTCACCAGGATGGAGATCTTCACGAGGTCGCTTTCCTCGTAGCCGTCCATCACGTAGTCGAACGAGGCGTAGCCGCGCGAGATCGACTTCAGCCGGTCGTAGAAGTCGAACACCACCTCGTTCAGCGGCAGCTTGTAGACCGCCATGGCGCGGGTACCGACATAGGTCAGGTCCACCTGCTGTCCGCGACGCTCCGAACACAGCGCCAGCACCGAACCCAGGTACTCGTCGGGCACGAAGATCGTGGCCTTGATCCAGGGCTCCTCGATCGTGTCGATCACTGAGCCGTCCGGCATGTCGGCCGGGTTGTGCAGCTCGATCTGCTCGCCGTTGGTCTTGTTGATCTTGTAGACGACGCTCGGCGCCGTCGCGATCAGGTCGAGGTCGAACTCGCGCGACAGGCGCTCCTGGATGATCTCCAGGTGCAGCAGGCCCAGGAAGCCGCAGCGGAAGCCGAAGCCCAGCGCGGCCGATGTCTCGGCCTCGTAGTGGAAGGAGCCGTCGTTCAGGCGCAGCTTGCTCAGCGACTCGCGCAGCTTCTCGAAGTCGTCCGCGTCCACCGGATACAGACCGCACCACACCACCGGGATCGAGGGCTTGAAGCCTGCCAGTGGCGCCGCCGCCGGGTTGCGATCATCGGTAATGGTGTCGCCGACATTGGTGTCGGCCACGGTCTTCATCGCCGCGGTGACGTAGCCCATCTCGCCGGGGCTCAGGCTGTCCACCGGCTGCATCTTGGGCCGGAACACGCCGACCTGCTCGATGACGTGGGTGCTGCCGTTGCTCATCATGCGGATCTTCTGGCCGCGCCGCAGGTGGCCGTCCTTCACCCGCACCAGGATGATCACGCCGAGATAGGCGTCGTACCAGCTGTCCACCAGCAGCGCCGTGGTGGGCGCCTCGGCATCGCCCTTCGGCGGCGGCAGGCGGGTGACGATGGCCTCCAGCACGCCCTCGATGTTCAGCCCCGTCTTGGCCGAGATCATCACCGCGTCGTCGGTCGGGATGCCGATGACGTCCTCGATCTGCTGCTTGACGCGGTCGGGCTCGGCGGCCGGCAGGTCCACCTTGTTCAGGATCGGCACGATCTCGTGGCTCGCGTCGATCGCCTGGTACACGTTGGCCAGCGTCTGCGCCTCGACGCCCTGCGAGGCGTCCACCACCAGCAGCGAGCCCTCGCAGGCCGCCAGCGAACGCGACACCTCGTAGGCGAAGTCCACGTGGCCCGGCGTGTCCATCAGGTTCAGCACGTACACCTCGCCGTCGTTGGCGCGGTAATCGAGGCGCACGGTCTGCGCCTTGATGGTGATGCCGCGCTCGCGCTCCAGCTCCATGTTGTCGAGGACCTGGTTGGTCATCTCTCGGTCGGACAGCGCGCCCGTCTTCTGGATCAATCGATCAGCCAGCGTCGACTTGCCGTGGTCAATATGGGCGATGATCGAGAAGTTGCGGATGCGGGAAAGCGGGGTGTCGGTCATGGGTGGTCCGGCCGGAAACTGCGGGCGATCGGCCGCGCGCGTCGAAATCTGTCCCCCAGATAAGCCACACGACGCCCGTCACCAAGCACCTCCGCGACGCGGAAGCGCGGGAGCTATTTCCGATATATCTTTTCCCTTGCCGAGGCCGCGGCTAGATCCTAGATAGCGATATATCGGAACTCTATCGAGGAACATCATGTTTCGCCATTCACACGGACACCATCACGGCGGCTCCCACCACCGCTTCCACCGCCACGGCCCGCACGGGGAAGGGATGCACGAGCGTCACCATCGCCGCGGTGGCCGCGGCGGCCGCTTCTTCGAGAGCGGCGACCTGCGCCTGGTGCTGCTGCGCCTGATCGCGGAGCGCCCCCGTCACGGCTACGAGCTGATGGAGGAGATCGAGCAGCGCCTCGGCGGCAGCTACCGGCCCAGCCCTGGCACGATCTATCCGACGCTCACCCTGCTGGAGGAACTGGGGCAAGTGGCCGTGCAGGCCACGGAAGGCGCCCGCAAGCTTTACGCCATCACCGAGGAAGGGCAGAGGGTGCTCGACGCACAGAAGCCCGAGGCCGACCGGCTCTTCGCGCGCATGGAAGCCGCGGCGGGGGAGGGCAACCCGCAGGGCGCCGCCAGCGTGCTGCGCGCCATGCACAACCTGAAGTTCGCCCTGCGCCTGCGCCTCGGCCGCGGCGACCTGACCGAGGAACAGCTCCGGCAGGTCGTGGACGCCATCGACGGCGCCGCCAAGGCGGTCGAGCGTAGCTGAGGAACCCCTGCATGAGCACCGACACGGCCGCGCCCCGCACCCCTTACCGCGTTCGCCACGACACCCGCTTCCGCCTGCTTGAGGTGGCGCGGGTGGAGGACGTCACGCCTGCCATGCGCCGGATCACCCTGCGCGGCGAGGCGCTGGAAGGCTTCCGCAGCGATAGCTTCAACGACCACGTGAAGCTGTTCTTTCCCGCACCGGGTGAGCGTGAGCCGGTGGTGCCCACGCCCAGCCCGAACGGGCCCGTCTTTCCGGAAGGCCAGCCACGTCCGGTGGCGCGCGACTACACCCCCCGCCGCTTCGACGCGGCGGCAGGCGAGCTGGTGCTGGACTTCGCCCTGCATGACAACGGCCCCGCCACGGAATGGGCCAGCCGTGCCCGGCCGGGCGACCGCCTGGGCGTCGGCGGGCCGCGCGGTTCCTTCGTGATCCCGGCCGACTACGACTGGCACCTGCTGATCGGCGACGAGACGGCGCTGCCGGCGATCGGCCGCCGCCTGGAGGAACTGCCCGCGAACGCCCGCGCTATCGTGCTGGCCGAGGTCGCCTCAGCCGCTGAGGAGCAGCGCTTCCGCAGCCTGGCGCGGACGGAGATCCACTGGATCCATCGCGGCGAGGCCGCGGCCGGCAGCAGCACGGGAATGGAGGAGGCTCTGGCGGCGTTCACGCTGCCGGATGGCGAGGGCTTCGCCTGGGTGGCCTGCGAAAGCGAGGTGGCCAGGCGCCTCCGCGCCATCCTGCTCGAACAGCATGCCCTGCCGAAAGGGCGCGTGAAGGCCGCCGGCTACTGGAAGCGCGGTGCCGTCGCGGCGCACGAGAACCTCGACGACTGAACTCGTGGGCCGCGCCCCGTGAGGCGGCGCCGCCCGGCTGGCGGAACCGGCCTGCCCCCAGGAGGCGACAGGCCAGCCCCGGAGTTCACCCGCGCAGCGTGGCGCCGGTGGCCTTGGTGACGGCGGCCACGATCCTGGCGGCCGCCGCCTCGATCTGCTCGTCCGTCAGGGTCGCGTCCTGCGGCTGCAGCACCACTTCGACGCCCAGCGACACCTTGCCGGCCGGCAGCTTGTCGCCACTGTAGCGGTCGAACAGCGACACCTCGGCGACGAGGTTGCGCTCGGCACCCCGGGCCGCGCGCAGCACGGCCTCGGCCGCCACGCCCTCATCCACCAGGAAGGCGAAGTCGCGCCGCACCGGCTGGAAGGGCGAAAGCACCGGCGCCGCGCGCTTGCGGCGCTTGGGCTCGGGCACGGCGTCGAGGAAGACCTCGCAGCCGACTACCGGGCCGGTGATGTCGAGTGCCGCCAGCACCGAGGGATGCAGCTCCCCGAAACTGGCCAGCACCGTCTTCGGCCCCTGCCGCAGCACGCCGGAACGACCGGGATGGTAGAAGCCCGGCGCGTCCGTCGTCACCGTCACCCCCGCCATCGGTACGCCCAGCGCGAGGAGCACCGCCACGGCGTCGCCCTTGGCATCCAGCGCGTCCACGGCCCGCGACGGCTCGTTCCAGTGGCGCGGCGTATGGCCGGCCCGCAGCGAGGCCGCGACGGCGAGCTGCCCGGCGGGCGACGGATCGCGGTAGGCGCCCCCCACCTCGCTCAGCGCCACGTCGCCGTAGCCGCGCGCGGCGTTGCGCCCGGCGGCCAGAACCAGGCTCGCCAGCGGCGTCGGCCGCATCTGGTCGAGGTCGGAGGCGATCGGGTTCAGCAGGTTCAGCGCGTCCGGCGTCTCGCCGAACAGCGCCGCCGCCTCGCGCGCCATGAAGCCGAAGCTGACGCAGTCCAGCGCCCCACGCGACGCCAGTACGCGCCGGGCCAGCGAGGCGCGCGACTGCGCCGGGGTCAGCGAAGGGCGTGGCACGGCGGCCAGCGCCGGCAGCGACACCGGCGCCACCGCGTCCAGCCCTGGAAGGCGCAGCACCTCTTCCAGCAGGTCGCACTCCGCCTCGATCCGCTCGACCTCGGCGGCCGCGGCGGCGGCGCGCTCAGCCGGCAGGGTCGCCAGCTGCGACAGGTCGGTGGCGCCGGCGCGGTAGGACGAGCCGGAGGAAGCCACGTCGTTGCGCCAGGACGGCACCGACACCGTGACACCCGCCGCGTCGCGCCCCTGCACCGCGAAGCCCAGCCGCTCCAGCGCGGTCACCGCCTCGTCGGCGCCGATGGCGGAGCCGCCCAACCCGGCGATCCGCTCGAAGCGCAGCGTGGCCTCGCGCTGCCAGGACGGTTCCGCGCCGGCCGCGACGACCTCGCTCGCCTCGCCGCCACAGAGCTCCTGGATCATGCGGGTCGCCATCTCCAGCGCCGCCGGGGGCAGGGCGGGGTCCACGCCGCGCTCAAAGCGTGCCCGCGCGTCGGAATGCAGCCCGTGGCGGCGGCCCGTCAGCGCGATCCGCACCGGATCGAACAGGGCGCACTCGATGAAGCACTCGGTGGTGTTCTCGTCGCAGCCGCTGGCCTCGCCGCCCATGATGCCGGCCAGGCTCTCGACGCCCTGCGCGTCGGCGATCACGAGGTCCTCCGCCGTGACCGCGACCTCCTTGCCGTTGAGCGCGAGGTAGCTCTCGCCCACGCGGCCGCGGCGCATCGTCAGCGTGTCGCCATGCACCTTGCCGGCATCGAAGACGTGCAGCGGGCGGCCGAGGTCGAAGGTGAACCAGTTGGTCACGTCCACCAGCGCCGAGATCGGCCGCAGCCCGATCGCCGTCAGCCGGTCCTGCAGCCACTTCGGCGACGGCCCGTTGCGCAGGCCCCGCACCGAGCGTCCGAGCACCCAGGGGCAGCCCTCTGCATCCTCGATCGCCCAGCGCAGCGGGGAGGGGAAGGAACCCGCCACCGGCGCATCGCTCAGCGGCTTCAGCGTGCCGAGCCCGGCGGCCGCGAGGTCACGCGCCACGCCGCGCACCGACAAGGCGTCGCCGCGGTTCGGCGTCACCGCGATCTCGATCACCGGATCGTCGAGGCCGGCCCACTTGGCGTAGACCTCGCCCACCGGCGCGTCGGCCGGCAGGTCGATGATGCCGTCATGCTCCTGCCCCAGGCCGAGCTCGCGCGCCGAGCACATCATGCCCTCGCTCTTCACGCCGCGGATCTCGCCGACCTTCAGCGTGATGCCGGTGCCGGGCACGAAGGCGCCGGGCAGGCCCAGCACCGCCTTCATTCCCGTGCGGGCATTTGGCGCGCCGCAGACCACCGAGCGGATCGTGCCGTCGCCGACATCGACCTTGCAGGCGCGAAGGCGGTCGGCATTTGGGTGCTGCACGGCCTCGATCACCTGGGCGATGCGGAAGGGCGCCAGGGCCTCGGCCTTGTTCTCGATGCCCTCCACCTCCAGCCCGATGGCGTTCAGCGTGGCCGCGATGCGGTCCGGCGTGGCATCGGTGTCCAGATGGTCCCGCAGCCAGGAAAGCGTGAACTTCATGGTCGGTCAGCCCGCGTCGTGCAGCGTGAAGGGGGACAGCACCGGCGCGCCGTAATGGCGCAGCCAGCGGACGTCGCTCTCGTAGAAGGGGCGCAGGTCGGCGATGCCGTGCTTGAGCATGGTGATGCGCTCGATCCCCATGCCGAAGGCGAAGCCCTGCCAGACCTTGGGATCGACGCCGGCATTGGCCAGCACCTTCGGGTGCACCATGCCGGAGCCCAGGATCTCCAGCCAGTCGCTACCCTTGCCGAGTTCGCCGGTCTTCCGGTCCCAGCCGATATCGACCTCCATCGAGGGCTCGGTGAAGGGGAAGTAGGAGGAGCGGAAGCGCACCGGCAGTTCCGCGATCCCGAAGAAGGCGCGCAGGAAGTCGATCAGGCAGCCCTTGAGGTGGCCCAGCGTGATGTCGCGCCCGATCACCAACCCCTCGACCTGGTGGAACATCGGGGAATGCGTGGCGTCGTGGTCGGCGCGGTAGGTGCGGCCGGGCACGATCACGCGGATCGGCGGCTCACCCTCCAGCATGGTGCGGATCTGCACCGGCGAGGTGTGGGTTCGCAGCACCGTCTCGAAGCCGTCGCCATGCGCAGGCGGCAGGTAGAAGGTGTCCTGGTCCTGCCGCGCCGGATGGTGGCCGGGGATGTTCAGGGCCGAGAAGTTGTACCAGTCGCTCTCGATGTCCGGCCCCTCGGCCACCGTGAAGCCCATGGTGCCGAAGATCGCCGTCAGCTCCTCGACGGTGCGGGCGATGGGGTGGATGGCGCCTGCCTCGGCGCCGGCCGGCGGCGCGGTGCGGGCGGGAAGGGACACGTCCAGCCGCTCGGCTCGCAGCCGGGCTTCCAGCGCCTCGCGCTCCAGCACCGCCTTGCGGGCGTCCAGCGCACCCTCCAGCGCCTGCTTCACGGCGTTCACCGCGGCACCGCGTGCCTTGCGCTCCTCGGGTGGAACGGCGCCCAGGCCCTTCAGCAGCGCCGTCACCGTGCCGCTCTTGCCCAGCGCGCCCACGCGCACCGCGTCCAGCGCGCGCAGGTCCGGGGCGGCCGCGATCGCGGCTTCCAGCTCCCCCTGCGTCGCGGCGAGGTCGTCCGCCATCACAGCCTCTCCTCAGGCACCCGGCGCATCAGGCGCATGGGGCGCGAAAAACAAGAAGGGCCGCTCCGCATCCCCCAGCTTGGGAGGAGGCGAAGGCGGCCCCTTTGCCGAAAAACGGTTTGGACAGTGGCGGGCGGTTCACGCCGCGCCACTGTCCGGCACGCAGCGGATCAGGCCGCGGCGGGCAGGGACGCCTTGGCCTTCTCGACCAGGGCGCCAAAGCCGGTGGCGTCCTCGTAGGCGATCGTGGCCAGCACCTTGCGGTCCAGCTCGATGCCCGAGGCCTTCAGGCCGGCGATGAAGCGGGAATACACGATCCCGTTCTCGCGGCACGCCGCGTTGATGCGCTGGATCCATAGGCCGCGGAACTCGCGCTTCTTGTTGCGGCGGTCGCGGTAGGCGTACTGCAAGCCCTTCTCGACCCGCTCGATCGCGGGGCGGAAAGCCGTGGAGGAACGGCCGACATAGCCCTTGGCGAGCTTGAGGACCTTCTTGTGACGGGCGTGGGCGACAACGCCGCGCTTAACACGAGCCATGGTTGCGCTTCCTTACCGATCCAGCCCGTAGGGCAGCCACTGCTTGACCGTCAGGCCGTCCTGGTGACGCAGGACCTGCGTGCCACGGTTCTGGCGCTTGGCCTTCTGCGGACGAGCCGACAGGTTATGGCGCTTCTTGCCGGGACCGGCGAGGACCTTGCCCGTCGCCGTGATCTTGAACCGCTTCTTGGCGGCCGACTTGGTCTTCATCTTGGGCATTTGGACCTCCTGTTCGGGTCGCGCGCATCCCTGGCGGCCGCGCACCGTGGAACGGGGCAGCCACGCACACCACACCATGCGGCGGGAACACGCTTCCACGGCCGGGCAGCCCAACACGGCCCGGTCGCGCGGAGAGGCGGCGTATAACGGCGCCGTCCCGGCACGGCAAGGGGTACGGCCGCCCGTCGCGCAAGGAACGCGCGGCGATGCAGCATCGGGCAGGGAGCAACGTTAGCGGAGCATCGCGGGAACCCACCTCAGGTCGGTCACCGACGGAGTGCCGGCAACACCACCAAGATCAGGAGACGCCATGCCCACCGCCGTTCATGCACCGCTCGATACGCCCAAGCCCCTGGGCGAGAACCTCTGGATCGTGGACAGCGGGCCGCTGATGGCGCTGGGCGTCGTGCCGGTGCCGATCCGGATGACCGTGGCGCGCCTCGGCAATGGCGACCTCTGGCTCCATTCGCCGACGCGACTGACGGAGCCGCTCTTCGCGGCGCTGGCTGAGATCGGGCCGATCCGCCACATCGTGGCGCCCAACATCGTCCACTGGACCCTGCTGCGCGACTGGCAGCGCCGCTGCCCCGAGGCGATCACCTGGGCGGCCCCGGGCCTGCGGGAGCGTGGGCAGGTCCGGCGCAGCGGCGTACGGCTCGACACGGATCTCGGCAGCCGCCCGCCCGAGGCCTGGGCGGGCGAGATCGACCAGGTGGTGGTGCCGGGCGGCCTCGGCTTCCACGAGGTCGCCTTCTTTCATCGCCCGAGCCGCACCACGATCCTGACCGACCTGATCCAGAACTTCGACCCGAACGGCCTGCCGCCGCCCGTGGCGAAGCTGGCCAGGGTGGCCGGCATCGCGGCGCCGGAAGGCGGCACCGCGCCGCACCTGCGCGCCGTGCTGCTTCTGCGCCGCGAAGCCGCCGCCGCGGCCGTGAGCCGGATCCTCGACTGGCGGCCGGAACAGGTGATCTTCGCCCATGGGCAGCCCTACCGGGAGGATGCCGCCGCGAAGCTCCGCCGCGCGATGCGCTGGCTGGTCTGACGCCCGGCCTTCCCGGCGGCCGCGCCTCAGGCGCGCCTCGCCGCCGAGGCGGCCGCGCACGCGGTGCCCGGCAGCGCCGGCTGACCGGCAAGCGGGGCGTTCAGCCCCCGTGCACGACGCCCCCGATCCGCCGCAGCCAGGAGGAGTCGAGTTCCTCGAGGCTGTTGATCCCCAGCATCGCCATGTCCCGGTCCACCTCGCCCGACAGCAGCGAGATCGCGTGGCGGACGCCTTCCTCGCCCGCCACCGCGGCCGCGAACAGGAAAGGGCGCCCCACGAACACGAAGCGCGCGCCGAGCGCGATCGCCTTCAGCACGTCGGTGCCGCGCCGCACGCCGCTGTCCAGCAGCACCGGCATCCCGCCCGCCGCCGCCACGACCTCCGGAAGGGCGCGCAGCGAGGCCACCGTGCCGTCGAGCTGCCGCCCGCCATGGGTGGAGACGATCACCGCATCCGCCCCGATCTCCCGCGCCCGGGCGGCGTCCTCACCCCGGATGATGCCCTTCACCAGCAGCTTGCCGCGCCATTGCCGGCGGATCTGCTCCAGGTGCGTCCAGTTCAGGTGGTCGCGCTTGCCCAGGTCGCGCTGGGCGTTGCGGGCGATGATCGGTGCGCCGCGCTCGGCGTAGGAATTCTCGAAATGCGGCATGCCATGCCGCAGCAGCGTCCGCGCCAGCATCCCAGCCAGCCAGCGCGGGCGTATCATCCCGTCCCAGGCCAGGCGCAGGCTGGGCCGCAGCGGCGTGGAGAAGCCGTTGCGGACATTGTTCTCGCGGCTGGGCAGCACGGCGGTGTCCACCGTCAGCACCAGCGTCGTGAAGCCGGCACGCTCCGCCCGCGACACCAGCGCCGCGATCCGGTCCGGCTCGCCCGGCAGGTAGGCCTGGAACCAGCTGTCCGGCGCGGCGCGCGCGACCTCCTCCATCGGGATCAGCGAGGTTCCACTCAGCACCATCGGGATGCCCGCCCCGGCCGCGGCGCGCGCCAGGACGAGGTCGCCGCGGTAGCTCATCATCGCCGCCAATCCCATCGGCGCGATGCCGAAGGGCGCGTTCCAGCGCGTACCCAGCAGTTCCACCGCCTGCAAGCGCCGGCTGACATCGGTCAGGATCCGGGGGCTGAAGCCGTACTCGGCGAAGGCGGCACGGTTGTCGGCCAGCGTGGCGTTGTCCTCCGCCGCGCCGGCGACGTAGCCGAAGAGGGGCCGCGGCAGGACGCCGCGCGCCGCCGGCTCGAAGTCATGGAGGTTGAGGATGCGGCGCAGGGCCGGCGCGGGGCGGACCACGGGCCGGGCATCAGGCGGGGAAGGGACGCTTGCCATGCCGTTGTTCTTTCGCCTGTTCTTTCGCCGGGGGTCGGCTGAAAGAGAACCCGCAGCACGGCGCGGTGACAAGTCGGGGCCGGCCTGGTGGGATGCATGGCCCCGGTCGGCCCGGCGCTCGTTCCCGACGGGGCGGGTTCCGACTCACGCCGCGGCGCCCTATATCGCCGCGGTGACCACGCCCTTTCGAAAGATGCATGGCCTCGGCAACGACTTCGTCGTGCTCGACGGCCGCCAGACGCCCGTCCCCCTGACCACCGAGTCGGTGGTGGCGATCGGCGACCGCCGGCGCGGAGTGGGCTTCGACCAGCTGATCGTGATCGAGCCCGCCGACGACGGCGCCGACGCCTTCATGCAGATCCGCAATCCTGACGGTTCGGAAGCCGGTGCCTGCGGCAATGCCACGCGCTGCGTCGCCAGCCTGCTGATGGAGGAGCTTCGCAAGCCCAGCGTCACGGTGCGCACGATCTCGGGCGACCTCGTGGCCACGGCCCGCGACGGCGGGCTGGTCGAGGTGGACATGGGCGAGGCCAGGCTCGGCTGGCGGGACGTGCCGTTGGCGAGGGAGGCCGATACGCTCCGCCTCCCGTTGACGCTCGGCCCCGTCAGCGATCCCGCGGCCTGCTCGATGGGCAACCCGCACGCCACCTTCTTCGTGCCATCGCTGGACGCACTGGACATCCCAGCAGTCGGTCCCGCGCTGGAGCATGACGCCTGGTTCCCGGAGCGGGCGAATATCGGCTTCACCGAGGTGCTCGCCCCTGACCACCTGCGCCTGGTGGTGTGGGAACGCGGCGCCGGTCTGACCCTGGCCTGCGGCAGCGGTGCCTGCGCCACGCTGGTGAACGCCCACCGGCGCGGGCTGTGCAACCGGACGGCCACGGTGTCGCTTCCGGGCGGGGACCTCCTGATCCAGTGGCGCGAGGATGGCCACGTCCTCATGACCGGGCCGGTCGCCACGGCGTTCCTCGGTACGCTCGAACTCTGACATAGCAGGGAGGCCAGCACCCGCATGGCGCTCAAGGACCTCTGGAACCGCTTCACCGGCCGGGACACTGCTCCCGCCCCGGCACCCGTTTCGCCCGAGCCCGTCGCGCCCGCGGCGGAGCCCCAGCCCGTCGATCTCCCTGGCGCGGAGGTTTCGGCCCAAGGGGCTGCGCAAGGGATCGACATCTGGAACAACCCGATCCCCGCCGTGGACACGGTGGTTCAGGTGGACGACGCGCTGCGGCCCGGCAGCACCAGCATCACGCTCACCGCACCGCCCGTGGCCACGACCCTGGCCGAGCCGCCGCCGGCCACGGCGTTCCTCGCCCCGCCGGCCACGCTGCCGGAGCCTGCCGTCGTTCAGCCGGTGATGCCGGCCATTCCGGTCCGCGAGGTTCCCGCCACCGTGGGCCCGCGCGCGGGCGACCCCGTGCCGGTGCCGCCCCCGGTGCAGGAGCCACCGCCGCCGATCCCCGTGCCGCCCGACCAGGACGAGCCGGACGTCGACGAGCCACCGCCTTACGACATCCCCGACCTTCCCCCGGACCAGGAGCCGGGAACTCCGCCGCCGATTGAGGAACCCCCCGCGAACGCCAACGCGGGGGTCGGCTTTTTCGGCCGCCTGCGCGCCGGGCTGCAGCGCTCCACGCAGCGGCTGACCGACAATCTCACCGGCCTTTTCACCAAGCGCCCCCTCGACGAGGCCGCGCTGGAGGAGCTGGAGGAAACGCTGATCGCGGCCGATCTCGGCGTCGCGGCCTCACGCCGGATCGTGGAGAAGTTCCGCCGCACGCGTTTCGGCAAGCAGGTCTCGGACGAGGAGGTGAAGCTCGCGCTGGCCGAGGAGATCGCCGCCATCCTGGCTCCCGTGGCGCAGCCGCTGGTGCCGCCGCCGGGCACCAAGCCCTTTACCGTGCTGATGGTGGGCGTGAACGGCACCGGCAAGACCACCACCATCGCCAAGCTGGCCGAGCAGTGGCGGGGCGAGCGCCGGCGCGTGATGCTGGCCGCCGGCGATACCTTCCGCGCCGCGGCGGTGGAGCAGCTGCAGGTCTGGGGCGACCGCACCGGCTCGCCCGTGGTGGTGCCGGCGCGCACCGGCGCCGATGCCGCCGGCCTGGCGCACGAGGCGCTGGACCGCGCGGTGGCGGAAGGGATGGACGTGCTGCTGGTGGACACCGCCGGGCGCCTGCACAACAAGTCCGGCCTGATGGAGGAGCTGCGCAAGGTCGTGCGCGTCCTGCGCAAGAAGGACGCCGCCGTGCCACACGCGACGCTGCTGGTGCTGGATGCCACCACCGGCCAGAACGCCCTGCAGCAGGTCAAGGTGTTCCGCGAGATGGTGGACGTCACCGGCCTCGTGGTGACCAAGCTCGATGGCTCGGCCAAGGGCGGCGTGGTGGTGGCGCTGGCGCAGGAGTTCGGCCTGCCGGTCCATGCCGTCGGCGTCGGCGAAAAGGCGGCCGACCTCCGGCCCTTCGACCCGCGGGATTTCGCCCGCTCGCTGGTCGGGCTCGATCAGTAAACGAAGGGAAGCCGCAGCCGCGCCCCGGGCGTCAGTTCGCGCAGCGCGGCGTTGCGGCTGCCCAGATCGTCCTCGGTGATGCTGCTGGTGCCGGTGCGGCGCGAGTTCGGCGGCGGCAGGAAGCCCGGCGTGAAGCTGGGACGATCCTCATCGCGCGCCAGGGCACGCGGCGCCTGGACATCACGGTTCGGCACCGGCGCCAGCTCGTAGTTCGGTGCCGGCACCGTGGTCGCCAGGGGCGGCAGCGGGGCGATAGGCGTCGGTTCCTCCAGCTTCGGCGCCGGCCGTGCCGTGCGGGGCCGCTGGCGCGCGGGCCGGGCGGCGCGGGACACCCGTGGGGCAGGCGCAGGGGCGACCTGCTCGGTCTGTGCCACGGCCGGAGGGATGAGGAGGGGCGCCGCCAGGGGCAGGCTCAGCACCACCAGCAGCGGGAGCAACGCCCGCAATGGCCTGAACCCGAACGCTTCAAGCGACGTTCGGCTCGATGACGAGCCGGAATCTACCGTTCGCATAACAAGAAGATGCGATCGCGCCCGGCGAATCACAAGCAGATTACGCGGCGGAAACCCTGCGCTGCGTTTCGCTCACACCTTCAGGTCCAGCAGCGAGCCACGGGGCAGCGGCTTGCTGGGCTGCTCCGGAATGGCCTCCAGGCTCCGGCCCGGCGACTCGCTCCGCCCGACCGCCTCGATGCTGCGGCTGCGCACCGGAGTGACGCCCGTGGTGCTGCCGGTGCGGGCAACATCCTGCGAGAAGGCCGACAGGGAGTTCAGCGCGATCATACGCAGGATCGTGGCGGATAGCCGTGAATCCTCGCTTAACGCCCGCCGGTTCGCGAAGGGGTAGCGGGCACGGGAGGAGGCCGGGGTGACACGCATAAACCCCCTGTGCGGCAGGAGGCCGTTAACACTCCAGCAACCTGTGGCTGCAACCGCATCACGCGACGCGCGAAACGGCCTTCCGGCCGTCCCGCGGTCCAGCCGTTCAGGTCACCCGTTCAGGCGGTCTGGGCGGCGTAGTGCTGCACGAAGCTGCTGCACACCTCGGTGAGCTTCTCCGACAACAGGGCACCCGTTTCCGCCGAGCAGAGGCGCGGGTCGCCGGCGCCGACGCCGTTGGCATAGGTCATGTCGTATTCGAGCGGCATGTCCACCTCGGCGCCCTCGAAGCTGGCCTTGCCCCAGCCGGTCATCTTCAGGCCCATGAAATCCTTCCGCTCCTTGGTCTGCGGAACCATGTCGGGGCGCAGGTTCTCGGGCATCAGGTGCATGGCCAGGCTGGTCAGCGGGTCCGCGCCGTGGCCGGACACCTGCTTCGCCTTCTCGGCGCCGATCAGGCCGGGCAGCAGCCCGTAGGAAATCTTCCACAGGTAAAGGCTCGGGATCACCACGCCCTTCTCGCGGTGCAGCTCGCGCGTCACGTCGTAGATCGGGCCGACATTGCCGCCATGGCCGTTGATCACGATCAGCCGGGTCAGGCCGTGGCGGAGCAGGTTGCTGAACATGTCCTGCAGCACCAGGGTCAGCGTCGACTGACGGATGGCGATGCCGCCGGGCATGGAGCCGAAATAATCCGCCCCGCCAAAGGGCAGCACCGGCGCCACCAGGGTTTCCGTGCCCGCCGCCGTGGCGCGAAGCGCGATCAGCTCCGCCATCTTCTCGGCCAGCAGGTAGTCGCCCATCTGGGCGTGCGGGCCCTGTTCCTCGTGGCTGCCCATCGGCAGCAGGATCACCGGGCGGCGGGCGAAGATCTCGCGCGCCTCGCCGGCGGTGAGGGTCCCCATATGGACCTTGGGGCTGGTGGCAGTGGCCATCTGACGCAGTCTCCTGGTGGAAAGGGGCCGGGGTGAGCGGACGGCCCGGATCAGTTCAGTTCTTCGGCCCGCACGCAGGCGACCCGGGCGGCCCCGCCGAACTCGCGGAGTTCCGGCACGGTCTCGGCACAGCGGGGCTGGGCGTGGGCGCAGCGCGTGCGGAACACGCAGCCCGAGGGCGGATTGGACGGGCTCGGCGGATCGCCCGTGAGCAGGATGCGGCGGGTCCGGTGCTTCGGATCGAGCCGCGGCGTCGCCGAGAGCAGGGCGCGCGTGTAGGGGTGGCGCGGGCGGCTGAAGACCTCCTCGGCCGGCCCTTCCTCCATGACGCGGCCCAGGTACATCACCAGCACCCGGTCACAGAGGTGCCGCACCACCGGCAGGTCGTGGCTGATGAACAGCAGCGCCAGGCCGAGCCGCTGCCGAAGGTCGGCCAGCAGGTTCACCACCTGCGCCTGGATCGACACGTCGAGCGCCGACACCGGCTCGTCGGCCACCAGGAACTCCGGCCCCGTGGCCAGGGCGCGAGCGATGCCGATGCGCTGCCGCTGCCCGCCCGAGAACTCGTGCGGGAAGCGCCCGGCATGCGACGGGTCGAGGCCGACCTGCGTCAGCAGCTCCGCCACCCGGGCGTCGCGGCGCGGCGCGTCCATCAACCCGTGGATCAGCAGACCGTCGGCGATCTGCGGGCCCACGCGGCGGCGCGGGTCGAGGCTGCTGAACGGGTCCTGGAACACGATCTGCATGCGCCGGCGCAGCTGCCGCCAGTCCCGTCCCGAGGCCCCCGTCACGGGCACCCCGTCGAAGCGGATGGTGCCACCCGTGGCCGGCATCAGCCCCAGCATCAGCCGCCCCAGCGTGCTCTTGCCCGAACCGCTCTCGCCCACCACGCCCAGCGCTTCCCCGCGCCGGACGCCCGCGTCGATGCCGCGAACCGCCTGCACCGGCCTGGCGCGGCTGAGAAAGCCGCCGCCGAAGGTCTTGGAAAGCCCCTTCGCTTCGATCAGAGGCGCATCCGCGGGCGATGTCTCGATGGCAGCGCTCATGCCACGGCCTCTCTCGGGGTCAGGTCGAGCTCGCGCCAACGGACGCAGCGCACCTCGCGGTTGCCGGCGGCCTCGTCCAGCGGCACGGGCGCGCTCTCGCAGGCCGGCCGGCGGAAGCCGCAACGGGCGGCGAAGCGGCAGCCCACCGGAAAGGCATAGGGCGGCGGCACCACGCCGGGGATGCCTTCGGGCTGCGTGTCGCCCTCCGGCACGGCGTCGAGCAGGGCGCGGGTATAGGGATGCAGCGGCTGCGCGAAGACCTGCGCCACGCGGCCCTGTTCCACCACCTGGCCGGCATACATCACCGCCACCGTGTCGGCGATCTCGGCCACCACGCCCAAGCTATGGGTGATGAAGATCATGGCCGTGCCGGTGTCGCGCTGCAGCTGCGCCAGCAGGTCCAAGATCTGCGCCTGCACCGTAACATCGAGCGCCGTGGTCGGCTCATCGGCGATCAGCAGGCGCGGCTTGTTGGCCAGCGCCATGGCGATCATCACGCGCTGGCGCATGCCGCCCGACATCTCGTGCGGAAAGGTCCGGACGCGACGCTCAGGATCGGCGATGCCGACCTGCCGGAACAGTTCCAGCACCCGCTCCCGCGCCGCGGCGGCGCCGAGCCTCGGCTGGTGCGCCAGGATGGCCTCAGCCACCTGATCGCCCACCCGGTGCACCGGGTTGAGGCTGCTCATCGGGTCCTGGAACACCATGGCCATGGGACCACCGCGCAGCTGGCGCAGCTTTTCCTCGCTCAGCCGCAGCAGGTCCTGCTCGCCGAGCCAGGCCGCGCCGGCCACGGGTCGCGCGGCGGGCGGCAGGAGGCCCATCACCGCGGTGGCGGTCACCGACTTGCCGGAACCGCTCTCGCCCACCACGGCCAGCGTTTCCCCGGCCCGCACCGTGAGCGACACGTCCTGCACCGGCCGGATGGCGCCGCGCGGGGTGGCGATCTCCACCGTCAACCCTTGAACCTCCAGCACCGTGTCGGCGCGGACGGGGGCCGGCGGCACGAGGCCCGGCAGCAGCCGGTCGACGACGCGCAGCCGCGTGCGGGCTGCCGGTGTCCGCGGGTCCACCGCGTCGCGCAGCGCGTCACACAGCAGGTTCATGCCCAGGATCGTCACCGTCAGCGCGAGGCACGGCCAGAGCAGCAGCAGCGGCGCCTGTTCCATGGTGGCGCGTGCGCCGCGGATCATCAGGCCCCAGGACGGGGATGGGGGCACCACGCCCAGGCCCAGGAAGCTCAAGCCGCTTTCCAGCACCACGGCGGAGGCCACCGCGAGCGAGACCTGCACCAGGATCGGCCCGGCCACGTTGGGCAGCACGGTACGCAGCAGGATGCGCCCCGTCGGCGCGCCCAGGGCGCGAACCGCCTCGACGTAGTCGTGCGAACGTGCCGACAACACCTCGGCATAGGTCACGCGCGCGAAGCCCGGCAGGTAGACCACCGACAGCACCAGGATGAGCGTGCCGATGCCGGGGCCCAGCAGCGTCACCACCAGCAGCGCCAGGAGCACGTGCGGGAAGCACAGGATGATGTCCATGCTGCGCAGCGAGAACAGCTCCACCAGGCCGCGGAACCATCCGGCGAGCAGGCCCAGCGCCGTGCCGACGACGCCCGCGATCAGCGCCGAGGCGAAGGCGACGGCCAGCGAGGAGCGCGCGCCCCAGATCAGCCGCGACAGCACGTCGCGCCCGAACTCGTCCCGCCCCAACGGACTGCCGGGGATGCTGCCGGACAGGCGGTGGGCGATGTCCTGCCGCACCGGGTCGGGCAGCGGCAGGATCGGCGCCGCCAGGGCCAGCAGCACCACGGCACCGACGATCGCCAGCGGGAACCAGACGGCGAATTTGCGGGGCAGCCTCATGCGTTGCGGATCCTGGGATCGAGCGCCGCGTAGAGCAGCTCCATGACGAGGTTGAGCAGCAGGAACAGCGCCGAGATGGTCAGCACGATCCCCACCACCATCGGGTAGTCGCGCCCTTCCACCGCGCGCAGCAGCGGCGTGGACAGGCCGGGCCAGTTGAACACGTATTCCACCAGCACCGTGCCGCCGAGCAGCGCGCCCATCTGCAGGCCCAGCACCGTCAGCACCGGGTTCATGGCGTTGCGCACCACGTGGCGCAGCAGCACCCGCATCGGCGTCAGCCCCTTGGCGCGCGCGGTGCGGACGTAGTCGCGCGACAACGCATCCAGCACCGAGGCTCGCGTCATGCGATACACCACGGCGGCCAACCCCTTGGCGATCGCCAGCGCCGGCAGCGACAGCAACACGAAGTGCTGCGTCGGGTTCTGCAACAGCGGCACGTAGCCGCCGGCCGGCATGACGCGCAGCTGCTGCGCCAGGATCAGCACCAGCAGCGTGCCTACCACGAAGACGGGAATGGCCAGCAGCACCGCCGCCACCCAGGACGCCACCTTGTCGAAGACGCCGCCGCGGTTGAGCGCGGCGAAGATCCCCGCCGGCATCGCGACCACCACCGACAGGATCGTGCCCGCCAGGATGATCTCCAGCGTGCGCGGCAGGCGCAGCGCAATCTCCTGCGCCACCGGATAGTCGTCCACCAGCGAGGTGCCGAGATCGCCCTGCGCCAGGCCTTCCAGGAAGCTCGCGTACTGCGACAGGATCGGGCGGTTAAGACCGAGGCGGTCGCGCAGCTCCTCCACCGCGGCCGGATCGGGCGCCACGCCGCCGGAGGACAGGAGCAGTTCCGCAGGGTCACCCGGCACGAGGTGCAGCGCCATGAAGACGATGGTCGCCACCACCCAGACCAGCACCAGCGAAACCCCGATGCGACGGAGGAGCCAGAGCATCAGCCGAACACCACCTCCTCGAGCTGGATCACCGACTGTGTTCCGGCACCGCCGGCGAGGTTGGTGAAACCCTGAAGGTTCTTGACCATGCCGTAGCCCTGCGAGCGCCAGGCGAGGCCGACCATCGGCACCTCCTCCAGGGCCGCGTGCTGCATGTCCTTGTAGATCGCGACGCGCTTGTTCTGATCGAACTCGGTGCGGCCCTTGGCCATCAGCTCCACGGTGCGCGGCGCCTTGAGGCCGAAGGAGCGCCCGTGCGTCGGCGCGAGCGAGGTGTCGAGCACGGCCGACAACCCGTCCGGATCATTGCTGTCGGCCGAGGTGCCGTGGATCGCGATCTCGTACTGCCCGCGGGTGCCGAGATTCACGCGCGTCGCCCAGTCGGGCAGGCGCAGCTCGCACTGGATGCCCACCGCGGCCAGGTGCTGCTGCACCACCTCGGCCGTGTCCTTGTGCATGCCGTAGGTGGCGGTTGCCAGCAGCGTCGTCTGGAACCCGTCCGCCATGCCGGCCTCGGCCAGCAGCGCCTTGGAGCGTGCCGGGTCGTAGTTCCAGCCATGGGCCAGCTGCTCGTCGTACCAGGGCGTGCCTGGGGTGATCGGCACGCCTTCCAGCGACGCGCCGCGGCCGTAGAAAGCGGCCTTCACGATGTCCTCGCGCTTCACCGCATGGGCCACGGCGCGGCGCACGCGCGCATCGGCGAAGGGACCCTTGGAGCCGTTGAACAGGATGTCCATGAACGGCCCGTCCTTGGCGTCGAGCTTCAGGCGCGGGTCCGCCTCGATCGCCGCCATGGACTGCCAGGGCACGTACTCGATCATGTCCACGTCGCCCGACTGAAGTGCGGCCGTGCGAAGGTTCTCGTCGGCGTAGACCACGAAGCGCAGCGTGCGCAGCTTCGGCAGGCCGGGCTTGTAGAACTTGTCGAACTTCGTGAGCTCGATGGAGGAGCCGCGCTCCTGCGCCGTGACCCGATAGGGGCCGCAGCCGATCGGCTCGTTGGCCGCCGACTTCCGCCAGATGACGAAGACGTTGTAGTTGACGAACCAGCTCGGCAGCGGCGCCATCGGTTCCTTGGTGACGATCCGCACCGTGGCCGGATCGGGGATCTCGACGCGCGCGATGCTCTGGAACTGCGCGCGCATGTAGGCGGTGGAGCGTTCGCCGGCGATCTGCTCGATCGACCATTTCACATCCTCGGCGGTCACCGGCTCCCCGTTGTGGAAGACGCAGCCCTGCCGCAGCTTGAAAACCCAGGCGCCGTCGCCGTCCACCGACCAGCTTTCCGCCAGTTCGCCCTGCAGCTCTCCCTGCTTGTCGTAGGACAGCAGCGAGCCATGGGTCAGGAGCTTGATCGTGCCGGCCGAGGCGCCGGTGCTCACCCAGGGTTGCAGGTTGGGCGGAAAGGTCGAAAGGCCGAAGATCAGCGTGTCCGGCTGCTTCTGCGCGCGGGCGGGCATCCGCAGGAAGGGCAGGGCGGCCGCCGCGCCGAGAAGGCTCCGCCGGCTGGTGGTGATCCCGTTGCTCATGCGCCTCGGCCTCCGTTTCGCGGTGATCGCCGGACCAGGGTGCACGAGCGCGGACGCGGCGATGGACGCGCCGGCCGCAACCTGTTCCCCGATCCTCGCGGCGCAGCTTCCGTGAGCACTCCAGCCGCCGCAACCCGGCAGCGCCGGACAAAGCGGCCGTTCGGGCCCCGCGTGGCCGCCGCGCTGCCAGCCAGTTGAACGCTGCGCCCAGGTTTTAGGCAAGCACGAAGCGAGGCCGCTCTTACCAGCGAGCGGGCGCTACGGAGAAAGGCGGTGATATTCCCTGTACCATTGCACGAAGCGTTGCAGGCCGGTTGCCAGCGACACTTGCGGCGCGAATCCCACCGCCGCCCGCAGTGCCGAAACATCGGCCCAGGTGCGAACCACGTCGCCGGGCTGCATCGGCACGTTCCGCCGCAGGGCCTGAAGACCCGTTTCCCGCTCCAGGATGTCGATCATCTCGCCCACCGCCACCGGCGTGTCGTTGCCGATGTTGAAGAGGCGGTGGCTCGCCTCCGGGACGACCCGGCCCGGCTCGTCGGCGCGCTGCGGCGGGCAGCGCAGGAGCCGCGCGATCGCTTCCACGATCTCGTCCACGTAGGTGTAGTCGCGCCAGACCTGGCCGTGGTTGAAGACTTGGATCTCGCGCCCGGCGTGGAGCGCCTCGGTAAAGCCCCAGTAGGCCATGTCGGGCCGGCCCCAGGGGCCATAAACGGTGAAGAACCGCAGCCCCGTCAGCGGCAGGTTGAACAGGTGCGCGTAGGTATGCGCCATCAGCTCGTTGGCGCGCTTGGTGGCGGCGTAGAGCGAGGACGGACGATCCACCGGATCATCCTCGCGAAACGGCACGCGCGTGCTGGCCCCGTAGACCGAGGAGGAGGAAGCGTAGATCAGCTGCGACACCGGGTGGGCGCGCGCGGCTTCCAGCACCTCCAGGAAGCCCGCGAGATTGGCGCGCTCGTAGGCGCGGGGGTCCCGCAGCGAGTAGCGGACGCCGGCCTGCGCGGCGAGGTGAACGACGTGGTCCGGCCGGAACGCCGACCAGGCCTTGGCGAGCGCGCCTGGCTCGGCGAGGTCGGTTTCCACCACCCGGCAGAGCGGATGGTCCAGCAGCGCCGCGACCCGGGCGCGCTTGAGCGACGGATCGTAGTAGCTGTTGAAGCTGTCGAGCCCCAGAACCTCCGCCCCCTCGAGGAGGAGGCGCTGCGACAGGTGTGCGCCGACGAAGCCCGCGGCCCCGGTCACCAAGACCCGCGTGCCCGCGAGACCCCGATCCTGATCCTGGTCCTGATCGGGGCCGGCGGCCGAGGTCACGCCAGCACCGAGGCCAGCCGCCGATCCTCCAGCCAGCCGAGCCGGCTGCCCAGGTCGTCCTCGCGGCACAGCATGACGCGCTTCAGCCCCGCGCCCAGCACCCGGATGTCGTTTTCCAGCACCACCGGGGCGCTCTCGATCTCGACCCGCAGCAACCGGCCATCCGCCGGGATCTGCAGCGGCAGGACGCAGCCGCTCGGCCGGGCACCCGCGAAGCCCACCATGCCGGAGCCGACCTCCTGCCCGTCCACTTCGGCCCGCAGCCAGATGTCGCCGTCACCGGGCGGCGGCATCAGGTCCAAGTAGAGGCGCCAGCTTCCCCCCGTGCCGGACGGCAGGGGCAGGCGCAGCGTGGCCGATCCGCCGCGCGTCCAGACGCCCCAGTCTTCGGGCATGTGCCAGCTCGGGCCGTCGCGCAGCACCTGCCGGATGGCCAGCGCCGGCTGCGGCACCGTTTCCTGCCCGTGGATCATGGCGTAGGTCATGCCCGGCTCCACCGCGATCCGGTCTTCCAGGGCGAGCGGCGGCCGCGCCGCCATGGCCCGCAGGTGGCGCAGCGTCTCGTCCTTCAGCGCGTCCCAGCTGCGCAGGCCCGCACCGCCACGCAGCGCGGCCTCACGCTCCGCCACGAAGGCCGGGTCGGTGATCATGCGCTCGAGCTTGCTGATCAGGTCGGGCTCGTGCTGGGGCGCGAAGTACACCGCGTGGGGACCGCCGGCCTCCGGCAGGGCCGAGTGTTCCGGGATCACGGGAACCTTGCCGTAGGCCCGGCTTTCGGTCACCGGCAGGCCCCAGCCCTCGTAGAAGGAGTTGTACACCGTGAAGCGGCAGCCGGCGTAGAGCGCGCCCAGCACCTCATCGGAAATGCCATGCAGCAGCAGCACGTTGCGGCGCAGCTCGGCGCTGTTGTTCAGCAGCTCCAGCGCGCCCTGGGCGTGCCAGCCCGGCTGCCCGACGCAGACGAGCCGCGGCACGCGGTCGGCGCCCAGCCGCCGGATCAGCGACAGCCAGGCGCGGAACACCAGCAGGTGGTCCTTGCGGCTCTCGATCGTGCCCACGAACAGCGCGTAGGGCTGGCCCGGCCGCAGCCCGCGGATGCCCTCGAGCGCGGCAAGGTCGGGCTCGGTGCCGTCGGAATGCGGGTCGGCGTCGAGGCGCACCACCTCCATCGGCAGGTCGAGGCCGGGCAGCACGCGCCCGAGCTGCGTCCGGCCATCGCGGCGCGTGCAGTCGGAGTTGCACAGGAAGCCGTGAGCATGGATGCCCACCGCGGCGAACCATCGCGCGTAGTCGCGCACCATCTGTTCCTGGCAGTGCTCCGGCACCACCAGCGGCACGCAGTCGTGCAGGAAGGGCACGTAGCGCACCCCACGCTCCCGCTGGATCACCCGCAGGCCGCGGAAGTAGTCCGGCAGGCCCCAGGAATTGCCGAGGTTCACCAGCATCCCGCCGAGCGGGAACTGGTGCCGTGGTGCCGCGGCCAGCAGCTCATCCAGGCGGCGCAGCACGGCGATCCAGGCCGGGTCGTCGGTTTCCGCGCCGGTGTGCGAGGCGTCGATCACCGCCAGCAGCGCCGCCGCCGGCACCGCGCGCCAGGTCGCTTCCCGCAGGTCGTAGGTCACGCAGCCCAGAACCGTGTCCGTGGCGCTTTCCCCGCGCAGCGCGGCGCCGACGATGCCGCACTGGACGCGCTGGATGCCGGTGGGTGTGCGCTTGCCGCGGAAATAATCGAGCAGGTCAGTGACGTCGAAGGCGACGTCCAGCACGCCACCCAGGATCGGCAGGGCCGGGGCGGGCGGCGCTGCGGGCTGGACCGGCGGAACGGCGCGGGGCGCCGGGGCGGGCTCGGGCTGGAACACGGCCGGGGCCGCGGTCCGGTCCGAGGTTGCGGCGGGCGGCTGCATTCGGGACTGATCCTCGGCCCGCTGGCGAGCCGGTGCCGCGGCGGCGGGCACCTCGGCCGCGCGGCCGAAGCTGGCGCCCGGGTTGAGCCAGCGCAGGGTCACCGCGATCTGCCGCTTCACCTCCGGGTCCATGGGCGCCAGGGCCTCGGCGGCGCGGTAGCAGTCGAGTGCCGCGCGTGCGTCCCCGGCTTCGCGCAGGCAGTAGCCCTGCTGCATCAGCAGCGGCCAGGCATCCGGACGCAGCGCCGACACCGCTCTGTAACGATCCGCGGCTTCCCGCCATTCCCCGGCATCGCGATGCGCATCCGCTTCCGCCAGCAGCAGGGCTACCCTGCTCGCCTGATCGCCCGACATCCATCCTCCGCCCGCGCGTTCGCCCAATGCCTATGGCGAGCCGGCGCGCGACGCCAGGGGGGATTGCGCTGAAACCCCGTCTCAGGAGCTATTCCGTGCACGAAACAACGCGGCCGGGTGCGGCGGGCGCAGCCGGGCATCCCCGCCGAACAGCTTCTCGCGATAGGTTCCGGGCGCGTAGCCCTGCTTGAAGGCGCCGCGCCGCTGCAGTTCCGGCACCAGCAGATCCACAACATCCTCCAGGCATTCCGGCACCACGGTGCGCGACAGGTTGAACCCGTCCACGTCCGCTTCCGCCACCCAGCGCATCAGGATGTCGGCCACCTGCGCCGCGCTGCCCACGATTGGCGGCTGCCGACTGCCCAGGACGAAGCTTTCCTCCATCCGCCGCCGGGTCCACACCGAGCCGGCCGCCCTGCGCTGCGCCTCCACGTTGGACCGGATCGCCTCGGTCTCCCCGGCCTGGATCGGCTCGTCGGGGGCGTAGCGGCTGAAGTCGATGCCCAGCGAGGCCGAGGCATGGGCCAGCGCGCCCTCCACGCTGGCGTGGCGACGGTAATCCTCCAGCTTGTCCCGGGCTTCTTGCTCCGTCCGGCCGACGATCACCGTGGCGCCCACCAGCACCTGGATCGGGCGCGGCGCGGCCCGTTCGCGGAGGTCGCGCACCAGGGCGGCCACCTGCGCCATCGCGCCGCCGTTGACGAAGACGCATTCGGCATGGGTCGCGGCGAAGCGCCGCCCGCGGTCGGAAGCGCCGGCCTGGAACAGCACCGGCGTCCGCTGGGGCGAGGGCTCGGCCAGGTGCATCGCGTCCAGCCGGTACTGCCGCCCTTCGTGCCGCACCCGGCGGACCTCCGCCGGATCGGCGAAGATCCCGGCCTCGCGGTCGCGCCGGACGGCCGCGTCGGACCAGCTGCCTTCCCAGAGCTTGTAGACCAGCTCCATGTACTCGTCGGCCATGTCGTAGCGGTCGTCATGCGCCATCTGCCGATCGAGCCCCATCGCGCGCGCGGCACTGTCGAGGTAGCCGGTCACGACGTTCCAGCCGATCCGCCCCCTGGTCAGGTGGTCCAGGGTCGAGATGCGGCGCGCGAACAGGTAGGGCGGCTCGTAGGCGAGGTTGCAGGTGATGCCGAAGCCGAGATGTTCCGTCACCGCCGCCATGGCCGGCACCAGCAGCGCCGGGTCGAGCAGCGGCACCTGCACCGCGCCCCGGATCGCCGCGTCGGCATTGCCACCGTACACGTCGTAGATGCCCAGCACGTCGGCCAGGAACACGCCGTCGAACGACCCGCGCTCCAGCGTCCGAGCCAGCCTGATCCAATGTTCGAGCGTGTTGTATTCCACCGAGTGGTCGCGCGGGTGGGTCCACAAGCCTTGCTGGATATGCCCGACGCAGGCCATGTCGAAGGCGTTCAGGCGGATCTCGCGCACCGAAGCGTCGGTCACAGGTAGCGTCCTCTTTCCAGGATCTCCAGGGTGTACTCCCGGTAGCTCATGCCCAGCTCCTCGGCCCGCGCGAGCCGCCGCAGCAGGACTTCCCGCGGCGGCGTCTTCCAGGCCCGGCGGTGGGCCTGCTGCCAAAGGAGACGTCGCGGCGTGGCGCCGACCTCATGCTCCTCGAGTGGCGGCCCGCCATTGTGCCCGGTTGCCGGGACGGGAAGGGGCATCGCATCCGAGTCGTCGTCGGCCATGCCGGACTCTTCCAGTTGGTGTACGGAGAAAGGGTGGTACTATCTTGGAACCATGTCCACCATGAAAGACGAGGCCGCGCTGGCCGAGGCGCTGGCGCAAGGGTTGCGGGCGGAGCGGGACGCCCGCGGCTGGTCACTGGCGGAGCTGGCCGAACGCTCCGGCGTGTCCCGCGCCATGATCAGCAAGGTCGAGCGCGGCGAGGCCTCGCCCACGGCCGCGCTGCTGGGCCGTCTGGTGGCGGCCTTCGGCATGACCCTGTCCACGCTGCTCGCGAAGGTGGAGGGTACGGCGCCCGGCAGCCGACTGCGGCGCCGGCCGGACCAGCCCTGCTGGCGTGATCCGGCCACGGGCTACCTGCGGCGCGCCGTCACCATACCCGGGGCGGAGCCGGAGATCGTCGAGGTGCTCCTGCCGGCCGGAAAGCGCGTGGACTACCCGGCCGCGACCTATGCTGGCCGTGCCCATGCCCTGCTGGTGCTGGAAGGCCAGCTGCTGTTCCATGAAGGCACCCTGCGCCACGGCTTGGGGGCGGGAGACTCGCTCGTACTGGGGGCGCCCGCGGACTGCGCCTACGAAAACGCGAGCGGCGCGTCCTGCCGCTACCTCGTGGTGCTGAGCCGCCGCTGAGACCTGGCGGCACCAGGGTTCCGCCCCGGAGCCGCCCGACCGGGAGCCCCTCATCCAGCCGCCGATCCACGCAGCGCTCAAGGGCAACCCGCCCGGCCGGACTTCTGCCCAGATGCTGCTTCATCCCACCCCCGCGCGACGCGGTAGGCTGCGGCCGCTTCTGCAGGGTAGAACGGCCCCATTGCAATACTACTATAGGTAGAGTTCCCTCGGACGAACTGTAGAGATCACCCGATGACGGCCCCCGCGATCCCCTTCGACGAGGCGCAAAGACTGGCGGCGCTGAAAGCCTGCCAGATCCTCGATACCCCACGCGAGCCGCGCTTCGACGCGCTGGCCCGACTGACCGCACGCCTCTTCGGGGCGGAGCTCGGAACCGTGTCGTTGATCGACGAGCACCGGCAGTGGTTCAAGGCCACCACCGGGGCGGAGCGGCTGCCCGACATCCCGCGCGAGGACTCGCTCTGCGCCCATACGATCCTGCAGCCCCGCGAGGTCACGGTGGTGGAGGATCTCAGCCGCGATCCCCGCTTCGCCGACAATCACCTCGTGACGGGGCCGCTCAAGGCTCGCTTCTACGCCAGCGCGCCGCTGCTCGATCCGTCCGGCTACGCGGTGGGCACGATCTGCGCCGTGGATCCGCATCCCCAGCGACCGGAACCCTCGGCCGTGGCGGCCATGGCCGACCTGGCGGCGGCGGCCTCCGCGATGCTGCAGCTGCATCGCCGGATGGCGGAGCTGCGCGACATGGCGGACCTCGACCCGCTCACCGGCCTGCTGAACCGCAGCGGCTTCTCGCGCGCGCTGGAGGCCCGGCAGGGCAGCGCCTTCAGCCTGTTCTGCTTCGACCTCGACCGCTTCAAGGAGGTGAACGACCTGTTCGGCCACGCCGGCGGCGATCAGCTGCTGGTGGAGTTCAGCCGCAGGCTTCGCGCGGCGCTGCGGGCCGAGGACGTCATTGCCCGCTTCGGGGGCGACGAGTTCGTGGCGATGATCACCGCCCAGCTCACCGATGCGGAACTCGGCGCCATCGCCACGCGCATCCTGGCAGACCTCGCGGCACCGGTCAGCATCGCCGGCCAGTCCGTGCCGATCCTGGCCTCGATCGGGATTGCCCGCGCCCCGGCCGACGGTTCCGACCCGCTGGCGCTGCTCCACAGGGCCGACGTGGCGCTGTACCGCGCCAAGACCTCCGGCCGGCGGCAGTTCCGCTTCTACGACGCTTCGCTGGAGGCGGACGACGCGGCCGAGGAAGCCTTCCGGGAAGCGGCGCGCACCGACGCCTTCGCGCTGGAGTTCGACCCGATCATCCGGCTGCGCGACGGCGCGGTCACGGGCTACGAGGCCCGTGCCGTCTGGCTCAGGCCCGGCGGGGCGCGGCTGACCGCGGAAGAGTTCGCGCCGCTCGCGGGGCAACAGGGGCTGCTGCTCGGCATCGAGAACCGGGAGCTCGCCCGCGCCTGCGCCGCGGCGGCCGGATGGCCGGGCGGACAGCGGTTGGTGTTCAGGGTGTCGCCGACGCAGCTTCGCTCGGAAGGCTTCGTCACCGTGGTGGCCACGGCGCTGGCCGACGCGGGCCTGCCGCCGGAACGGCTGGAGCTGACGGTGAGCGAGACGATGCTGTCGCAAGGGCCGCCGGAGCTCGCCGAGCGCCTCCACCGCCTCCAGGCCCTGGGGACCGGCCTGTCGATCCATGACTTCGGCGCGAACCAGGCACCGCTCGGCGCGCTGTTCCGTCACAGCTTCACCAGCCTTCGCCTGCCGGCCGCGCTGATCTCCGCAACGGATGCGGCGCCCGGCAAGTCCGCGCTGCTGCAGGCCATCATTCCCCTGTCGCGGGGCCTGTCCCTGGAGCTGGTGGTGCTGGGCGTCGAGACCGAGGAGCAGCGCCAGTCGCTGCTGGCCCTGGGCATCGACGCCGTCCAGCCCCTGACCTTCGACGCACCGGCGGAGCTGGCGATGCCTCGGCCCACCCTTGCGGCAGCCGTGAAGGACTCCTTGGCGAGCGAAGATGGCGTTAACGGTTCCTTAAGTACTTAACGGGATATGAAGACCCGGGCGGGATGGGTCCGGACAAAGGCTCCGGGCGCGGGGCCGGTACAGGGAGCGCGCGTCGATGCCGAAATCCTCCGTCATCTGGGAGCCGCTCTTCCTGGCGGAGCCGCAGCGCTTCAGCCGCATCCTGGAGGAGCCTTCGCTGGAGCAAAGGTTGCGGCGATGGCCCGGCTACGAGGACATGTTCCTGGGCGAGGCGATCCGCGCCGGCGTGATGCGGGATGAGGCGGCACGGGACAGCCTGCTCGAACTCTACCGTTTCGGCCTGAGCAACGGCCTGCCGTCGCGGACGCGACGCGACGCGGTCAGCGGTTTGCGGCTTTACGCGCGCGAGACGTCGCGCCTGCCGGACACGATCTGGCGCCTGTTCCTGGAGATGGACCCCGACCGCCAGGTTGCCGCCGAGGCGGCATCGGGCTGGTTGGACGCCGAACCCTTGGAACCGGTGGCCGGGGCGCTGGCGCGGTTCCTGGCCGACGGCGGCGCCGCGTCCAGGGGTGGCGCGGTCGGCGCGCTGCTCCGCCGCGGGCCGCCGCGCCTTCCGGCGCTGCTGCAGGACCTGCGCGACAGTCTGGAGCCGCAGGAGATCGAGGATGCGCTCTGCTGCTGCGACGGCGCGATGCCGGCCACGACTCGGGCCTTTCTTGCTCACTGGCTCGACAGCCTCGGCGAGGAAGACCAGCTCCGCCGCGACCTGCTCCATCATGCCCTGCAACGACCCGATTCGGAGCAACGCGACGACCGCCACGTGGCCACCCGCTTCCTGCCGCACTCGGCGCAGATCATCCCGATCCGGCAGGCGGCGCGGCGGGGGCCGGCCCGCAAGCCTGCGGGGGAGAACAGGACGCCTAAGTCGGACGGCCACTGAGGCAGGCGGATGGCCGAGGTTTCATGTGACCGGGGCCGCGTCCCGGGCGTTGGAGCGGGTAGTCAGGAGATTGAATCGATGCTGCCGCGCCTTGTTGCCACCACCCTGTTCCTCGGTGCCCTTTCCGTCGGGGGTGCCATCCTCCCCGCCCAGGCCAAGGAAGGGGGCTGCGTCAAGGACGGCGCGGTGGGTGCCGTGGCGGGTCACTTCGTCGGCAGCGGGCATGCCGTGGCCGGCGCCGCGGCGGGTTGCGCGGTGGGTGTTCACCGCCGCCATCAGGCGGAGCAGCGGGACGCCCAGCAGCAGCAACAGCAGCAGAACAACGGCAACAAGCCTCAGAACTGAGGCTCCGGCGCTTTCGCCTCAGGCCGCAGCGAAGCCCTGGTAGCCCTGCCTCGGCCATGACCGCTGAGGCCTCCAGTCCGGAGCGGCGCATTCCTCATCCTCCGCCGCCGGCAGGAGAGGGGTGACCAAGCGGCGCCGTAGTTCCGGATCGGGCGGTGCCGGTCGGTATTCGCTGCGTCCGGCCGGCAGTGGGAAGGGCTGCGCCTCCGATCGGAAGACCTCCCGCTCCGCGATTCGCAGGATCGTCGAAGCATCTCGGTCGGGATGGGCCGCTGCCACTGACCGCAGAACCGCTTGCCTGGCGTCGGCACCCGAGGCGCCATTCCGCAGAGCCTCGGCGTAGCGCCGGGCAATAACCCGCAGGGTCAGGAGGTTCAGGAAGGGGAATGGGGAGAGAGGGTCGCGCATGCCAGGAGTCTAACAACTCCTGAACAAAACAAGAACATTAATCTCTGGCGTCGGCCGGTGTTCTCAACCGGCCTCCACAGGTCCCCGCCACGCCAGCTTCAATGACAGCACGAAGGCCGCGCAACCGTGGCGCAGCCGCTGCAACAGGGTGAAGGCCGGCGCCGGGGTGCCCTGAGGCTCCGCCGGTGGCTCCATGGCATGGATCATGGCCGCCAGCGTCCGCACGCTTTCCTGCTCCAGCAAAGCCGCCGACCAGCCGGGGTGATGCTGCCGGAACAGGCCCACCGCCGCGGCCCACGCCGCCGGCCGCGTCGATCCCGCGGCCACGAGCCGGAGGAACAAGGAGGCAGCCGCACGGGCCGCAACCACGTCGAGGTCAGGAGGAGGAGGGGCCACGTCGTCCATGCCTGGATGTTAGCGCATCCTGGAACGTAAAGGGAACATTAACTCTGCTGCGGGCAATTCGGAGGCCGGGCGGTGTGGCGCCGCTGCACGGATGCGAGGATGGCCGGGATCAGGCTGCGTGCTGTTGCCAGGTCCGCCCGAAGGAAGCGGCTTAGCCAATCCCACGAATCGACGTCCGGCAAGGCGGGATCAGGCGAGTCATGGGTGATCTCCACTGCAGCTTTCGGAAAGCGCATCTGCGAAGGGTTCAGGACAGGACGGAGATTTCCTGCCGCCATGTTCCCTCCATGCGAAGAAGCGCTCCGTGCCGTCGCAGGGGCCAGACTTCCCAGATCGACCTCATCCTGGCCCGGACGAGCGTAAACCAATGCTGGTGTCGGTCCGGGCTCGCGTTTTCAGGTAGTGAAAGGGCGCTGGAGGCGCAGCACAACAATCCGGTCCGGCCGGGGCTGAAAACATTCCGCGCGATCATACATCTGAGGAATGTTGGCTGGGGAACCTGGATTCGAACCAAGACTGCCCGAGTCAGAGTCGGGAGTTCTACCGTTAAACTATTCCCCAGCACCGTCAGGGGTGTTTCCCCGTGCTGACGGCGCGCCGAATAGCATGCGTTCCCGCACCCCGCAACCACCCCCGGACGAAAGCTCTTGCCGTTCGAGGCAGGGGAACGGATCATCGCCCACAGCACCATCATGATGAGCCAGATCACCTCGTCCAGAACCGAACCGGCGGCCGTCCACGCGGCCCTGGACCTGGGCACCAACAACTGCCGTCTTCTCGTGGCCACCCCCGGCGGCCCGGACGGATTCCGGGTTCTCGACAGCTACAGCCGCATCGTGCGCCTGGGTGAGGGGCTGGGGGCGACCGGCGCGCTCAGCCCGGCGGCGATGGACCGCGCCCTGAACGCCCTGGCGGTCTGCCAGGGCAAGCTGGCCCGGCGTCCTCTCCGCTCGGCCCGCGCCGTGGCCACCGAGGCCTGCCGCCGCGCCAGCAACGGCGCCGCCTTCCTCCAGCGCGCCGAGGAAGCCCTGGGCCTGCCGATCGAGGTGATCACCCCGCGCGAGGAAGCGGCGCTGGCGATGGAGTCCTGCGCACCCCTGTTGCGGTGGGGCGACCGGCGGGCGCTGCTGTTCGACATCGGCGGCGGCTCGACCGAGATCGCCTGGATCCGTGCCCCGCAGGAGCCGGACGACCTCCCGTCGTTGATCGGCTACATGTCGGTTCCGGTCGGCGTGGTCACCGTGTCGGAGCAGGCGGGCCGCTTCTGCAACACGCCGGACGGGTTCTCCGCCCTGGTGGAGGAACTGGCCAGCCGGCTGGAGCCCTTCGACGAGGTCCACCGTATCCGCCAGGAGATGCGCGCCGGCGGCGTCCGCCTGATGGGCACCAGCGGCACCGTCACCACCCTGGCCGGCATCGTGCTGGACCTGCCGCGCTATTCCCGTCCGCGGGTGGACGGGCAGGTGTTGCACTGCTGCGACGCCGACGCCGCGCTGAAGTGGCTGCAGGACACCGGCCGCAAGGGCATGGCGGCACACCCCTGCATCGGCTCCGAGCGTGCCGACTTCGTGTTGCCCGGCTGCGCCATCTTCGCCGCCATCCGCCGGACCTGGCCGACCGCCAGCCTGACGGTGTGCGACCGTGGCCTACGGGAAGGGATGCTCCTGCGCATGATGCGCGGGAATCGCGGCCAGCCGGCGCGGCGCGACGCAGCCTTTGCGTCCGCCTGAACGGCGTTCGATAAGCCCCCCGATGAAACCTCCCGTTGAACGCGGCCTCACCACCCGCCTGCGCACCGCCAAGAGCCGCAGCACCTCCTCGCAGCGCTGGCTGGAGCGGCAGATCAACGATCCCTACGTCCGCGCCGCCAAGGCCGCGGGCTGGCGCTCGCGTGCCGCCTTCAAGATCCTGGAGCTGGACGAGCGCTTCAAGCTGTTCAAGCCGGGCCAGCGGATCGTGGATCTCGGCGCCGCACCCGGCGGCTGGACCCAGGCGGCCAGCAAGGTGATCGGCGACCGCGGGCGGATCGTGGCGCTGGACCTCCTGCCGATGGAGCCGATGGCCGGCGTCACCATCCTGCAGGGCGACTTCTCCGAACAGGCGGGCGAGGACGCCGTGCTGGAGGCGCTGGCCGGCCCGGCCGACCTCGTGCTGTCGGACATGGCGCCCAACACCATCGGCCACAACGCCACCGACCACCTGCGGATCATGGCGCTGGTGGAGCTCGCGGCCGACTTCGCCCGGCGCGTGCTGGCACCCGACGGCGCCTTCGTGGCCAAGGTCTTCCAGGGCGGCACCGAGCGGACGCTGCTGGCCGACCTCAAGCGCGACTACGCCCAGGTGCGCCACGCGAAGCCGCCCTCGAGCCGCAAGGACAGCGCCGAGGCCTTCGTGGTGGCGCAGGGCTTCCGCGGCAACAATGCCGCTGGCCGCGACCCGGAGGCCGGCTGAACAACCCCTCAGGGAAGGCGCTGTTGCGGGGCTGCCCTGCGCGTGCGCAACGGCGCTTGCCACGACGCGGGGGAGGGGCGTAGGAGGGCTCGCCAAGGTCGCGGCAGCGCCCGCCCCACGAGAGGCCCCCGCCCATGGCATCAGAGACACTTCCCCGCATCGAGACGCGTCACCGCTTCGAGGAGGCCTTCGCCTTCGACGACGTGCTGCTGGTGCCGGGCTATTCCACCGTGCTGCCGAACCAGACGGACACCCGCACCCGCCTGACGCGCGAGATCGGGCTGAACATCCCGCTGATGTCGGCCGCGATGGACACCGTGACCGAGAACCCCATGGCCATCGCCATGGCCCAGGCCGGCGGCATCGGCGTGATCCACAAGAACCTCTCGATCGAGGAGCAGGCCGCCCAGGTCCGCCGCGTCAAGAAGTTCGAGAGCGGCATGGTGGTGAACCCCGTCACCATCCACCCCGACCAGACGCTGGCCGATGTCCGCGCCCTGCAGGACCAGCACCGCATCAGCGGCATCCCGGTGGTGGAGCGCGACAGCAAGCGCCTCGTGGGCATCGTCACCTCGCGCGACGTGCGCTTCGCCAACGACCCCAACCTGCGCGTCTACGAGCTGATGACGCGCGAGAACCTCGTCACCGTCCTCAACGACGCCACCCCCGACCAGGCCCGCGCGCTGCTGCACAAGCACCGCATCGAGAAGCTGCTGGTGGTGGACGATCAGTACCGCTGCGTCGGCCTGATCACCGTGAAGGACATGGACAAGGCCCGCACCAACCCGACCGCGATCAAGGACGCGCTGGGCCGCCTGCGCGTCGCCGCCGCCACCGGCACCGGCGAGGACGGCATCCGCCGCGCCGAGGCGCTGGTGGCCGCCGAGGTCGACGTGATCGTGGTGGACACCGCCCACGGCCACTCGGCCGGCGTGCTGCGCTCGGTCGAGCGCGTCAAGCAGATGAGCAACAGCGTCCAGGTCATCGCCGGCAACATCGCGACGCCTGAGGCCGCGATCGCCCTGATCGAGGCCGGCGCCGACGCCATCAAGATCGGCATCGGCCCGGGCTCCATCTGCACCACCCGCATCGTGGCGGGCGTCGGCGTGCCGCAGCTGACCGCGGTGCTGGAATCCGCCGCCGCCGCGCATGAGCGCAACGTGCCCGCCATCGCCGACGGCGGCATCCGCACCTCGGGCGACATCGCCAAGGCCATCGCGGCCGGCGCCGACTGCGTGATGATGGGCTCGCTCTTCGCCGGCACCGACGAGGCGCCGGGCGAGGTCTTCCTCTACCAGGGCCGTTCCTACAAGTCGTATCGCGGCATGGGGTCGCTGGGTGCCATGGCGCGCGGCTCGGCCGACCGCTACTTCCAGGCGGAAGTGTCCGACAGCCTGAAGTTCGTGCCCGAGGGCATCGAGGGCCGCATCGGCTACAAGGGCCCGGTGGGCGCGGTGATCCATCAGCTCGTGGGCGGGCTGCGCTCGGCCATGGGCTATACCGGCAGCGCCACCATGGCGGAGATGCAGACCAACTGCCGCTTCCGCCGCATCACCAACGCGGGCCTGCGCGAAAGCCACGTCCACGACGTCGCCATCACCCGCGAGGCGCCGAACTACCGCGCCGAGTAAGCCTGGGAGGGGCCGGGCCAGTCACGGCCCCGCCCTGGTTCTTCCGGCCACCATCAGGCGGTGGCGCCCTCGCGCGTCGGGCTGAGCCCGGCGCCAGGACCGCACGCGGCGCCCCGCCGGCGCCACCTGCCGCCGCAACCGGGCCGCCCCACCGCCACTTTCACCGTCGCGGACCCGCCACCGTCCGGCCCTGAACCTTGACGCCCCGGCACCGGTGGCCGGGCGGAACCCTCCGCCCGTCCACCCGTCCGGGGTGTTCCCATCATGAGCAGCACCACCGCATGACCCCCGCCGCCCGCCTTGCCGCCACCGTCGCACTGTTGAGCGCGATGGAAGACCAGCCTCGCCGTCCGGCCGACGCGGTGGCCAACGAGTTCTTCCGCGCCCGCCGCTACATCGGCAGCAGCGACCGCCGCGCCGTGTCGGAGCGCGCCTGGGCCGTGGTGCGCGAACGCCTCCGCCTCGACTGGCGGCTGCGCAAGCTGGGCGCCGAGCCGACCGCGCGCCTGCTGGTGGCGGCGCAGATGGTGCTGATGGGCGGCGGCTCGCTCCAGGGCGTCGTGGCCGCCTTCAGCGAGCAGGGCCCTTATGCCGAAGCACCCCTCGATGCCGAGGAACGCCGGGTGTTGGCCGCGCTGCGCCCGCCGCTGGTGCGTGCCGAGATGCCGGAGAACCTGCGCCTCAACCTGCCGGACTGGGTGATGCCCGGCTTCCAGGCCCGCTTTGGCGATGCGCTGCCGGCCGCGGCCGAGGCGATGGCGGAAGCGGCGCCGCTCGACCTGCGCGCCAACCTGCTGAAAACCACGCGCGACGGTGCCCTGGCGGCCCTGGCCGCCGAGGGCATCCCGGCCACGCCCACGCCCTTCTCGCCCTGGGGCCTGCGCATCGCCGACCGCCGACCCATCCTGGCGAGCAAAGCCTTCCGCGACGGGCTGGTCGAGATCCAGGACGAAGGCTCGCAGCTCATTGCCCTGCTGGCCGATGCGCGCCCAGGAATGCGGGTGGCCGATTACTGCGCCGGTGCGGCCGGCAAGACGCTGGCCATGGCGGCCAGCATGAACAACCGGGGGCGCATCACCGCCTGCGACGTGTCCGCCCCTCGCCTGACCGGTGCCGCCCAGCGACTCCGTCGCGCCGGTGTGGACAATGCCGAAACCCACTTGCTCGAGGCCGGTGACCGCTGGGCGAAGCGCCGTGCCGCCCAGTTCGACCGCGTTCTGGTGGATGCACCTTGTACGGGCACGGGGACATGGCGCCGCAACCCGGACGCGAGAATCCGCACGGGTGAATTTGACCTTAACGAGCTTGTCACCAAACAGAGAGCAATCCTGGATCGGGCTGCTTCCCTGGTGCGCCCCGGCGGAAAGCTGGTTTACGCTACCTGCTCCGTGCTCCCCGAAGAGGATGAGGCACAGGTGCAGAACCTGCTCGAACGTCGCCCGGAATTCCGTGTCGTGCCGCTGCAAGAGGCCTGGAAACAGAGCCTTGCGGCACTCGGTTCGGTAGTGGACACAGCGCCGGGAGAGGGCGATTTCATGGCGCTGGCGCCGCACAGCCATGGAACGGACGGCTTCTTCTGCGCCGTACTTGAGCGTACCGAAGTTGCCGTTCCCCGGTCCGATACCACAACCCGTGCGAGCAGCGATCCCGCAGTCACATGAACACCTGCATCCGGCGCGCCCGTCCCGAGGATGCCGCCGCCATCGCGGCGGTGCACGTCGCCGCCTGGCAGGATGCTTATGCAGGCCTCCTGCCACATGGCTACCTGGCCGAGCTTTCCCAGCGCCGCATCGCGGCCGGCTACGGCCACGGCATGCTGACCCGGCGCGGCGAGGAAGCGGTGTTCGTGGCGGAAACCGCCGCCGATCCGCGCCGGATCGTGGGCTTCGCCTCCGCCCGTAAGGTCCGCCGGACCGGCCTTGGCGGCGCCGACTTCGCGGAGGGCGAGATCGAGACGCTCTACGTCCTGACCGACTACCGCGATCGGGGCATCGGGCGGCGCCTGATGCGCGCCTCGGCGGCCCACCTCGCCGCGATCGGCTGCGGCTCGGCGATGCTTTGGGTGCTGTCGGGCAACAATGCTCGCTTCTTCTACCGCCACCTGGGCGGGCGGCCGGTGGCACGCGAAGCCATCCAGGTCGGCGGCGAGGCGGTGGAACAGACCGCACTGGCCTGGAACCCGATCGAAACGCTGCTCGCGGCCACAGCCTTCACGCAGGAATCCTGAGGCCAGCCCGGCACCTTTTCCGGTGTCTCGTGGCCGCTACCGGGTGCTTCACGCCCGCTTGACGGGCAGGGCAGGGCTGTTCTGCCGCCGAATGGCTTGACGCTGCCGCCCCGGACATGCTTCGCGCCGCCATGGCCGACCAGACCGCGACGAATCCCACCGCCCCCGTTGCCGAGCCCGCAGCGGGCGGGCACGACCGCATCCTCATCCTCGACTTCGGCAGCCAGGTGACGCAGCTGATCGCGCGCCGCGTCCGCGAGTCCGGTGTCTACTGCGAGGTCTGGCCCTTCACCGCCGCGCCCGAGCGCATCCAGGCCTTCGCGCCGCGCGGCATCATCCTGTCCGGTGGCCCCGCCTCCACCGTGGATGAGGGCAGCCCCCGCGCCCCGCAGCTGGTGTTCGAGCTGGGCCTCCCGGTGCTGGGCATCTGCTACGGCCAGCAGACGATGTGCATGCAGCTCGGCGGTAAGGTCGAGAAGAGCGACCACCAGGAATACGGCCGCGCCTATGTCGAGGTGGCCGAGGCCTGCGCCCTGACGCAGGAGGTCTGGTCCCCCGGCGCGCGCGAGCAGGTCTGGATGAGCCACGGCGACCGCGTCGCCGCCCTGCCCGAGGGCTTCCGCATCGTCGCCACCAGCGAGGGCACGCCCTTCGCCATGGTGGCTGACGACAGCCGCCACTTCTACGGCATCCAGTTCCACCCTGAGGTCGTGCACACCCCGCACGGCGCGCAGCTGCTGCGCAACTTCACCCACGCGGTCTGCGGCTGCGCCGGCGACTGGACCATGGCGGCCTTCCGCGCCGAGGCCATCGCCCGCATCCGCGCCCAGGTCGGCACCGGCAAGGTGATCTGCGGCCTCTCCGGCGGCGTCGATTCCTCGGTGGCCGCGGTGCTGATCCACGAGGCGATCGGCGACCAGCTCACCTGCATCTACGTCGACCACGGCCTCATGCGCGGCGGCGAAACCGAGCAGGTGGTGTCCACCTTCCGCGACCGCTTCAACATCAAGCTGGTTCACCGCGACGCCTCCGACCTGTTCCTGGGCCAGCTCGCCGGCACCACCGACCCGGAGGTGAAGCGCAAGACCATCGGCCGGTTGTTCATCGAGGTCTTCGAGGAAGAGCAGGCCAAGCTCGGTGGCGCCGACTTCCTGGCCCAGGGCACGCTCTACCCGGACGTGATCGAGAGCGTGTCCGCCACCGGCGGCCCTTCCGTCACCATCAAGTCGCACCACAACGTGGGCGGCCTGCCGGAGCACATGCGGATGCAGTTGGTGGAGCCGCTGCGCGACCTGTTCAAGGACGAGGTCCGCGCCCTGGGTCGCGAGCTCGGCATGCCGGAGGCGATCGTCGGCCGCCACCCGTTTCCGGGGCCTGGCCTCGCGATCCGCATCCCGGGCGAGGTCACGCGCGAGAAGGTGCAGATCCTCCAGAAGGCCGACGCGATCTTCCTGGGGGAGATCCGCTCCGCCGGCCTTTACGACGCCATCTGGCAGGCCTTCGCGGTGCTGCTGCCGGTTCGCACCGTGGGCGTGATGGGCGACGGCCGCACCTATGACCAGGCCTGCGCGCTTCGCGCCGTGACCTCGACCGACGGCATGACGGCGGATGTCTACCCCTTCGAAGTGGCCTTCCTGTCGCGCGTTGCCAATCGGATCGTCAACGAAGTGCGCGGGATCAACCGCGTTGCCTACGACGTGACCAGCAAGCCGCCCGGCACCATCGAATGGGAATAATTTAGGCACTTGTGAGCCGAGCTTCGCGAAAGCGAACCTTGCCCCCAATGGTTCCGATTTCCGGAACCGCCGGGGAGTGACCTCCATGCGCCTGATCAAGGCTGCGACGGCCGCCATCGCCGTCGCTCTGGCCGCCATTCCCACCATGCGCGACGCGGCGGCGCAGCAGCCGGCGGCCGACACGATCGGCGCCATCCGTCAGCGCGGCCAGCTGCTCTGCGGCACCGCCGGCAACAATGTCGGCTTCAGCCTGCCCGACAGCCAGGGCGTGATGCGCGGCATCGACTCCGACACCTGCAAGGCCGTTGCCGCCGCCATCCTGGGCGATGCCAACAAGGTCCGCTTCGTGCCGACCACCACGCAGAACCGCTTTACCGCGCTGCAGTCCGGCGAGGTGGACATGCTGGTGCGCTCCACCACCTGGACGCTGGGGCGCGAGGCGGCGCTGGGCCTGGAGTTCGCGGGCGTCAACTTCTACGACGGCACCGGCTTCCTGGTGAAGACGAGCTCCGGCGTCACCAGCGCCAAGGCGCTCGACGGGGCCACCGTCTGCGTGCAGCCGGGCTCCACGACCGAGCTGGCGCTGACCGACTACTTCCGCCTCAACAACATGAAGTTCACCCCCGTGGTGATCGAGAACCTCGAGGAAATCCACAACGCCTTCATCACCGGCCGCTGCGACGCCTACACCACCGACGCTTCCTCGCTCGCGGCATTCCGCTACGCGCAGGGCCCGAATGCCGGGCAGTACACGCTGCTGCCGGAGATCATCTCCAAGGAGCCGCTGGGCTCGATGGTGCGCAAGGGCGACTGGAAGTTCTTCGACATCGTGCGCTGGACGCATTTCGCGCAGCTGACGGCCGAGGAGCTGGGGATCACCTCCAAGAACATCGACAGCTTCATCGACAGCAACAACCCGGACGTCCAGCGCTTCATGGGCAAGACCGGCGACCTGGGCAAGATGATGGGCGTCGATCCCGCCTGGGCGGTGAACGTCGTGAAGCAGGTCGGCAACTACGGCGAGGTCTGGGACCGTAACATCACCCCGATGGGCGTGCAGCGCGGCCCGAACAACCTGTGGAACAAGGGTGGCCTGCAATACCCGCCGCCGATGCGCTGATACTGGATCGCTGAAGCCGGTGCCCTGAACGCGGGGTGCCGGACATCAGGGTGCCGAGCACCAGGGTTATCGAACCCGGTGCTCCGAACCCGCTCCTCCGAACCCGCTCCTCCGAACCCGGGGGCGCCGAACCCGACGGCGGCGGCCAGGCTCCGCCGCCCGGCACTATCCCCCTGTCACAGCCCGGTTATCTGTCATGGGAGCGTCATAGCGGCGCAACAGAAGCATCATCACTCATCGCTAAGCACCGCCCCGATTGTTAACGGGGATTCTCCGATGTTGCGTAGAACCGCTCTGGCGCTCGGCGTCGCCATCACGGCGCTGGCCGCGCCTCATGCCGAGGCGCAGGAGCGCCAGCGCTTCACCTTCTGGTACGGGCTGAGCGGCCAGTTGGGCGACGTGGTGCAGCAGGTCTGCAAGCGCTTCAACGACAGCCAGCGCGACTTCGAGGTGTCCTGCGTCAGCCAGGGCGACTATCCCCGCACCCTTCAGAACGCCATCGCCGCCTTCCGCGCCGGCGAGCAGCCGACGGTGGTGCAGGTCTACGACATCGGCACCGCCGACCTGATGCTGTCCGGCCAGTACGTCCCGGCGCGCGAGCTGATGGCTGAGCAGAAGCGCAACGTCGACTGGAACAACTACCTGTCCCCGATCGCCGCCTACTACGCGACGTCAAAGGGGGAGATGCTGAGCTTCCCGTTCAACTCCTCCACCGCGGTGATGTACTGGAACCGCGGCGCCTTCCGCGACGTCGGCTACGAGAAGCCGCCGGAAACCTGGGAAGACGTCGAGAAGGCGCTGCGCGCCCTCAAGGCCAAGGGCCATGCCTGCCCGATGGCCATCAACTTCGACAGCTGGCCCTGGCTCGAGCAGTTCGCCTCGGTCCACAACCTGCCGATCGCCAGTGAGGATAACGGCTACGGCGGCCTCGACGCCAAGCTGGTGTTCAACGACGGGCTGATCCGCAAGCACTTCAACAACATCTACCGCTGGTACAAGGAAGGCCTGCTGGTGGTGAAGACGCCTGAGACCGGGCAGATCGCCACCGCCGCCTTCGCCGACGGCACCTGCGCCTCGATGTTCAACTCCATCGCCGACCATTCCACGGTGCGGCTGACGGCGAAGCAGGGCCTCGACTGGACGCCGGCGATGCTGCCGCTCTACGCCGGCACCACCCGCACCAACTCCCGCGTCGGCGGCGCCTCGCTCTGGACGCTGAAGGGCCGCCCGGCCGCTGAGTACCGCGGTGCCGCCGCCTTCTTCGAGTTCCTGGCCAAGCCGGAATCCGAGGAGTTCTGGTCCACCAACACCGGCTACATCCCGGTGACGCGCGCCGGCTACGACAAGCTCAAGGCCGAGGGCTTCTTCCAGCGGCCGCAGAACGTGGGCCGCGAGGTCGCCATGGACAGCCTGCTGGTCACCGAGCCGACGCAGTACTCGCGCGGCCTGCGCCTGGGCGGCTTCACCCAGATCCGCGCCATCTACGCCAACGAGATGCAGGCCGCTTTCTCGGGCCAGAAGACCATGGACCAGGCCCTCGACACCATGGTCGAGGAAGGCAACCGTGTGCTGCGCCGCTTCGAGCAGACCTACCGCGGCAAGCAGCTGCCCTGACCGCTTGATCGCTGACCTCGTGATCGCTCCGGCCGCCGCGACGCAAGCGGCGGCCGGACGCGGAGCCCACGCATGAGCAACACCCGACGCGCCCTGTTCCGCAGCCGCTGGCTTCCCTGGGCCCTGGCCCTGCCGCAGCTGCTGGTCATCTTCGTGTTCTTCTACTGGCCGACCGGCGAGGCCTTCTACTGGGCCTTTACGCTCGAGCAACCCTGGGGCGGCGGCAACGCCTGGGTGGGCTGGGAGAACTTCCGCAACGTTTTCGCCGACACGAACTACTGGAACTCGGTCGCAGCCAGCATCCTTTACGCGGCCGCCACCACGGCGCTGGCCATCGCCGCCTCGCTGGTGCTGGCCATGTTCGTGGATCGGGAACTTAAGGGAAGCCGCGGCTACTGCCTCGCGCTGATCTGGCCCTACGCCATCGCGGCACCCGCCATTGGCATCATCTTCCGCTTCGTGTTCGACGCGCGCTCGGGCGTGTTCTCCTTCCTGAACGCCGTCTCGCCCGGCCTGTGGAACCCGGGCCTCAACGGTGCCCAGGCCATGACCATGCTGGTGATCGCCGGCGCCTGGCAGCTCGTCTCCTACAACTTCGTGTTCCTGCTGGCGGGGCTCCAGTCCATCCCGCGCGGCCTCGTGGAGGCCTCCGCCATGGACGGCGCCGGGCCGGTGCGGCGGATGCGCGACCTGCAGATCCCGCTGCTCACGCCGACGCTGTTCTTCCTGGTCATCATCAACCTGACCGACAGCTTCACCAACAGCTTCGCGCTGGTGGACACGATGACGGCGGGCGGCCCCGCCCACGCCACGGAGATCATGGTGTACCGGATCTACGCCGACGGCTTCAAAGGCCTCGACTACTCGGGGGCTGCCGCGCAGAGCATCGTGCTGATGCTGCTGGTGGTGGCGCTGACCTTCGTCCAGTTCCGCTTCGTTGAGCGTCGGCTGCACTACAAATGATCGAACGCCGCCCCTTCCTGAACCTCGCGACGCACGCGATCCTGCTCGCCGGCGTCGTCTGCTTGATGGTCCCGCTCTGGCTCGCCTTCGTGGCCGCCACGCAGGATCTCGCCGGCGTCAACAGCACGCCGATCAACTGGCTGCCCGGCTCCCACCTGCTGGAGAACGTCGCCACCGCCTGGGCGCGCGGCGAGTTCGGCGCCCGCATGGCCACCAGTCTCATCGTCGCGATCGGCGTCATGGTGGGCAAGATCGTGGTCGCCATGCTGGCCGCCTTCGCCATCGTGTTCTTCGACTGGCGCGCCAAGACGGTGGTCTTCTGGATCATCTTCGTGACGCTGATGCTGCCGCTCGAGGTCCGCATCGTGCCGACCTACGCGGTGGCGGCCAATGCGCTGCGGCCCTTCCAGGTGATCCTGGACATCACCGGCCTCAGCACGCTGATCAACATGGCCACCGGCGTCACCGTGTCGCTCGACTGGCGGATGCTCAATTCCTACACCGGGTTGATCCTGCCGCTGGTCGCCACCGCCACCGGCACCTTCCTGTACCGCCAGTTCTTCATGACCATCCCGGAAGAACTGGTGGAGGCCGCCCGCATGGACGGCGCCGGCCCCATCCGCTTCCTGCGCGACGTTCTGATCCCGCTCAGCCGCACCAACATCGCGGCACTGGCCACAATCATGTTCGTTTACGCCTGGAACCAGTACCTCTGGCCGCTGCTGGTCACCACCGATCCGTCGCGCGCCACCGTCATGGTGCAGCTGTCGCGCATGGTGCCGCGCGCCGACGGCGTGCCGGACTGGAACGTGCTGATGGCCGCCGCCCTGATCGTGATGCTGCCGCCGCTGGTCGTGGTGATGCTGATGCAGCGCTGGTTCGTCCGCGGCCTCGTCGCAACCGAGAAGTAGAGGAGGCCACCATGGCCGCCATCGAGCTGCGCGACCTGCGCAAATCCTATCCCGGCGCCGCGGCGCCCTCCGTGCGCGACATCTCGCTCGACCTGCCCGAGCGTGCCTTCGCGGTGATCCTGGGCCCGTCGGGCTGCGGCAAATCCACCATGCTGCGCATGATCGCCGGGCTGGAATCCGTGACCGCCGGCGAGGTCCGCGTGGCGGGTGAGCGCGTGAACGAGCGCGAGCCCAAGGACCGCCACTGCGCCATGGTGTTCCAGAACTACGCGCTCTACCCGCACATGACGGTGGCCGCCAACATCGGCTACCCGCTTAAGGTCGCGGGCGTGCGGCGTGCCGAGCGCGACCAGCGGGTGCGCGAGATCGCCACCACCCTGGCGCTCGACACCCTGCTGGACCGCAAGCCCGGGCAGCTTTCCGGCGGCCAGCGGCAGCGCGTGGCCATGGGCCGCGCCATGGTCCGCAACCCGCGCGTCTTCCTGTTCGATGAGCCGCTGAGCAACCTCGACGCCACGCTGCGCACGCAGATGCGGGTCGAGCTGCGGCGCCTGCATGACCGGCTCGGCGCCACCTCCATCCTGGTGACGCACGATCAGGTGGAGGCGATGACGCTGGCCGACATCCTGGTGGTGATGAACGCCGGCCGGATCGAGCAGGTAGGCGACCCGCGCGCCGTCTACGATCGCCCGGCGACCCGCTTCGTGGCGGGCTTCCTCGGCGCCCCGGCCATGAACCTCCTTGATGGCCGCGTGTCCGGCAACGGGACTCAGGTCACGGTGGGCGAGGGGCTGGTGCTGCCGCTGCCCGCGGTGTTCGAGCCGGGCCGGGCCGTGACCGTCGGCATCCGGCCCGAACACGTGGAGGAGGGGGCGCTGGAAGCGCGCTGCGAGCTGACCGAGAATCTCGGCACCAGCCAGCTCGTCCATGCCCGGCTGCAGGGCTGCACGATCCTGCTGCACCGCCCGCCCGAGCATGTCGTGAGCCGCGGACAGTCGGTGATGCTGTCGCTCCCGCCGCAGCGCCTGCACCTGTTCGACGCTACGACCGGCGCCCGGCTGGAGCCGGAAACGGCCCTGGCCCCGGCACGCAACTACGCCCTGGCCTGAAAGACGGAGGCCGCGACCCAAAACCCGGGGGCATGAGATCGGGGGCCGGGACGAACCGGCCCCCGTCGCGGTCAGAACCGCAGGGTCAGCAGGATCAGCTCGTGATCCGTCAGCACCTTGCCATCCTCGCTGATCGACGGGATCACCTCCGGCGCCTCGACCTCCAGCCCGCGCGTGCAGAACCAGTCGAGCTGCCGCGTTCCGGCCCCGGTGCTCCAGGTGCTGCGCCGCGTCGTCGGCCAGGCGAGATTGCAGCGGCTCCAGTCGTAGCCGCGCGCCGCACTCTCCGCGAACAGCATCTCCCGCGCATCGCCGTGGCCGCCGGCCTGCACCACCGTGTTCAGGTCGCCGCCGATCACCACCGGCAGATCCCCGGCATAGCGGTCGAGCTCGTCCAGTAGGCGCCGCATCTGCGCCGCGCGGCCCTCGAAGTCGCTGTTGCTCTCCAGATGTACGGAGCAGCCCACGAATTCCTGCGTGCCGTGCCGGAAGGTCGCCGCCACCGCCATGCGCGTGCCGACCCGCTTCTGCCCACCCTTGGCCGCGACGTACCAGTCCGCGACCTCGTCGAGGCGGATCACCACCGGGTCGCGGAAGGGCAGGGCGGCAGTGAAGGCATTGCCGTGGAAGCCCATGCGGTTGCCGGGCAGGTCGTCCTCGAACACCACCGGTGCCGGCATCGCCGCCAGTTCCAGGAACTCCAGCGCGTAGCCGTAGCCGTGCCCGAGCAGCCGGGCGAGGTCGCGCGTGGTATGGCGCTGCCCCGTGCGGCGCATCCCGGCATCCATCTCGCTCAGCAGCACCAGGTCCACCGCGTGCCGGCGCAGCAGCTTGGCGGCCGCATCCGGGTAAAGGCAGCGCTCCAGGTTCCAGGCCGCGACGCGCAGCGTTCCGCCCGAGGGGCCGGTCTCCGGCACGTTGCCCACCTCGACCTGCCGCATCGCCGGGACGCGGCTCATCAGCTCGGCATGGGCTTCGCGCGTGGCGGGCGCTTCCAGGAAGCGCTGCCGCGTTTCGGCCGGCACGGCGGTGAGGGCGAGGCTGCGCTCCCGGAAGCTGCCGAGCATCGGCGCCATGGTGAAATTCTGGTCCAACATCCTGCCTCCGGGCAGCCCGCAACAATCGGCCGTGCCCCCGACGGGCAGGCCGCGTGACCCCGGCTAACCATCTCCACCAAGACAGGCCAGTGAAGCTTCGATGGCAGTCGCCGCCCCCGAATCACCCCCTGTGGATTACGGGGAAAACGGGGATGGGTGGGCTCACCGAGGGGAGCTCGTCCGGTCCACCCAGGCCGAAAAGGCAGGTTTTCCAGCGAGTCGCCGCGGCGCACGGTTTCGTGGCTTCCCACACCAGTTCTGGTCGGACTTCATTGGCGCTCCACCAGATGTGGTGCTAGGGAAGCTCTCCGCCCAGACGAAGGGCACCCCCACCGCCGCGTGCTGATGCCCAGCTACAGGGAAAGGAAAGTCATGTTCGACGCCGTTCAGCTCGAGGGTCATGGCCAGGTCCAGGTGGACCGCTCCCGCGACGCGCTGCTGACCGATTTCGGCCGGGCGACGCTCGACGACCGCTACCTGATGCCGGGCGAATCCTACCAGGACCTCTTCGCCCGCGTGGCCAGCGCCTACGGCGACGACGCCGCGCATGCCCAGCGCATCTACGACTACATCTCGCGCCTGTGGTTCATGCCGGCGACCCCGATCCTGAGCAACGGCGGCACCACGCGCGGCCTGCCGATCTCCTGCTTCCTCAATGAGGCGAACGACAGCCTCGACGGTATTGTCGGCCTGTGGAACGAGAACGTCTGGCTCGCCTCCAAGGGCGGCGGCATCGGCTCCTACTGGGGCAACCTGCGCTCGATCGGCGAGAAGGTCGGGCAGAACGGCAAGACCTCGGGCATCGTGCCCTTCATCCGCGTGATGGACAGCCTGACGCTGGCGATCAGCCAAGGCTCGCTGCGCCGCGGCTCGGCCGCCGTGTACCTGCCGGTCTCGCACCCGGAGATCGAGGAGTTCGTCGACATCCGCCGCCCCACCGGCGGCGATCCGAACCGCAAGGCGCTGAACCTCCACCACGGCATCCTGATCCCCGACGCCTTCATGCGCGCGGTGGAGGCCGATGAGGAATGGGCGCTGACCTCACCGAAGGACGGCGCCGTGGTGCGCAAGATCTCGGCTCGTTCGCTGTGGATCCGCATCCTGCTGGCCCGCATCGAGCAAGGCGAGCCCTACATCATCTACTCCGACGCCGTGAACAACGCGCGCCCCGAGTACCACAAGCTCGCCGGGCTGGAGGTGAAGACCTCCAACCTGTGCTCCGAGATCACGCTGCCAACGGGCCGCGACCAGCACGGGCAGGACCGCACCGCCGTCTGCTGCCTGTCCTCGCTGAACTTCGAGACCTGGCACGAGTGGAAGGACGATCCGCGCTTCATCGAGGACGTGATGCGCTTCCTCGACAACGTCCTGCAGAACTTCATCGACACCGCGCCCGACAGCATGGCCCGCGCCCGCTATTCCGCGATGCGCGAGCGCTCGGTGGGGCTCGGCGTGATGGGGTTCCACTCCTTCCTGCAGGCCAACAACATCCCCTTCGAGAGCGTGATCGCGAAGGTCTGGAACAAGCGGATGTTCAAGCACATCCGCGAGCAGGCCGACGCCGCGAGCCGCACGCTGGCGGCCGAACGCGGGCCTTGCCCGGACGCCGCGGAGTACGGGTTCAACGAGCGCTTTTCCAACAAGATGGCGATCGCGCCCACCGCCTCGATCAGCATCATCTGCGGCGGCGCCTCGGCCGGCATCGAGCCGATCGCGGCCAACGTCTACAACCACAAGACGCTGTCGGGCTCCTTTATCGTGCGCAACCCGCACCTGAAGGCGGTGCTGGCGAAGCACGGGCGCGACGACGACGACACCTGGACCACGATCACCGTGACCAAGGGCTCGGTGCAGCACCTCGACTTCCTGACCGAGCAGGAAAAGGCGGTGTTCAAGACCGCCTTCGAGCTGGACCAGCGCTGGGTGATCGAGCACGCGGCCGACCGCACGCCCTTTATCTGCCAGGCGCAGTCGGTGAACCTTTTCGTGCCGGCCGACGTGCACAAGCGCGACCTGCACCAGATCCACTTCCAGGCGTGGAAGAAGGGGATGAAGTCGCTCTACTACTGCCGCTCGCTCTCGATCCAGCGCGCCGACACGATCAGCGAGAAGGTGGCCATCCGCCCGAGCCTTTCGGCGGCCGAGCCGATCAACATCGTGGCCACGCCGCGGCCGGTGGCGGCGGAAACCACGAACTACGAGGAATGCCTCGCCTGCCAGTAAGGGCAGCTGCCCGACGGGCCGGGCTTGTCGGCCAGTCGGGTTTCGGGGGCGCAGACCGCCATCAGGCGTCGGCTCCGGGGGCGGAGCGCCGCTTCCCGGATAAGGCCAGTCCCGGCGTTCAGCGGCCCGCTTCCCAGGCCACCAGCGCCTCGGCGTAAAGCTTCAGGAACGCCGCGTTGTCGGCCTCGACGCAGACCGACTGCGACGGCAACCCGTCCCACGGCCCCGGCGGGTAGCGCACGCCCTCAACGCTCTGGATCGTCTGCCCGGTCGCGATGCCGTCGGTGACCACGCGCACCGGCCCGCGCCGCTCCCGGAACAGCGCCGGCTCGATGGCGCGTGCGACGGCCAGGGCGTCGTGCGCGTTGATCCCGTCGATACCGTCGCGCGTGCGATAGAGATGCTCGTAGAAGCGCGTGATCTCCCACAGGAAGCCGCCGACTCCCGGCGCGCGGTCGCGCAAGCCGGCCATGTAGTCCGGCCCCATCACGCAGAGCGTCGTCACGTCGAGGCCCACGATCCGCACCGGCCAGGGCGCTGTCAGCACCCGGTCCGCGGCATCCGGGTCGTTCCACACATTGGCTTCCGCCACCGGGCTGACATTGCCGGGCCGTCCGGCCGTGCCGAAGGCGCCGCCCATCACCACCACCTCGGCCGCCAGAGCGGTGATCTCCGGCGCCCGCTCGATCGCGAGCGCCAGGTTGGTCAGCGGCCCCACCGCGATCAGCGTGACCTCGCCCGGTGCCGCTCGAAGCTGCTCCACGATGAAATCCGCGGCATCCTTGGCGTGGGTTGCCCCGAGGCTGTCCAACCCCTCCAGCGCCACGTCGCCGAGCCCGTTCTCGCCGTGGATGAAGGTCGGGAAATCGCGTGGCGGCTTGCTCAAGGGGCGCTCAGCCCCGCGCGCCACCGGGGCGGCGAGGCCGAAGCGGCGGCGCAGGTAGAGCGCGTTGCGCGTCGTGGTCTCCACCGAGGCGTTGCCGAAAACGGTGGTGATGCCGATCAGCTCCAGCGCCGGGCTGGCGGCGATCAGGGCCAGGGCACAGGCGTCGTCGATGCCCGGGTCCGTGTCGAAGATGACTTTCTTGGCGCACATGGCACCATTTCAACAACGGCGGTGCGGCCGCTGTCCAGGCCGCCCCGGCATCACGACCGGGGCGCAGCAGCCGCCCGCGGCCTCAGCCCAGGCGGTAATGCGCCTCCACCGGCTGCCGCAGGGCGCCGTTGATCGGCGTCACGTCCTGCGGGCAGGCGGAGAACACGATCCACAGCGGCATCTCCGCCCGCAGCACCACGGCGTCGCCCGGCCGCGCCGTGGGCGGAACCCGGTCCAGCGCGCCGTCGGCCGTGATCGGCACGTTCATGAACAGGTTCAGCGGGGCAGGGGTGATCGGCACCGCCAGGCCCACCGCCGCCAGCGCTGTATGGAGGTTGTTCTGGCAGCTCGCATGGCCGTCCGCGCAACCCAGCTCGCGGTAGATCTCCGGGCTGCAGGCCGGCAGCAGCATGTCGTGCACGCCGGGCGAGCGATCCTCCACCAGGGTCAGCATCGGCCGCCGCTTCGTGGACACGAACACCATGCCCGGCCCCACCAGCCAGCGGCTGTTAACCGAGCGCGTGTGCTCCATCGACAGGTACTCGCCGAGGTCTCCGGCCGCGAAGGCCCAGGTGTCGAGCACCTGCGTCCCGTGCGTGTTGATCACGGTGATGCTCTGCCCCGCTTCGAGCCGCTGCGCGCGGCCGGAGCGGGCTGGGATGGTCTGCAGGTCGTCTGGGCTCATGGCGCGACGATAGCCCGGCCACGCTTCCGCGCCAGCCACGTCCGGAACCCCGTGCCCCGATCCCTGCCGCAACGCCGGCTCCAGTTTGGGCCACCGCTCTGGCCCCGGTCTTGCAGGACACGGCGCCGCAAACAGCGGAAAGCGCCCCGAATGCGGATCGTCCTTGCCCGGCTCCTGGCCGGAATGCTCGCCGTCGCACCGATCCTGGCTACCGCGGCGGCACCAGCGCGCGCCGCCGACCTGCTGGATCAGGTCCGCTCGCAGGGGGAGCTGGTGATCGGCACCTCCAACGACGCGCCGCTGAGCTTCGTGGACCCGGAGACCAAGGGCGCGGCCGGCGTCCTGCCCGACATCCTGCGGGAATTCCTCAGCCGCAGCGGCATCAAGGCCGAGCTGAAGGTCGTGGCCATGCCCTTCAACAGCCTGATCCCTTCGATCCAGAGCCAGCGGATCCAGCTGATCGGCGACGCCATGTACGTCCGCCCGGCGCGGCAGCAGGTGATCGACTTCACCGACACCACCTTCTTCAACCCGGAATCGCTCGACGTCGCGCCCGGCAATCCGAAGAAGCTGCACAGCCTGGCCGATCTCTGCGGCAAGACCGCCGGCAGCTACCAGGGCACGACCTATATCGACCTGCTGCGACAGGCGAGCAGCCGCTGCCCCTCGGGCACCACGATCGACATCCGCCAGTACCCGACGATCCAGAACGTCCTGGCCGACCTTTCCGCCGGGCGCATCGACGCGGCGGTGGTGGACGGCAGCCTGTCGGCCTACGCGCTGAAGCAGAACGCCGAGCTGCGCTTCGAACTGGTGGGCGACTACGTGCCCGACGAGAAATCCGCCTCCAACTGCGCCTTCGGCATCGCCAAGGGCAATGACGGCTTCCTCAAGGCCTTCAACACCACCTACGCCGCGATGAAGGCCGACGGCACCGCCGCGAAGATCTTCAACAAGTGGGGCCTCACCCCCACGGAGTTCTTCCTGAACCCGTAATGCTGGCCGATCTCCGCAGCTGGGCGCCCGACCTCTGGGCGGGCGTCCAGCTGACCGTGCTGCTCACCCTCGGCGGCATGGCCATCGCCCTCGTCCTGGGCCTCCTGTTGGCCCTGGCGCGCCTGAGCCCGCGCCGGGCGCTGCGCTGGCCGGCCACCGTCTTCGTGGAGGTGATCCGCGGCTCGCCGCTGATCCTCCAGCTCTTCTACATCTACTACGTCCTGCCGCTGCTGGGCCTGCGGCTGACGCCGATCCAGGCGGGGCTCGCGGGGCTGGCCATCAACTACGGCGCCTATCTCAGCGAGGTCTTCCGCGCCGGCATCGCGGCGATCCCGCGCTCGCAGAGCGAGGCCGCCGCGGCGCTCGGCCTGCGGCCGCGACAGGCGATGCGGCTGGTGATCCTGCCGCAGGCCATCCGCATCGTGGTGCCACCGGTGGGCAACTACTTCGTGTCGATGTTCAAGGACACCGCGCTGGTGTCCACGATCTCGATCGCCGAGCTGATGTTCCGCGGCCAGCTGATCGCCTCGGACACCTTCAAGTACATGAGCATCTACACGGTGGTGTTCCTGATCTACCTGGTGATCAGCATCCCCGCGAGCCTCGGCGTCCGCTGGCTGGAACACCGCCTCGACCCGGCGCGGGTCCGCCCGGCCGCTCCGGCACCGGCCTGACCAGGGGGCGGGGTGGCCATTCTGCCCCGCGGCCGCCCCCACAGATCGTGTGCCTCCGCAGCGCGTTGGCCCTGGCCCTCGCGCGGCGGCATCAGAACTCCGCCAGCGTGTCGCGCAGCATTGCGTGCTCGTAGCGCGTGCGGACCAAGCCGCGCCGCTGCAGCGCCGGCACCAGCCCTTCCGTGATCTCCACCACGGCGCGGCGGCTGGTGCGCTGGAAGGGCGTGCTGATCAGAAAGCCGTCGCCGCCGATCGCCTCCATCGCCTCGCCCATCTGCGCCGCGATGGCATCGGGCGTGCCCACCAGCCGCAGGCCCCCGTCGTAGCGCTCGGAGGCGAGCTGCCGCAGCGTCTTGCCGCTGCCCCACTGCGCGAACTTGTCGAGCGACCCTTGCTCGCCGTTGGTGGTCAGGTGCGGCAGCTCCTGGTCGAGGTCGAAGCGCGAGAAGTCGATATCCGTCACCGTGCCCATCGCCGCGAGCGAGGCCTCGATGAACCACGGCGCATTCACCATGCGGCTGTAGCGCGCCTCCGCCTCCTCGGGCGTCTCGCCCAGGACCGGGTAGATCAGGAACAGCACCTTGATGCTGTCCGGGTCACGCCCCGCCGCCGCCGCCCGCGCCCGGACGTCGTCGCGGTAGCGCTTCATCCCTTCCACGCCATTGGCCGTGGCGATGATCGAATCCGCCGTGCGCGCCGCGAACTCCCGACCGCGCGGCGAGCCGCCGGCCTGCACGAAGACCGGCCGCCCCTGCGGCGAGCGCACCGTGTTCAACGGTCCGCGCGAGCGGAAGTACTTTCCTTCGAAATGAATGGGCGCGACCTTGCGGTGGTCGGCGAAGACCCCGCTTTCCCGGTCCAGCACCACGGCGTCGGGCTGCCACGAGTCGAAGAGCTGCCGCACCAGCTCCACGTACTCGTCGGCCATGTCGTAGCGCGCCTCGCGCGGGGGCAGGGCCTCCAGGCCGAGGTTCTGCGCCGCGCTGTCCTCGCCCGAGGTCACGATGTTCCAGCCGAAGCGGCCGCCCGACAGGCTGTCGATCGTGGAGGCGAGGCGCGCCAGCAGGAAGGGCGGGTAGGCCATGGTGGACATGGTCGCCACCACGCCGAGTCGCGTCGTCGCGGCGGCGATCATCGCGGCCAGCGGCAGCGGATCGTGCTTGGGCGCCTGCAGGGCGTGCCGCAGCGTGGCCTCCGCGGTGCCGCCCCAGGCCTCGGACACCATCAGCGTGTCCTCGAGCATGATGTAGTCGAAGCAGGCGCGCTCCATCGCCTGCGCCATGTCGAGGTAGAGCCTGCCGTCCCAGCTCGGATCGGCGGCCGAGAAGGGCTGGTTCCATTCCCCGGCCGAGAAGTTGGCGAACCATCCGAGGTGGAAGCGCTTCGGCACGGCGGGATCTCCTGACGAGGTGACGGGGCCACGGGGGCTGCCCCTCGGGACTGACCCGCGGGGCTGCCTTACGGGGCTGATCCAACTTGCAAGACGCGTGCCCGCGTCGCCCCATCGCCGCGCGCCCGACCTGCATTGGCGAAAACGGGGCAACTTCAATCGTCTGAATGCCGGCCTTCACCGGCTGGGCCAGCCCGGCCTACCTCCAGCCTTGCCCAGACGGAGGCGCCCCAGCATAATCGAGGCGATGCGCCGGACCCCCGCATAGACCCGCCCGGCAACCCTCGCGGGCGCTGTTGAGCTTCCACCCGCCCCCTGCGCGGCGGATCAGCCTGCGCCCCCGGATCAGCCCCCGAACGACACCCGGCTTTGGGTCCCGCACCCAGGCCGCTCCCCGACCGCAAGAGACCGACACCGATGCCCGACGGACACCAGACCGCCTCCGCCTTGCCGGAGCAGTTCAACCTCCTGACCTCGAACCCGGTCTACAAGCCCTTCCGCTACCCCTGGGCCTACGACGCCTGGCTGACGCAGCAGCGCGTCCACTGGCTGCCGGAGGAGGTGCCGATGGCCGATGACGTGAAGGACTGGCAGAAGAACCTGACGGACATCGAGCGCAACCTCGTCACGCAGATCTTCCGCTTCTTCACGCAGTCCGACGTGGAGGTGAACAACTGCTACATGAAGCACTACTCCCAGGTGTTTAAGCCGACGGAAGTGCTCATGATGCTGTCGGCCTTCTCGAACATCGAGACGGTCCACATCGCCGCCTACTCGCACCTGCTGGACACCATCGGCATCCCCGAGACCGAGTACCAGGCCTTCCTCAAGTACAAGGAGATGAAGGACAAGTTCGACTACATGCAGAGCTTCTCGGTCGAATCGAAGACCGAGATCGCCAAGACCCTGGCCGCCTTCGGCGCCTTCACCGAGGGTCTGCAGCTCTTCGCCTCCTTCGCGATCCTGCTGAACTTCCCCCGCTTCAACAAGATGAAGGGCATGGGGCAGATCGTGACCTGGTCGGTGCGCGACGAGACGCTGCACTGCCTGTCGGTGATCAAGCTCTTCCACACCTTCGTGGCCGAGAACCCGGAGATCTGGAACGAGGAGCTGCGCCGCGACCTGCGCGAGATCTGCGCCACCATCGTGGAGCACGAGGACGCGTTCATCGACCTCGCCTTCGAGATGGGCGACGTGGAGGGCCTGACCGCGCCCGAGGTCAAGCGCTACATCCGCTTCATCGCCGACCGCCGCCTCCAGCAGCTGGGACTGGACACGATGTACGACACGGACCGGAACCCGCTGCCCTGGCTCGACGAGATGCTCAACGCCATCGAGCACACCAACTTCTTCGAGAACCGGGCCACCGAGTATTCCAAGGCCTCCACCACCGGCAGCTGGGAAGAAGCCTTCGCCGACAGCGTGTTCCAGGACGGCGCGGCGGCCGGCTGAACCCGCAGGACACGCTCGGGCGGGAAGTGACGCCACCAGCGACACGACCTGTCGGAGCGGGTTCCGTCCTGCGGGCGGAGCGGCTACTCTGGTTGTAATGCCCTGGGCCGTTCTCGTCCCGGGCGTTGCAGACCCAGTTCACGAGGCACCGGCCGTGCATGGCTGAAGGTAACCAAAACAACGACGGCACCCGCTTCGTGCCACCCACCACGCCGGCACCGCGGCAAACTCGGCGCCTCACGGACAAGATCCTGATCGCCTTTCATCATGCCTGCGACCAGAGCGAGTTCGAGGTCGCGGAGGAACTCCTCCGCCTCTTGGAGATGATGCTCACCCGCCGGCCGCTTCAGCCCGACGTCAACCGTCGCAAGAGCATGGAGAGCCTGGTGGCGGCGCATGAACGGCTCTGGCTCCTGCGCCACCCCGAGGAAGGGGGCTGAGGCCGGGCAGGGGCGCCGCGTCGCGCAGGATCGCCTGGGCCTCCCCGGTCCAGTCCCGGCCGTGATGCAGCACCAGCCCCGGCAGCACCCTGTCCGGTCCCCGGCCGCCCACCCGGCCGAGCAGCAGGACACGCCGCGCCGCCTCGCCGGCGCGTGGCCAGAGCGGCAGCACCGCCAGGCTTCCGAAACCAACCTCGCGCAGCGCACCGAGACCGTCGAGCAGCCGCGACGCCGGCAGGATCAGCACCCCCGTACCGCCGCGCCGCACCCCGCGTGACAGGGCCGCGGTCCAGCGAAGCAGCGGCACCGCCGCGCACTCGTGCATGGCAGCGGCCCGTCGCGCATCGGGCGAGGCCCGCCCGTCTTCCCAGTAGGGCGGATTGGCCATGCCGTGATCGGCGATCGGCAGGTCGCGCAGCGCCGCTCGATCCACGATATCCGCCTGCCTGACGGTGCCGCGGTCCGACCAGCCGTTCAGCGCCAGGTTTTCCGCCGCCAGCGCGGCCAGTCCGGCGTCGCGCTCCACCGCCACCACGGAACTGCCGGGAACCCGCGCCAGCAGGCACAGCGCCGCCGGGCCGCTGCCGGTGCCCAGCTCCAGCACGCGCTCGCCTGGCCGGGCCGGAACCGCCGCTGCCAGCATCACCGCGTCCAGCCCGGCCCGCAGCCCGTCGGCCGGCTGGCGCAGCCGCACGCGGCCGCCGAGCAGCCTGTCCTCGCGCATCTCCGGCGCGTCCTGCGCGGGATCGTTCAATCCTGCAGCATCCCGCCTTCGGGCAGCTGCGCTTCCCGCAACACGGCACGGGCCGCTGCCGCATCCCGGTCGCTCACCGCCAGCCGGCGCGGGAAGGCGCCGATCCCGCCTTCCAGCGCGCTGATCTGCGCGTCCAGCACCACGGACGGGATGCCGGCATCGCGCAGCAGGGACTGCAGGAAGCTCAGACGCACCGGGTCCGCCCCGGTCGCCAGGATGTGCATAGGCCTGTTTCCGATCACTGCCCCCTCTGCCTTGGCGTGGCACCAGGGGGTGTTTATGGTGCGGCCAGTCAAACCAAGGTCAATCCCCGCTTGAGCGTTGTTGTCACTCACACCGCCTCTGACCTGAATCCCGAGGCCGCGCTCACGACGCTGACCGATCTGGTGCGCGACGACCTTGAGCTGTGCAACCGGCTGATCGTCGAGCACATGGACAGCCCGGTGGCGCTGATCCCGCAGCTTGCCGCCCATATCGTGGCCGCCGGCGGCAAGCGGCTGCGCCCGCTGCTCACCCTGGCGGCCGCCCGCATGTGCGGCTACCGGGGCAAGCGCCACGCCGCGCTCGCCGCCTGCGTCGAGTTCCTCCACACCGCGACGCTGCTGCACGACGACGTGGTGGACGAGAGCAACCTCCGCCGCGGCCAGGCCAGCGCCAACGCCCTGTTCGGCAACAAGCCTTCCGTGCTGGTGGGCGACTTCCTGTTCGCCCGCGCCTTTCAGCTGATGGTGCGCGACGGCTCGCTGCGGGTGCTGGCGATCCTGAGCCAGGCGGCGGCCACGATCGTGGAGGGCGAGGTCCTCCAGCTGGTCACCCAGAACGACACCGCCACCACCGAGGAGCAGTACCTCCAGGTGATCGCCGGCAAGACCGCCGCCCTGTTCGCCGCCGCCACCGAGATCGGCGCCGTGGTGGCCGACCGGCCCGAGGCCGAGGCGCTGGCGCTGCACCGCTACGGCCACGACCTCGGCATGGCCTTCCAGCTGGTGGACGACGCGCTGGACTATTCCGCGCGGCAGGCCGAGCTCGGCAAGACGGTCGGCGACGATTTCCGCGAGGGCAAGATCACCATGCCGGTGCTCCTGGCCTACGAGCGCGGCACGGAGGAGGAGCGCGTCTTCTGGCGCCGCGTCCTCGAGGAGCGCGAGCAGACCGAGGCCGACCTGCCGCAGGCCCTGTCGCTCATGCAGCGCCATCGCGCCTTCGAGGACACGCTGGCCCGCGCCAACGACTATGGCCAGTCGGCGCTGGAAGCCCTGGCCTGTTTCCCCGACGGGCCGGAGCGTCGCTCGCTGGCCGAGATCGTCGGCTTCTGCATCGCCCGCGCGCGCTGAGGCGCGCGGGGCGTTGAGCCAGGCGCCGGCGCTCAGCCGCGCCCCAGGAAAGGCATCTGCGTCGCCATCACCGTGATGGTCTGCACGTTGGCGTCCAGCGGCAGCGAGGCCATGTAGGCCACGGCGCGCCCGACATTGGCCACGTCCATGCGCGGCTCCACCATCATCCGGCCGTCGGGCTGCAGCACGCCGTTGTTCATGCGCTCGGTCATCTCGGTGGCGGCATTGCCCACGTCGATCTGCCCGCAGGCGATGTCGTGCTTGCGGCCGTCGAGGCCGATCGACTTGGTCAGCCCGCTGATCGCGTGCTTGCTGGCGGTATAGGGTGCGCTGCCCGGACGCGGCACATGCGCGCTGATCGAGCCGTTGTTGATGATGCGCCCGCCGCGCGGCTGTTGCCGCTTCATCATGCCGTAGGCCGCCTGGGCGCACAGGAAGGCGCCGGTGAGGTTCGCCGCGACCACGCCGGCCCAGTCCTCGAAGCGGATCTCGTCGAAATCCACCGCGGGGCTGCCGCGGCCGGCATTGTTGAACAGCAGGTCGACCCGGCCCCAGCGCCGTTCCACCGCCGCGAACAGCGCCGCCACCGAGTCCCGGTCGGCCACGTCGGTCGCCACCGGCAGGCAGCGCCCCGCGGCCTCGCCGGCAAGCGCGGCCGTCGCTTCCAGCGCGTCCTGCCGCCGCCCGGCCAGCGCCACCGACCAGCCATCGGCCAGCAGCGCCAGCGCCGCCGCGCGCCCGATGCCCGAGCCCGCGCCCGTCACCACCGCGACCCGCACGGTTCCGCCCGCGCAGGTTTCCGGACGGGCTGCGTCGTTGGTTTCGGACATGATGACCTCCCTGAAAATTCCCGACATGGAAGCCCATCCGCGGCGATCGGGCGAGAGGCCGGGGCCACGGATTTCCGCCGCTCGCGGAAGGCACGGCCCGATCGCTGCCCGGGCGACACCGGGGGACGCCCGGCACGTCGCGCCGGCACCCGGCAGCACGGGGCAGGGGCCGCATCCGGCGTCCGGCAAAGGGATGATCCCACGGCTGCGCGGGCCCGGAGGTCCTCGCGCAACGCCGTCAGTCGGCGACGGGCGCCAGGTCCACCCCGACCTCCAGCCGGTGCCGCCCGCCGCCTAGAATAATTCCGCGCAGCGGCGAAACATCGCCGAAGTCGCGTCCCCAGCCGAGCACCACGTGTTCTTCCGCCAGCACTAGGTCGTTGGTCGGGTCGAGGTCGATCCAGCCGTGTTCCGGCCCCATCCAGGCGCCGACCCAGGCATGCGACATGTCGGCCCCTTCGCGACGCGGCTGCCCTGGCGGCGGATAGGTGCGGATGTAGCCCGAGGTGTAGCGCGCCGGGATGCCCAGGCTCCGCAGCCCGGCGATCATCAGGTGCGAGAAGTCCTGGCACACGCCTTCGCGCCGCCGCAGGATCTCCTCCACCGGCGTGGCGATGCCGGTGACGCCGGAGCGGAAGCGGAAGTCCCGGCGGAAGCGCGCGTTGAGGTCCAGTAACCCCGCCAGCACCGGCCGGCCGGGCGCGAAGGAGGGCAGGGCGAAGTCGCGCAGCGCGTCTCCCACCGGCACCATCGGGCTCGGGCAGGTGAACTCCGCCACTTCCGCCTCCGTCGCGGCCCATCCCGCCACCCGCTCCCACGGCGGCGTGGCTTTGACCGGCGGAGGATCGGGGAAGCGCACCTCCACCTCGGACTCCGCCACCACCTCGAAGCAGTCGTGGGCGCTGTCGAGAAACAGCCAGGCGACGCGGTTGCCGAAATGATCCAGCCCTTCCGTCACCCGCGCCGCCTCGGGCAGGGAACGGATGGTGTCGCGCAGCACGTGCTGATGCGGCAGCGGCCGTGGCGACAGGTAGAGCATGTGCGTCGCCATCTCGACCGGGTGCTGGTAGCTGTAGCCCGTCCGGTGCCGGACCCGCAGGATCATGCCGCCCCCCGCAGCGCGTCAGGGTGCCGCGCCGGCCCGAGGCTGTGCAGCGGCGGCAGCAGCGTGAAGTAGCGGCGCGAGATCGCCTCGGCCAGCGCCGCCGCGCGCCCGGCCACCACCGCCAGCCGTGCCGAAGCGCCGACGCCCTCGGCCTCCACGATCGACACCATCTCCTCCATCAGCAACGCCGCCTCGGCCGCCAGCGGCCCGCCGTTTTCCTGGCTGTTCCCCGGGGCATCCACCCGGGCATCCAGCGGAACCTCCTCTGCTTCCTTTCCCTGGCTTCCCGGGGCTCCGCCGCCGCCGACCTGTTCCAGCAGCCGGCGCGCCTGCTCGAACTGGAAGCCCAGCCCGCGCGGGTTGCCGTTGTCCGACAGCACCAGCCGCAGCACCGGCCCCGGCTGCGGCGCCGCGAGGTGGCGGGTGCGATAGGTGATCACCGAGTCACACAGTTCCAGCGCCAGCCGCAGCCCTGCCTCCTGCCGTGCCGGCGGCTGGTCCAGCGCCAGCGCCAGGGCGCCCGCGATGCTCTGCGCCCGCTCCACTCGCCGCCCGAGGTCGAGAAAGGTGTGCGCCCCGCCGCGCACCATGTTTTCCGCAGCCACCCCCGCCACCGCGGCGGCGTAGCGCAGCATGGCGCCGGTCAGCCGCGACAGGTCGCCCAGGTCGCGAACGCCGGGCAGGCTGCCGCGCATTTCCCGCAACGGGTGAAGGAAGGCGTCGTGCATGTCGCCGGTCTGCCGGTCGCGCGTGGCATCCACCAGCCGGGCGATCCGGTCGAACATCCGGCTCAGCGTGCCGTCCGGCGCCGCGGCGCGCAGCAGGGCGCGGCGCAGTGCCGCCGTGTCGCCCGCCACCGGCGCCTCGGCGGCCGTGGCCATGCCGACCTCCACCAGGCAGCGGGTGAGGGTGGCGAGCTCCGCCATCTCGTGCGGCAGCAGCGCGTCGCGTTCCAGCCGCGTCAGCGCGGCGCGGGCGAGGCGCGCAGCATTGTCCAGCCGCTCGACGTAGCGGCCGAGCCAGAACAGGTTGTCGCCAGCGCGCGAGGGGATCCCCATCATCACCGCCCGCGCTGCCGGGGCACGCGCGGCCACGCGGCTCGTGACCGGCTGGTCCTGCTCCTCGTCGAGAACCCAGACATCCTTGCACAGCCCGGCCTCGGGCACCCGGGCGCCGGGCAGTGCCCCAGGATCGGCGCCGGGCGGCAGGCGGCGCGCGAAGCCGCCCGGCATGACGTGCCAGCCTGCGCCGTCGGCCATCAGGAACATCCGCAGCTGCACAGGGCCCGGCTCCTTGCCGCCGGCCGACCAGAAGGGGGCCTGCGAGGCCTCCGTCCGCCGCACGGCAACCCATTGCGCCGGGGCAGCCGCCGCTTCGGCCCAGCCCTCGGAAGCCGGGCGCATCGCGCCGTCCGGATCGGCCGCCGGGCGCAGCAGCCAGGAGGACGCTTCCCGCGCTACCCGCTCCCGCGACGCGGAATCGGTCATCGGCAGGGTTTCCAGTGCCGGCAGCAGCAATGCCTCGCCGAGCAGGTGGCGGCACAGCGCGGGCAGGAGCGGCGCGAAGCCCGGCGCTTCCACCAGAGCCGCGCCCGGGTCGTTGACCAGCCGCACCGCGCCGTGCCGGGCGGCGTCCATCAGCCCGACCACGCCATTCGCGGCCGGTGCGTCGAATTCCAGCGGGTCGAGCATCCATCCCGGCATCCGCCGCAGCAGCACGCCCACCGGCTGCAGCCCCTGCAGGGTCTTCAGGAACAACCGCCCGCGCCGCACGCTGAGGTCGCCCGGCTCCACCGGCAGGCAGCCCAGGGCGCGCGCCAGCGTCACGTTCTCGGCCCAGCTCGGGTCGCCGACGCCGGGCGTCAGCAGCGCCACGGCATCGTCCTCATGACCCGGCGGAGCGGCCTCGCGCAGGGCATCCTGCCAGGCTTCCACGAAGGGCCGCAGCGGCCGAAGTGCTGCGCGATGAAACAGTTCCGGCACCACGCGCGGCAGCAGCCGCCGGTTTTCCAGCGCCTGCGCCAGCCCCGACATGCGGGCGGTGGAATCGCCCACCACGCGCCACTGCCCGTCGCGGTCGCGGCGCAGGTCGGTCGCCAGGGCCGAGAGCAGCGCCACTTCGGGCAGCCGGTCCGGCACGTGGCAGGGGCGCAGGAAGCCCGGGTTGCGGAACACCAGCTCCGGCGGCACCAGCCCGTCGCGCAGCAGCGCCTGCGGGCCGTAAAGGTCGCGCAGGATCAGGTCCAGCAGCCGCGCCCGCTGCGCCAGCCCGGCCTCCAGCGCGGCGAACTCCGCGGCGGCGATCGGCATGGGCAGCAGGTCGCACCGCCAGGCGGAGGCCACCCGTTCCTCCGATGGCAACAGCGCCGGGATGCCTTCTTCCAAGGCGCGGTCGAGGCTGCGCGCGCGGCTCGCCAGCTCCTCCTGCGGCAGGGGCGCGAGCGAGCCCAGCACACCGCGCCAGTGCGGCCGCACCCGGCCGGTGCCGTCCACCATCTCGTCGCTGACGCCGGACATGCTAGCGGCCGCCCGTCACGACGGCCGGCCGGCGCGCCGGCCGTCGAGGCGTACCCAGCCGGAGGGGTAAGCGGCGCAGCCAGGCCGGAACCCGCTCGCCGGTCAGGACGCCGGGGTGGCGCGCAAACGGGGGTGGGGGCAGGAACGGGCGAGGCTCGCGCATGGGGAGTTCTAGCCGCGGGTCGCGCCATCGCGCCAGCCACCGGCCCGCACCCCGCGGCCCCCGCTCTCCCGCCCCGTCGCGCTCTCCCGCCCCGTCGCGCCCTCCCGTCACTTCGCCTCGCTGGCCGTCATCGTGCCGCGATCGAGGCGGGACACCTCCATCTCGAAGGAAAAGCGGCTTTCCACCGGCTCCAGCCACCCGGTCACGGCCATAGCGGCATCGGGCGCCGGGGCCGCCGCCAGCGGCACGTGGCCTTCCGCGGTCAGCAGGCCCGAGGTGGCATCGAGGCCGATCCAGCCGGCGCCCGGCAGCCAGGCCTCGGCCCAGGCATGCAGGTCCGCCCGGTCGCCTCCGTTCTCATCCGCCAATTGCACGAGGTAGCCGGAACAGAAGCGTGCCGCGAAGCCCAGCGCCCGCAGCAGCCCGACCATCAGCCAAGCGGAGTCGCGGCAGGAGCCCTGCTCGGCCTCCAGCGTTTCCTCCGGGCTCCAGATGCCGGGCTCGGCGCGTTGGATATAGGCGACGCGGCGATTGACCAGCGTATTGGCCGCCACCAGCACCTCCACCGTGCCGCTCGCCCCGCGCCCGAACTCCAGCAGCAGTGCCGCCACGGCGGGCGAGGGCGGTCCGTCCTGCCGGTAGGGCGCCAGCATCGCCTCCAGCATCGCCGGGTAGCGGAAGGGCCAGCGCGCCGCCTCCGGCTCCAAGAAGAAGTCGAAGGGGTTGAAGGGTGTCAGGTCCAGCGACAGGTCCACCGTCAGCCCGAAGCTGTCCACCGGATGCCCCATCAGCACCCGTGCCAGCGCGTTGCCGGCCGGGTCGCGCAGCCAGTGGATGCTGCGCGGGTGGGGCGACACCATCAGCGAATAGCCCAGCACCGCCGTCCGCGCGTGCGGCGCCGGGCGGAGGCGCACGGTCTGGGGCCCGAGCGAGACCGGACGGGCATACTGGTAGAGCGTGCGATGGGACAGCGCGACGATCGGTGGCATGGGAACTGGGGAACTCTCCCGGAAGAAGGCGGGGCGCGCAGGGGCGCGAAGGATCCGGCCGGCACTGGCCCCGCCGCGTGGGCCGGCGCGTCTTGCCGGAAATCGGGGGAGCGGCGTATCGCTTGCCGCATCCCCAAGGACGGATAGCCTCGCATGATCGCCGCCGCGCGCAAAACGGTAATCTTCGACCTCGGCGGCGTGCTGATCGACTGGGACCCGCGCCACCTGTACCGCAAGCTGTTTCCCGGCGACGAAGCCGCGATGGAGCGCTTCCTGGCGGAGGTCTGCACGGGCGCCTGGAACCTCCAGCAGGATGCCGGCCGGTCCTGGGCCGAGGCCACGGCGGAGCTGCGGGCCAAGTTCCCGGAACAGGCACCGATGATCGACGCCTACCATCACCGCTGGCCCGAGATGATCGCGGGCTCCATCGAGGGCACGGTGCGCATCCTGCGGGAATTGCACGTCGCCGGCACGCCGCTCTTTGCGCTCACCAACTGGTCGGCGGAAACCTTTCCCGTGGCGCTGGAGCGCTTCGACTTCATGGCGCTGTTCCGCGGCACGCTGGTGTCGGGCGCGGAAAAGCTGATCAAGCCCGACCCGGCGATCTTCCGCCTGATCCTCAGCCGCTTCGAGATCAACCCGGCCGAGGCCGTGTTCATCGACGACGTGCCCCGCAATGCCGAGGCCGCCACGGCGCTGGGCATCCATGGCATCCGCTTCACCTCGCCCGAGGCGCTGCGGGCCGAACTGCGCAGGCTGGGCTTCCCGCTGGCCGAGGCCTGACCCAACCCGCCAGGTAGCCGCCGCCGGGTGGGGCGGACCGTTCAGGCCCCGCCGTTCAGTCCAGGACGCGGACCGGCCGGTTCGGCGCCCGGACCTCGCCCGTCCCGCCGTCGGTGATGCCGAGGTCGGTCGGGTGCGGCCCCGGGTTGCAGGCCAGCGAGATGCCGGTGACGCCGCGGAACACCCGGAAGGGCGGTTGCCACTGCATCACCGAGTCCGCCGCGGCGCGCAGTTGCGCGAAGGTGCGTGCGGTCTCTTCCGGCGGCGTTTCCGCCAGCAGCCCCGCGATCGGCAGCGGCATCACCGCCGTCACCGCGCCGCCCGCCGCCACCGACATACCGCCGCCGCAGGCGATCAGCGCGTTGGCCGCCGCCGCCATGTCGGCGGGATCGCGCCCCATCACCAGCAGGTTGTGGTTGTCGTGGCTGATCGTGGTGGCCACCGCGCCGGTCGGCTCACCCCAGCCATCCATCAGGCACACCATCGGCGCCGGGTCGCGCCGGCCGTGGCGGTGGAAGATCGCCACGAAGCAGTGCCCGGCCGGCAGGACCGCCGCGCCGTTCTGCACCTCCACCTCCACCTCGGCCCAGTGGACCACGCGGGCGCCGCCCACCACCGGCAGCACCGCCCGGCCATCCCGCACGCCTTCCACGGTCAGCCGGAAAGCCTCGGGCGGCTGCGGCGAGAGCTTCACCGTGTCGCGCGGCGCGTCGGCGAGGTCGCGGGGCAGCGCCTCGACCATGCGGCCATCCTCGGCCACCAGCCGCCCCTCGACGTAGACGCGCTCCACCGTGACGGCGTCGAGGTCGCTCAGCACCACGATCTCCGCCCGCCGACCCGCCGCTACGATGCCGATGTCATCGCGCTTGAGACGCAGCGCGGAGTTCAGCGTCGCCAGCCGGATCGCCTCGACGGGACGCAGGCCGCGCGCGATGAGGCGGGCCAGCGTGTCGCGCAATCCGCCTTTCTCCACCAGCTCGTCGGGAAAGATGTCGTCGGTGCAGGCGACGACGCCGGCCGGAAACACCGGCAGGGCGCGGATCGCCGCCACCGCACCGGGCAGCACGTTGTCGTGGCTGCCGCGCAGCTCCACCGTCAGGCCGGCCCGCAGCTTCGCCAGCAGGTCCTCGCCGGAGGTGATCTCGTGGTCCGAGCTCACGCCCGAGGCGGCGTAGGCCTGCAGGTCCCCGCCCGCGAGGTCGCGCCCGTGGCCGTTGACGTTCTTGCTCGACGCCAGACCGGCCGCAACGATGCCCTCCATCCGCTCCGAGCCGGACAGCACGCCGGCCATGTCCATGACCTCGGCCACGCCCGCGATCTCGGGCCAATCCAGCATCTCGCGCATCTCGGCAGGCCCGATCTCGGCGCCCGCGACTTCCAGCCCCGGCGCCGAGGGCACGGAGGAGGGCGCCGCCACCAGCACCCGCAGCGGCAACCCGCGCGAGGCCTCGACCGCCCAGCGCACGCCCGCCACGCCCACCACGTTGGCGAGCTCGTGCGGGTCCCACACCGTGGTGGTCACGCCGTGCGGCACCACCGTCGCGGCGTAGTCCGCCGGGGCCATGAAGGAGGATTCGAAGTGGAGGTGGTTGTCCACGAAGCCCGGCGCCAGGAAGCGTCCCGACACGTCGTGCACGGCTGCCGCGTCGTCGCGCGATCCGGGCGGATGCACCGAGGCGATCAGCCCGCCCACGATGCCGACATCCGCAGCCCGCAGCTCACCGGTCGCGACATCCACCACCGTGCCGCCGCGCAGCAGGAGGTCGAAGGGCAGGGCGCCGCGCGCCGCCTGCACCGCGCGGCGACGCACCACCGCCGGGATCGGCGCCTGGGGCTGGAAGCCCGCCACGGCCCCCGCCACCCTCACTGGGCCACCCGGACGCTGGTGGCCAGCGTCATCTCGTCGGTGCGCGCCTCGTAGCTGAGCCCTTTGCGCATCGCCCAGGTGTTGGTCTGGAAATACAGCGGGATGATCGCCTGGTCGCGCAGGATCGCCATCTTCGTGGCCTCCTGGCTCAGCTTGGCGCGCTGGGCGTCGTCCATGGTGGTGCGGACCTGCTCGATCAGCCGGTCTTCCTCGGGGTTGCTGAAGCGGCCGCGATTCTGCGCGCCGAAGCCCTTCGAGGGATCAAAGGTGTGGACCTGGGTTTCCAGCATCCCCAGCACCTCGGGATTGGGCGAGAAGCCGGTGAAGTTCACCGAATACTTCATCTGCGCCGCCTCGCTCAGCCACGGGCCGCGGGGCTTGGTTTCCACCGTGGCCTGGAGGCCGAGGCGGCTCCACATCTGGCCGATCGCCTGCACCACCTGCTCGTCGTTGACGTAGCGGTCGTTGGGCCCGTTGATCTGCAGCGCGAAGCCGTTGGGGAAGCCGGCCTCGGTCAGCAGCGCCTTGGCGCCGGCGAGGTCGAAGGGCTCGGGCTTCTGAAGCTCCGGCGAGGTGCCGAAATAGCCCGGCGGCGCCAGGTCGTTGGACGGCAGGCCCTGACCCTGCATCACCCGCGACACCAGCGCCTCGCGGTTGATCGACTTGCTCAGCGCGCGGCGCACCCGCACGTCGCGCAGGGGGTTGGGAATCGTGCCGCCGTCGCGCCCGTGCACGAAGGGCGAGTTCTCGCGCCCGCTGTCCAGCGTCAGGAACATCAGCCGGTTCGAAGGACTCGACGACACGGCGAAGTTTGCGTCGGCCTTCAGGCGATCGAACTGGTCGGTCGGCACCACCTCGATCAGGTCCACGTCGCCGGCCCGCAGGGCCGCGACGCGCGACCCGGCATTGGGGATCGGCCGGAACTCCACGCGCCGGAAGGCGGGCTTGGTGCCCACGAAGCCGTCGTAGCGGTCCATCACCGCGATGCCGCCGGGGCTCCAGCTCACGTAGCGATAGGGGCCGGTGCCCACCATGCCCTTGCCGGCGTTGAAGTCGGCGGTGGAAAGCCCCTCGGCCGCGTGCTTGGCCAGGATCATCACCATGGACAGGTAGTTCGCCATCAGCGGCGTCGGCTCGGCCGTGTGGATGCGCAGCGTCTGCGCGTCCACCTGCTCCACCGACTTGATGGGACGGGTATAGGTGTTGAGCGAGGAGGGCGAGTTCGGCACGTCGCCGGCGCGGGCCAGCGTGAAGGCCACATCATCCACCGTGACCGGCGTGCCGTCCTGGAAGCGCACGCGGGGATCGAGCTTGATCTCCCAGGTCAGCGCGTCCACCGCGCGCCAGCTCGTCGCGATGGCCGGGCGCAGGACCTGCTGCGCGTCCTGTTCCATCAGCGGCTGGAAGTAGTGGCGGCCATAGGCGTAGTTGGTGATGACGCTGGCGAAGTGCGGGTCGATGCTGGTGGGCCCACCCTCCACCGCGATGCGCAGCGTGTCGTTCGCGGGCGCCTGGGCGGCGGCGGGCGCGGCCGATGCCAGCGCGATGGCCGCCGCGGCGGGAACGAGGGAAGCGAGCAGGGCGTCGCGCAGGCGCATGGGTCGGGGGCGTCCGGTGGCGGTGAAGAACCTCTCGTGCCATGATCCCGCGGGGGCGGAAACGCAAGACCGATACGCCGCCCGACCGAGCCGAACACGGACACCGCATGACGAAGCCGGACGACCTCGCCGCCCTGATCCCCGCCATGACCGCCTGGCGCCGCGACATCCACGCGCATCCGGAGCTGGGCTTCACCGAGCACCGCACCGCGGCCATCGTGGCGCGCGAGCTGCGCGAGGCCGGGATCGAGGTCGCCGAGGGCATCGCCACCACCGGCGTGGTCGGCACGCTGCGCGGCCGCGGGGCCGGCGGGAAGGGCGGTGCCTCGGGCAACCGCGCCATCGCGCTGCGCGCCGACATGGACGCGCTCGCCATGCCGGAGCTGACGGGCGCGCCCTACGCCAGCACGGTGCCGGGCGTGACGCATGCCTGCGGCCATGACGGCCATACCGCGATGCTGCTGGGTGCCGCGAAGTACCTCGCCGCCCATCCGGAGCGCTTCTCCGGCACCGTCCACTTCATCTTCCAGCCGGCTGAGGAGTCGCTGGGCGGCGCGCGGGAGATGATCGCCGAAGGGCTGTTCGACCGCTTCCCCGTCGACGCGGTCTACGGGCTGCACAACGTGCTCGACCGCGAACCCGGCGTGATCGCGGTGCCCAGGACCCGCGCGCTGGCTTCCTCCGACACCTGGGAAGCGCGCTTCACCGGGCAGGGCGGCCACGGCGCGCGGCCGCATCTGGCCACCGATGCGCCGCTCGCCGCCGCGCAGTTCATCGCGGCGATCCACTCGATCGTGGCCCGCAACGTCGACCCGCTGCAGAGCGCCGTGGTGTCCGTCGGCCATATCGCGGCCGGCGACAGCAAGGCCCCCAACGTCATCCCGTCCGAGGTCTTCGTCAGCGGCACCGCCCGCGCCTTCCGGGAAGAGGAGCGCCAACTCCTGGCCCGCCGCATCCCGGCCATCGCGGAAGCCATCGCCGCCGCCAACGACGTTGCGGTCGAGGCGACCTACCACTGGCGCAACCCGCCCACGATCAACCACCCGGAACAGAGCGCCGTCGCCGTGCGCGCCGCGGCCGCCACGGTGGGGGCGGAGCAGGTGGTGGACGACCCGGAGCCGATCACCCCTGGCGAGGATTTCGCCTTCATGCTCCAGGCCCGCCCCGGCGCCTACGCGTTCATCGGCATGGGCCCGCCGAAGCACCCCGAGGGGCAGCAGCACAACCCGCACTACGACTTCAACGACGCCATCCTGGCCCATGGCGCCGCCTACTGGTGCAGCCTGGTGGAAACCGAACTTCCATGAGCGACGCGCGACGCACCGTCGTCATCGACTGCGACCCGGGAACCGACGACGCGGTGGCGCTGTGGCTGGCCATGGCCTCGCCCGAGATCGACCTGCGGCTCGTGACCGTGGCGGGCGGCAATGTCGGGCTCGACCTGACGCTGGCCAATGCCCGCGCCGTCACCGGCCTTGCCGGCCGGCCCGTTCCCGTGGTGGGCGGCGCCCGGCGCCCGATCCTGGGGGAATACCGCTCGGAAACCAACGTCCATGCGGTGAACGGCATCGGCGGCATCACCCTGCCGGAAGGACCGCCCGCCGCCCCCGGCATCGCCGCCGACGCGATCCGTGCGCTGCTGCGCGACGCCGCACCGGGTGAGGTCACGCTGATCGGCCTGGGCCCCGCCACCAACCTGGCGCTGGCCCTGGCGCCGGAGCCAGAGCTGTTCAGCCGCGTGCGCGAGATCGTGCTGATGACGGGCGCCTGGGGCGAGGGCAACTGGACCCCTTCGGCCGAGTTCAACGCCGCTTCCGACCCCGAGGCCCTGGCGATGGTGCTGGCCACCGGCCTGCCGGTGTCGCTCGTTACACTGGACCTGACCGCTCAGGCCCTGGTGACCCCTGAGGTGATCGCGAACCTGCGGGAGGCCGGCAGCAGCCGCTGCCTCGCCACCGCCTGCGACGTGCTGGCGGCCATCCCACGCTCGAAGCGCTTCAACGGCCGCGGAACGCCGCTGCACGACCCCTGCGCCGTGGCGCTGGTGCTGTGGCCGGAACTGTTCACCTGCCGTGAGGTGTCGGTGACGGTGGAATGCGGGGAAGGGCCGGGCCGTGGCAGGACCCATGTGGACCGGTGGAACCGGACGGGTCGTCAGCCCCACGTCACCCTGGCCGAAACGCTGGACGCGCCGACCTTCTTCAGCCGCCTGGGCGCGCGGCTGGCAACGCTGCCGTGAGCGGAAGCACGGCTGCCGCCGGTTCAGCTCAGCGCGGTTGTGGTCACTTCTTCCGCCGCCGGCGACTGCTCACGCAGCCAGGCCTGCGCATCCTCGCCGAGACCGGCTGAGACGACGTCGGAGGCAGCCTGGAGAACCATGATCCAACCCTGCATGCCGCTGCGGCGGAGGGCGCCCCGAAGATGGTCCGACAGGTAGCCGACCGACACGTCGCTCGAAACGAACAGCGTGTTGGCGGCGACAACCCAATGGCTTTCCGATACTTCCCAGATCGCGGCCTCGAGAACCTCGGCGCCGCCGCTGGGAAGGTCATGCAACACCAGGCAAAGAGGCATTGTCCGTCCCCACATCGTAAAAGTTGAAGCCTCGTTAACTTCAACCCGATGCGGGTGCCAGCGACAAGTTTTCAAAACGCGGGGAGCGATTTTTCGTGGCGACAAAGGTCATTGCGCATCGCGGCAGTGCATTCCTGAACGTCGAGAACAGCACGCGTGCATTTGAAAGTTCAATACAACTTGGGGTTGATTTCATTGAGTGCGACATTCACTCATCAGTAGATAATGAGCTCTTTGTTCTGCATGATGCAACACTTGAGCGTACAACCGAAGGATTCGGACCGGTTCGGCTGCAACCTGCCGAATATTTAGACAGGCTCCGCCTGCGCGGCGCCGGTGGGGATCGTATCCCGAAGTTGAGCGAGGTGGTCGCACTTCTTGCCCCCACCGGCACCGGCCTGCAGATCGAGATCAAGACCGACAATTCAGGGCAGCCCTATCCCGGCATCCTGGAACGCACGCTGCGCTGCCTCGACGCCGCGAACCGCCGTTCCCGCTGCGGCATCATCGCCTTTCACGCCCCGACCGCCGCGGCGGCGGAAGCGGCCGGCGGCCTCGATCACGTGGCCTGGCTCTTCGGCCCGTCGATGCTGCGCGAACTCGGCGCGGCGGGTGTGGTTGGCGTCGCGAAGGCGCACGGTCTGCGCGCCGTGGAAACCCATGTCGACGCCTTGGATGCGGAACTCACGCGGGTGCTGCGAGATGCCGGGCTGCGCATCGCGGTGTGGGGCGCCAATCACGCCGACAGCGCCGCGAGGATGCTGGCGCTGGGCGTCGACATGATGGCCTCCGACGACGCCGCGACCGCCCTGCGGGTGCGGGCGGAAGCGGACCGCTGAGCGGCATCGGCGGGAAAGGGAAGCCACCGTGAAGGCCCTGATCGTTCACCAGAACTTCCCCGGCCAGTACGCCCACATCGCCCCCGCGCTGCGCGACCGGGGCGACGAGGTGGCGGTGATTTCCGCGCGCGAGCACCCGGCGGCGGCGGGGCTGCGGCTGCGGACCTACGCGCCGCCCGCCGCGGCGGCCGAGGAGGTGCGCTACGGCCGCTTCGCTGAGAACGCCCTGCGCCGGGCCGAGCGCGTGGCGGAGGAAGCGCTGGCGCTGCGCCGCGAGGGCTTCCGCCCCGACGTCATGGCCGCACATCTCGGCTGGGGCGAGGCGATCTTCCTCAAGGACGTGTTCCCCACGACGCCGCTGCTGCTCTACGGCGAGTTCTTCTACAGCCCCCAGGGCGCCGATGTCGGCTTTATGCCAGACGAGCCGGTCACGGTGCAGACGGCCATGCGGGTGCGCGCGATGAACGCGCCCCTGCTGATGGCGATGCAGGCTGCCGACTGGGGCATCTCGCCCACCCGTTGGCAGCGCGACCGCATGCCGCCCTGGTTCCGGGAACGCACCAGCCTGGTGCATGACGGCGTGGACACCGCAACCTGCCGCCCTGACCCGGAGGCCAGCTTCACCCTTCCCAATGGCGAGGTCCTGCGCGTCGGGGACGAGATCGTAACCTACGTGTCGCGTGGGCTGGAGCCTTACCGCGGCTTTCCGACCTTTGCCCGCACCCTGCCGAGGCTGCTGCGGGAACGCCCCAATCTGCGCATCGTGGTGGTGGGCGACGACCAGCCGCACTACGGCCGTGCACCCACGGACGGCGGCACCTGGAAGAACAAGATCCTGGCCGAACTAGGCGAGCTCGACCCCGCGCGCCTCTTCTTCACCGGTCGCATTCCCTACGCCGCCCTGCTGAACCTGTTCCGGGTGAGCATGGCCCACGTCTACCTGACGGTGCCCTTCGTGCTCAGCTGGTCGACGCTGGAGGCGATGGCCTGCGGTGCGCTGCTGGTCGCCTCCTCCACCCCGCCGGTCACGGAGGTTATCCAGGATGGCCGCAACGGCCTGCTGACCGACTTCCACGACAGCGAGGCCCTGGCGGAACGGCTGCTCACCGTCCTGGCCGACCCGGCCCGCTACGCTTCCCTGCGCCAGGCCGCGCGCCGCACGGTCGTGGAGCGCTACGACCTCGCCCGCATCTGCCTGCCGCGGCAGCTGTCACTGATCGACGCGCTCGCCGCGCGGCGCCGCCCGTCGACCTTTGCCTGAGGCGCTTGGCGGCGCCTGCCTGCTGGGGCGACGGCCCGCCGAGCAAAGCCGCTCACGCCCTGGGCGCCCCCTACGCCGGTCGGCAGCTGTTCCCTTCCGCGACCGTGGGTGGTGCCCGCGTGCGGGCGCTCCCGTGGGGTGGAGCGCCCTGCTGCCCTGCTGCCGTGTGTGCTTCTACTGTTCGTGGAAGGCCTTGTGGAAGCTGTCGAGGAGGGGCTGGATCATGTAGCGGGCGAAGGATCGCTCGCCGGTCTTGATCTGGGTATCGACGGGCATGCCGGGGCGCAGGGCGACGTTGTCGAGGGCCTTGA
>NZ_JBHLUN010000010.1:0-339453 GCF_042433915.1 Roseomonas elaeocarpi | reverse complement strand
GCCCGTGGACCTGCACCTGCGCGGGCTGGAGGCGATGGGCGCGCGCATCGACCTGGCGGAGGGCTATATCGGCGCTTCCGTCGAGGGGCGGCTCAAGGGCGCGCGCATCGTGTTCCCGCAGGTCTCGGTGGGCGCCACCGAGAACCTCTTGATGGCGGCCACGCTGGCCGACGGCACCACCGAGCTGATCAACGCCGCGCGCGAGCCCGAGATCGGCGACCTCGCCGCCTGCCTGATCCGCATGGGCGCGCGCATCGAGGGTGTGGGCACCGACCGGCTGACGGTGACCGGCGTGACGCGGCTGGGCGGCGCCACCCACCCGATCCTGCCCGACCGCATCGAGGCCGGCACCTTTGCCTGCGCCGCGGCGATCACCGGCGGCGACCTCCTGCTGGAGGGCTCGGCGGTGTCGCACCTGGGCGCCTGCGCGCGGGTGCTGAGCGAGGCGGGCGTGGACCTGAGCGACGAGCCGGGCGGGCTTCGCGTGCGCCGCACGGGCGGGCTTCGCGGCGTGGACGTGATGACCGAGCCCTTTCCAGGGTTCGCCACCGACATGCAGGCGCAGACCATGGCGCTGATGAGCGTGGCCGATGGTGCCTCGATGGTCACCGAGACAATCTTCGAGAACCGCTTCATGCACGTGCCCGAACTGGTCCGCATGGGCGCGCGCATCAACGTCCATGGCTCGTCGGCCATCGTGCGCGGCGTGGAGCGCCTCTCAGGTGCCCCGGTGATGGCCACCGACCTACGCGCCTCGGTGTCGCTGATCCTGGCAGGCCTTGCCGCCCGCGGCGAGACCACGGTGAGCCGCGTCTACCACCTCGACCGCGGCTACGAGGCCGTCGAGCACAAGCTCGCCGGCGTGGGTGCCAACATCGAAAGAGTGCGGGGGGAGTAGCGCGATGGACCTGCCCTTCCCCGACCTCGCCACCCGCCCGCGCGCGGAAGGCGGCCTCGTGATGGCGCTGCCCAAGGGCCGCATCCTGAAGCAGCTCTCGCCCCTGCTCGCCCGCGCGGGGCTGGAGCCTGAGCCGGATTTCACCAGCGAGAGCAGCCGCAAGCTGCGCTTCACGACCAACCACCCGAACCTCGACCTGATCCGGGTGCGCTCCTTCGACGTGGCGACCTTCGTGGCCTTCGGCGCGGCGCAGATCGGCGTGTGCGGCGCCGACGTGCTGATGGAACACGACTTCCCCGAGATCTACGCGCCGCTGGACCTGCGCATCGGCGCCTGTCGCGTCAGCGTGGCCGAGCCCGCCGAGATGGTGGCGGGGGAGGACCCCAGTCGCTGGAGCACCGTCACCGTCGCCACCAAGTACCCGCGCATCGCCGCCCGCCACTTCGCCGCCCGCGGCATCCAGGCGGAGGTCGTGCACCTCAACGGCGCGATGGAGCTGGCGCCGGCCATGGGCCTGTCGCGGCTGATCGTGGACCTGGTGCAGACCGGCGCCACGCTGGCCGCCAACGGGCTGGTGGAAACCGAGGTGATCGCGCCCGTGACCTCGCGCCTCATCGTCAACCGCACCGCGCTCAAGACCGAGCCCGAGGCGATCGGCGCCTGGATCGCCCGCCTGCGCGCGGCGCTGGACGGCTGAGCCTCCGGCGGACGGACGGCGCCCCCGGTGCGAGACCTGTGCGCACCCCGGCTCTTCCCACGTGGCGGGCCCGCCGCGCTCCGGCCTTCCCGGATCAGCGCCGGCGGGTTCCGGCCGCCAGCGGTATCGCCCCGAACAGTTCTTCCGGCGGACGCGGCTTCGCCAACACCCTGAGCACGGATCGTCCCCATGAAGCGGCTTGATACGACGCAGCCCGGTTTCGCGACCGGTTTCGACGCCCTGCTCAGCAGCGCGCGCGACACCACCCAGCGCGTGGACGGCGCCGTGGCCGCCATCATCGCCGAGGTGCGCGCGCGCGGCGACGCGGCGCTGCTGGAACTGACGGCGCGCTTCGACCGCTGGACGCCCGCCGGTGCCGCGGCGCTGCGCGTTTCCGCGGAGGAGATCGCCGCCGCCCGCCAGGCCTGCCGGCCGGAACTGCTGGACGCCCTCGACCTCGCGGCGCGGCGCATCGAGCGCTTCCACGCGGCGCAGATGCCCCAGGACCTCGTCTTGCCGGAAGACGGGCTGACGCTGGGCCTGCGCTGGGGCGCGGTGGACGCGGCCGGGCTTTACGTGCCGGGCGGCAAGGCGGCCTACCCGTCGAGCGTGCTGATGAACGCCATCCCCGCCCGCGTCGCCGGCGTGGAGCGCGTGGTGATGGTGGTGCCGACGCCCGATGGCGAGGTCGCGCCGCTGGTGCTGGCGGCCGCCGAGCGCGCCGGCGTCACCGAGATCTGGCGCGTCGGCGGCGCGCAGGCGGTGGCGGCGCTGGCCTGGGGCACCGACAGCATCATGCCGGTGGACAAGATCGTGGGCCCCGGCAACGCCTACGTGGCCGAGGCCAAGCGCCAGGTCTTCGGCCGCGTCGGCATCGACAGCATCGCGGGTCCCTCCGAGGTCGTGGTGCTGGCCGACGCCGTGCAGGACCCGGCGCGCGTGGCGATGGACCTCCTCGCCCAGGCCGAGCACGACGAGGCCGCGCAGAGCATCCTGATCACCGACAGCGCCGCGCTGGCCGACCGCGTGGCCGAGGCGGTGGAAGCGGCGCTGCGCACCCTGCCGCGCGAAGCGATCGCCCGCGCTTCCTGGGAGGCACACGGCGCGATCCTGCTCGTGCGCGACTGGGACGAGGGCGTGCGGCTCTGCGACCGGCTGGCGCCCGAGCACCTGGAGGTGCTGGTGGCCGAGCCCGAGGCGATCTTCGCGCGCATCCGCCATGCCGGCGCCGCCTTCCTGGGCGAATGGTGCCCGGAAGCGGTGGGCGACTACGTGGCCGGGCCGAACCACGTCCTGCCCACCGGGCGCACGGCGCGCTTCGCCTCGGGGCTGAGCGTCTTCGACTTCCTCAAGCGCACCACCTGGGTGTCCGCCACCGAGGCCGGGCTGCACCGGGTCGGCCCGGCGGCGGTGACGCTGGCGGAGGCCGAGGGGCTCGGTGCCCATGCGCGCTCCATCGCCATGCGGCTGGGGCAGTAGAAACCCGGTGGGGGCACGCGGCGTGAGGCCGGATCGCTCGCGCCCGGCGTGTTTCAGGTTCCTGCCGCGCAACGTCCTTGCTTGACCCGGGGGGGCGCGGGGACCATGTTCCGCGCGGATTCACGCCCCACGCCGGGTGCGCTCTCGTGCGCCCGTCCGCGCGCTTTCCCGGCCGCGCCCCGGCGTGGCCCCCTTCCTGTTCCCTGGGCATGCCTCGCGATGCCCGCAACCACAGAGGATGCATGTCGAAAGAAGACATGATCGAGTTCAGCGGCCAGGTCGTCGAGCTGCTGCCCAACGCGATGTTCCGGGTCAAGCTCGACAACGAGCACATGGTCCTGGCGCACACCAGCGGAAAGATGCGCAAGAACCGCATCCGCGTGCTGGCCGGCGACCGCGTGAACGTCGAGATGACGCCCTACGACCTGACCAAGGGCCGCATCACCTTCCGCTTCAAGTAAGCGCTCGCCGCGCGGGGCCTCCGCGCCCCGGCACGTCCTGCCCTGGGTGAGCCGCCCGGAGGGGCCTGCCCGGCGGAGGGCTGACCGCGCGCCGGCCCTGCTGCCGTGCCGCTGGCCCGGGCGGCCGGGCTTCCTCGCGCTCCGTCGGGACGCGGGCGGTGCCCTTCACGGCGTGCGGCGAGGCTGCCTTGCCGTGCCCGCCCGACGCGGAGCCGAGCCGGCACGAAGCCGGCCCGATGCGAAGCTGCCCCGGTGCGAAGCTGAGCCGGCGCGTAAGCGGCACGGCGCAAAACCGGCACCGCACGGCACCGGCCCGGCATCGGGAACCGCCTCCGCAACGCCTGCCGCGACCGTCCGGCGCCCCGCGGCCGGAACCCCAACCCGGAACCCTGCCCCCGGAATCATGCCTTGACCGCTTCCCCTCCCGACGCCCGCCCGCCGCTGGTGCTGGCCAGCGCCAGCCCGCGCCGCCTCGACCTCCTGGCGCGGCTGGGCATCGTGCCCGACCGCGTCGTGCCGGCCGAGATCGACGAAACCCCCGCGAAGGACGAGCTGCCGCGCCTGCTGGCCGCGCGCCTGGCGCGCGAAAAGGCCGCGGCCGTGGCGGCGCTCGCCCCGGGGGCGTTGGTGCTGGCGGCCGACACGGTGGTCGGCGCCGGCCGCCGCGCCCTGGGCAAGCCCGCCGATGCCGCGGAGGCGCGCCGCTTCCTGCAGATGCTGTCCGGCCGCCGCCACCGCGTGTCCACCGGCGTCTGCGTCGTGGCGCCCGACGGCACGCGGCGGGAGCGGCTGGTGACCACCATCCTCAGCTTCGTGCAGCTCACCCCGGCCCAGATCGAGGATTACGTGGCGGGGCCTGAGTGGCGCGGCTGCGCCGGCGGCTATTCGATCCAGGGCCGGGCCGAAAGCTTCGTGCGTTTCCTGTCGGGCAGCCACTCCAACGTGGTGGGGCTGCCGCTGTTCGAAACGGCGCAGCTGCTGCGCGGTCTCGGCTGGCTGCGGCCCTGACCGTGGCGGCGGGCGGCCAGCCTTTCCTGATCCTCCACTCGGCCTCGCCCGGTGAGCGCCGCACGGCGCTGCTGCGCGGCGACATGCTGGAGGACTTCGCGGTGGAACGGCCGGCGCGGCCTGATGGCGTGGGCGACCTGCATCTCGGGCGCGTGGGCGCGCGGGTTCCGGCACTGTCGGGCATCTTCGTGACCCTGGCCGGCGAGGAAAGCGGCTTCCTGCCCGACAACCAGGGCGGCGAGGGGCTGTCGGAAGGCCAGGCGGCGGTGGTGCGCATCCTGCGCGCCGCCCAGGGCGGGAAGGGGCCGCGCCTCGACCGCAAGGTGCCGCGCGACGTGGCCGCGGAAGGGCCGCCGCGCCGCCTGCGCCGCGGTCCCCCGGCGGTGGAGCGGCTGGCGGCCAGCCATCCCGCCGCCGCGATCCGCACCGACGACCCTGAAACGGCCGCCACCCTGCGCGCCGCCGGCCTGGGGGACCGCGTCACGCTCGCCCGGCGCGGCACGCTGTTCGAGGACGCGGTCGAGGCCGCGATCGAGCGCCTGCTCGGCCACGAGGTGCCGCTGGAAGGCGGCGGCCGGCTGCTGATCCATCCCACCCCGGCGCTGGTGGCGATCGACGTGGACACCGGCGCCGCCACCCGCGACCGCGGCGCGCAGCGGCGGGTCAACGAGGCCGCGCTGCGTGAGGCGGCGCGGCAGATCCGGCTGCGCCAGCTGGCCGGGCCGATCCTGATCGACCTCGCGGGGCTGGCGCCGGCGGCGCGGGCGGAGTTCGTTCCGGCGCTGAAATCCGCCGCGGGCGGCGACCGCCTCCTGCGCATCCTGGGCACCACGGCGCTGGGCCTGATCGAGACGGTACGGACCCGCGTCCACCCGCCGCTGCACGAGGTCCTTGGCCTGCCGCCCACGCCGCTGAGCCACGGCCTCGCGGCCCTGCGTCGAGCCCTGCGTGAGGCCGAGTCCCGGCCCGGTGCCGCGCTGGCGCTGCGCGCCCATCCCGCCGTGCTGCGCGCGACGGAGGCGCTGGACGGCACGTTGGAGGAATACCGGCGCTGGACCGCCCGGGCGCTGGCGCTGCGCCCGGACCCGGCCCTGTTGCCCGGCGAGGAGGTGATCGAGGATGCCTGACGCGAAGAAGCCCGCACCGGGTTCCGGCGAGGCCGCCATCCCGCAGATCCCGCGCCCCGGCGCGTGGGGCGGCAAGACCACCGCCCCCTCCTGTCCGATCTGCGGCCGGCCCGCCATCCCGGAACAGCGCCCCTTCTGCTCGGCCCGCTGCCGGCAGATCGACCTGAGCCACTGGCTCACCGGCCGCTACAGCATCCCGGGCGAGAGCCTTGGCGAGGAAGAGCCCGAGGACTGAGGGCCCCGCCGCTCACGGGAGCGGTGCGACGCCGACCCACGGTTCGGCGCGACGGAGCCAGCGCAGAGGCCAGCGTGACGGGCCAGCTTGACGGACCAGCGTGACGGGGCGAACCCGACGGGGCTGGCACGGTGCGGCCGGCGCGGCGAAGCCGGAACTGGCGGGGCGGGCCTCGTTCAGAAGTCCGCCCGCAGCGACACGAAGACCCGCCGCTCCGCCTCGGCGCCGATGCTCTGGCGCTGCCGCTCGTGCAGAAGGCTCGACCCCTCGACCGCCAGGGTCAGCTGCTCGGTCAGGCGGTACCCGGCGCGGGCCGCCAGCGAGGCGTAGTCGCCCACAGAGACCGGCACGATGCCGGTGCCGGTGACGCGGTAGCCGCGCATCTCCGTGCTGTAGCGGGCGTAAAGGTCGAGGCGCAGCGCCTCGCGCTCCCACCCCAGCCGCGCCGACACCAGGTGGCGCGGCGAGGCACGGGCGAAGTCGGCGTAGCTCGGGGCCTGCGCTTCCTCCACCACGGCCAGCCGGTACTCGGTGCCCCAGTCGAAGCCGCCGCGGAACTGCCCGCTCAGCGACAGCTCCGTCCCGTAGGCGTGCGAGGAGCCGATGCTGTAGGGCGAGAGCAGCACGCCCTGCGCCGGCGAGAAGCCCGGAAAGGCGCCGAGCGAGGTGTTGATGCCGCGGTTGATCTGGAAGAAGCCGGTGATCCCGAAGCGGCCGTCGATCGCGTCGAGGCGGCGGCGGTATTCCAGCTCGTAGTTGTCCACCGTGGTGGGCTTCAGGGCCGGGTTGCCCAGCACCGTCAGGCCCAGCAGAGGCACCGGGCTGATGGCGCTGAGGTCGTAGTCGCTGGGCGTCACCACGCCGCGCGCCGCCGCGGCGCGCAGGCTGTCCACCTCGGTGGCCTTCCACACCAGCCCCAGGTTCCACGACAGGGTTTCCCAGCGGCGGCGGTAGTCGCGGTCGTCGTAGGGGCTGTTCAGCAGCGCGTCGTAGCCCCGGGCCCCGTACCAGAGGTGGTCGTAGCGCGCCGCCGCGGTCCATTCGAGGTCGGGCCGGATCACCCAGTTCCACATCAGCCCGCCGGCCGCAACGTCGAAGGCGGTGCTGGTGTCGGGCACCGACAGGATGCCGGTCGCGCCGCCGCCAGTGCCCTTGATGTCGTTGCGCCGGTACTCGGCGAAGGGGCGCAGCGTGTGCGAGGCGCCGAGCTTCACCGTGTCGCTCAGCTGCACCACCGTCACGCCCTGGCGGTTGGTGGGCACGCCGCCCAGCCCGACGTCGAGCGCGTTGTGGTACACCGAGGCTTCGACGATGCCCGCCGCCGTGTCCGCCGTCACGCGCCCGCGTACGCTCCAGGTCGTGAGGTCCCAGGGCAGAAAGATGCCGGGCAGCTGCAGCTCCCCATCGACGGAGCGCGAGTAGCTCGCGTCGATGCTGGCCCGCACGCCGTCGCGTACGCGGAACACCGCCTCGCCCGCCACCTGCCCGTGATGCGGGTCGCGGTTGGCGCCGAGCAGTTCGTCGAGGGGACCGTAGCCCTGCTGCCAGGCCTGCTGTTCGCGCAGCCCCGCCGACAGGCGCAGGCCCGAGCCCTCGCCCAGCGGCGCGGAGGCCACGCCCGAAACCTCGCGGTACTCGCCCTGGCCCGCCCGCACCGTGACGTTGTTCACGCGGTCGTAGGCCGGGTCGAAGGTGATGATGTTGACCACGCCGGCGCCGGCGTTGAAGCCGAACAGCGCGCTGTTCGGCCCGCGCACCACCTCGATCTGCCGGATCTCGCCCAGCTGCACGGGGATGCTCTGCCACGACACGCGGCCGTAGTCGTCGCGGTACACCTGCCGGCCGTTCACCAGCACCAGCATGCGCGGCGTGTTGGGCGCCGCGTAGCCGCGCGCCGTCACGTTGTAGTCGGTGGCGTTGTACTGCTGCACGTCGAGCGAGGTGAAGCGCGCCAGCACCTCGGGGATGTCGCGGGCGCCGGATCGCTTGATCTGCTCGGCGGTGATGATGTCCATGCCCACCGGCACGTCGGAGGCGCGCTGCGGCTTGCCCGCGGCGCTGGTGGTCACGGGTTCCCCGAACAGCGCTTCCAGCGCCGCGCGGTCGAAGTCCTCCGCGAGCGCGGGGCCGCCCGTCATGGCGAGGCCCAGCAGCAATGCCAGGCGCGTCGGGTGGAAAAGGCGCGTGCCGGCCATGGCCTCAGCGCTCCTGGATCATCATGCGGAAGGCGCCGGCGAAGCTGAGGCCGGCGGATTGGGCGGCGGCGCGGCTGACCAGGATTTCCACCCGTGGGCTGCTTCGCACCGCCAGCACCGCGAGGCCGCCGTCGATCAGCGCCGGGTCGGGCGAAACGGTCATGATGCCGCGCCCGGCCACCGCCCGCGCGACGGCGGCGGCCTCCGGCAGCGCGGAGTTGGTCAGCAGCAGGACGCGCGGCGCGGCGGTGCCGATCTCCGCCACCGGCAGCAGTCGCGGGCGCAGCGTCACGCCGCCGGCCCGCACGCCGTCGCCGAATCGTTGGGCGAGCTGTTCGGCCTCGACCCGCGCGGCGGGGGCGTAAAGGAGCCCGACCTCGACCGCGCCGGTGGGCGGGTGCTCCAAGAAGCCCAGGACCTGGCCGATCAGCTGCAGGTCGCGCGGCGTGGTGTCCGCAGCCCCTGCCTCGCGCCCCGGCAACAGGGTGATCGCCACCGCCAGCGCCAGCAGCCGGCGCCGGCCGGCGGGCAGCCGGCGGCTCGCTGTGCGCCTCGGGCGCTCGGGAACCGGCCTGGGCAAGCGATGGGCATCCTCATGCGGCGAGATGTTCGGGCGTGCGCCGGCCGGCGTGTCGGCGGGGCATCACCGCCACGGCACCGCGCCGTGACGGGCGGCTTGTCCCATTGCGCCTCTGAAAAAATCGCAAACATGTGCGCACCGGTGGCGGGAAACTTTCGCGGGCCGCGTCGGCGCGTTGAGGATTTGTTTGCCAGGAGCGGCGTAGAGCGGTGGCGTGACACGGAAAATCTCCCTGCCGATCCTGTTGCCGGCCTTTGCCGGCTTCATGGAGGCTGTCCGCCCGCGGTCGGAGGCCGGGTCGCGCGCCGCGGTCGCCGCCCCGCCCTCGGAGGCCTCGCGCACCGCGGTGGCCCGCACCGTCACCGGTCTCTCGGCCCTGGCGGCGCTGCTCTTCGCGCTGGCGCTGCCGGCGGGCTTCTTCGCCGCCGCGCGCTACCGCGTGCTGGGGGCCCTGGAAGCGAGCGCCACGCTGCACGCGCTCGAGATCGCGGCGCTGTCGCACTCCAACCCCGCTTTCTGGGAGTTCGACGGCGTGCGGGTGCGGGCGCCCGAGCAGGGGCGGGCCTCGGGGGAGCGGCGGCGCGTCTTCGACGCCGGGGGTCGCCTGGTTCTCGAATCGATCCCGGCGGTGGGGCTCGCCTGGCCACTCGCCACCTATAGCGAGCCGGTGATGGTGGACGGCCAGAAGGTCGGCAGCACCGAAACGGCGCGCAGCCTGCGCCACGCGCTGCTGATGACGCTGGCGGTGGCGCTGTGTTCCGGCTCGCTGGCGGCGCTGATCTTCATCGTGCTGCGCGTGGTGCCGCTGCGCCTGCTGGATGAGGCGATCCGCCGGGCGAGCTACCTCGCCGCGCACGACCTGCTCACCGGCCTGCCCAACCGAGGCCTCTTCGCGGACCGGCTGACGCAGGGGCTGGCGCAGGGGCGGCGCGACAACGACGTCACCGCGGTGCTCTGCCTTGACCTCGACCGTTTCAAGGAGGTCAACGACACGCTGGGCCACGCCGCGGGCGACGAGCTGCTGCTGGGCGTGACGGCGCGGCTGTCGGCCTGCCTGCGCGAAAGCGACACGCTGGCGCGGCTGGGCGGCGACGAGTTCGCGGTGATCCAGCTGCGCGCCCGCCAACCCGAAAGCGCCGACGCCCTGGCGCGTCGATTGATCGCGGCGCTGGAGGAGCCCTTCGCGCTCGCCGGCGGGCAGGCCAGCGTGGGGGTCAGCGTGGGCATCGCGATGACGGCGCCGGGCGCCCTCTGCGACCCGGCGCAGCTGATGCGCAATGCCGACCTCGCGCTCTACCAGGCCAAAGAGGCCGGGCGCGGCGGCTACTGCTTCTTCGCGCCCGAGATGAACCAGCGGCTGCAGGAGCGGCGCGCGCTGGAGGTGGACCTGCGCAACGCCTTGGCCAGCGGCGGCTTCCGACTCGCCTTCCAGCCGCAGATCAACCTGGAGGACGAGCGGATCATCGGCGCCGAGGCCCTGCTGCGCTGGGAACGCCCGGGCGTCGGCAACGTGCCGCCGGACCAGTTCATCGGGATCGCCGAGGAAACCGGGCTGATCGGGCAGATCGGCGCCTGGGCGATCCACGAGGCCTGTCGGCAGGCGGCGACCTGGCCAGAGCCGATGGGCGTGGCGGTCAACGTGTCACCGGTGCAGTTCCGTCAGCCTGGCCTGTGCGAATGCGTCACCGCGGCCCTCGAGCACAGCGGACTGCCGGCCAGCCGACTGGAGCTGGAGATCACCGAGGGCGTGCTGCTCAACGACACCGAGGAAACCCTGGCGACGCTGGAGCGCCTGCGGCGGCTGGGCGTGAAGATCGCGATGGACGATTTCGGCACGGGGTATTCCTCGCTCGGCTACCTGCAGAAGTTCCCCTTCGACAAGGTGAAGATCGACCGCTCCTTCGTGCGCAACCTCGGCCAGGATCCCAATGCCGGCGCCATCGTCAGCGCCGTGGTGGGCATGAGCCGGGCGCTGGGCGTGCGCGCCAATGCCGAGGGCGTGGAGCTGCGGGAACAGGCGGCCCTGCTGCTGGCACAGGGCTGCGAGGAGGTGCAGGGCTACTTCTTTGCCCGCCCGATGTCGGGCGAGGCGCTGCGGGAGCTGCTGGCCGCCCCGGTCGGCCAAGCCGCCTGACCTGGGCCGGGGACGCCGCCGCGCGGCTTCTGGAGGGCTGCGCACCATGGCCCGGCCGCCCGCTTCGGTGACGGCGTTCGGGCCGGCGGCGTGACGCTGGGCCCAAATCTGCTGCCGGCGGCGGAGATCCCGCCCGCCGCGCTCAGTCCGCAGCGCTGGCCTCCCGCAGAACGGCGTCGAGCGCATCCAGGAACATCTCCGCCTGGGCGCGGCTGAGGCAGAGCGGCGGGCGGATCTTGAGGATGTTGGCGCCGGGGCCCGAGGCGCTGATCAGCACCCGGCGCTGGCGCAGGGCGTTGACGATGCGCGTCGTGGCGGCGGTGGCGGGATCGCGCGTGGCGCGGTCGCGTACCAGCTCGACCCCGATCGAGAGGCCGGCGCCCCGCACGTCGCCGATCAGGGCGTGCCGGCCCGCGAGGTCGCGCAGCCCTTCGGCCAGGAAGGTCCCCACCGCCGCGGCATTGTCGGGCAGCGCTTCCTCGGCCAGCACGCGCAGCACGGCCAGCCCGGCCGCGGCGGAGACGGGATTGCCGCCAAAGGTGTTGAAGTAGCGCGCCGTGGCGGCGAAGCGTTCCAACACGGCGGCCTGCGCCACCAGCCCCGCGACCGGGTGGCCGTTGCCCATCGGCTTGCCCATGGTGACGATGTCGGGCTCCACCCCGTGCCGCGCGAAGCCCCACATGGTGCCGGTGCGGCCGAAGCCCGGCTGGACCTCGTCGGCGATGAACAGGGCGCCGGCCGCGCGCGCCGCGGCGGCCGCTTCTCGCAGGAAGCCGGCGGGGTCGGGAAACACGCCGTCCGAGGTGAACATCGTATCCACCAGCAGCGCGCAGGGGCGGATGCCGTGCCGGGCGAGCCCCGCGAAAGCGGCGGCGATGTCGGCCGCGAAGCGCGCGGGCATGTCGGGGCCGCGGCGATACAGGTCGGGCGGGGCGACGGTGGCGACGTGCCGGCCCAGCGGCACGCCTTCGCCCAGCGAGGGCGAAAGCTCGGCCAGGGCGCTGGTGACGCCGTGATAGGCGAGCGAGGTGATCACCACGCCCTCGCCGCCCGTGTGGGCGCGGGCGATGCGCAGCGCGAGGTCGTTGGCCTCGGAACCGGTGCAGGTGAACATCACCTGACCCGCATCCGGCCCCAGCGCCGCGGGGAAACTCGCCAGCAGCGCCTCGGCATAGTCCAGCACGGTGTCGTGCAGGTAGCGCGTGTGGGTGTTGAGCTGCCGGGCCTGGGTGGCGATCGCCTCCACCACGCTCGGGTGCGCATGACCCAGCGAGGCGACGTTGTTGTAGCAGTCGAGGTAGCGCTCGCCCGCCGCGTCGAACAGCCAGGCGCCCTCGCCGCGAACGAGGTGGACGGGGTGTTCGTAGAACAGCCGGTAGGCGGGGCCCAGCAGGCGCCGGCGGCGCGCCACCATGGTTTGCTCGTGCGGCGTCAGCGCGGTGGCGCGGGCGGGATCGAAGGCGTTGATCATCGCCATGCCGCGGGGCTCCGTGGTGGCGCCATGGGGGCTGGAGGATGTGGCGTCGGTCATGGCGGTTCAGCTTTCCACCGGCAGGAAGGGTGTCGCGAGATCGGCCAGCGCGGCCAGACCCGTGCGGGCGCCGGGCATGTTGCGCAGGATGTAGGGCGCGTTTTCCGGCTGCCGGGCGGCGCGCCAGTGGGCGATCAGCACGGTCATGGCCATGCGGGTGGCGATCAGCACCGGCAGCAGCGCGGCCTCTTCCTCCGGCACGGGGCGCACGGCGCGGTAGCCGGCCAGGAAGGCGGCGGGGCCACGCAGCGGCGCTGCGCCAGGGCGCACGAGATAGGCGCAGGCGGTCGCGACCTCCTGGATGGGCGGGGCGCGGACCATGTCGCCGAAGTCGATGATGCCGGCGAGGCGCGCGGGATCGTCCTCGGCCACCAGGATGTTGTGCGGGTTGAGGTCGTTGTGGATCACCTGGGCCGGCAGGGCGCGCAGCGCCGGGGCGCCGAGGGTGGAGAAGCGCTCCACCGCGGCGGCCGCCAGGTCGCGCAGCGCGGGCTCCGTCACCTCCGGCAGCAGGTCGCGCAGCCCGGGCGCCTCGCGCAGGTCCCACAGCAGGCGGCGGCGGTCGGCGGGGTGGCGGAACCCGGCCAGACCGTGGTCCAGACGGGCGGCGAGGGTGCCCAGCGCCCGCGCCTGGGCGGTTTCCAACGCCGCCGTCATCGGCTGGCCGGGCAGGAAGCTCAGCACGCGCAGCAGGCAGGGGCGCCCGTCCGTGGCCGGGTGCGGCAGAGTCGTGCCGCCGTCGCGGGGGCGCAGGAGGCGGGGCAGCGGCAGGTCGGGCGCGGCCTGTTCTAGGTGCAGCAGCGCGGCGTTCTGGAAGTCGGTGATGGCCGGGTCCTCGTCCGGGTGCGCGAGCTTGACCAGCAGCGGCGCGCCCGCGGGCGGGAGAAGGCGGAAGTTGCGGTCGCGCTCGCCGCTCAGGGGCGTGAGGATGCCGTCCAGCCCCCAGTGCCGGCGCAGCACCGCCAGCAGCGGCGCTGTCTCCACCGCCGGAGGCGGTGCGAGCATCAGCCGGTCCGTGAGGAGATCGGTGGCCGGCGGGGCGGCTGCCTCCGCGTCAGGCATCGGCCTGGGCTGTCGTCACGGGTCGACCTGCTCGTGCCAAGGCGGTGAACTCCTGCTGTAAGGCCGGCGGCGAGCCCGGCCCGGTGGCTGTGGCGGAACGCTGCCGCTCACACCATCGGGGATCAGGCTTGGGCCGGCGGGCTGCTTCTGTCCAGCGGGACAGGGCGGTGAGGAGGTGGTGCGAGGAGCCGATGCGACGTTGGGGGGCGCATGCAGCGGGTGGGCCGGTGCCGGGATGCCCGGGGCAGGGAGCGTCCGATGGGGGTTCGGCGGCGTAAGCCGGAACGATCGCAGGGGAGGCGATGATCAGGCCATGGGGCTCTGGACAGCCCCCAGGGGCTGCGCTACATGGCCGCCACGCCAAGCGGCGCCTGTGCCCAGGTAGCTCAGTTGGTAGAGCATGCGACTGAAAATCGCAGTGTCGGTGGTTCGATTCCGCCCCTGGGCACCTTCCTCCCTTCTCCCCCGATCCGGTATCGCAGTGCGCTGATCCGGTTTGCCGGGCCTCAGGGGATCCTGAATATCCATCCAGTTGTTGCGTGGCTCGCTGCCGCAATCCCTGCGTTCCGGAAGGATCCCGCCATCCGGTCAGGCCCGTATCGCCTGTTGCGGGGACGACGCGCCCGGCCCTGCTGTTCGTGGGGGCTGCTGCTGGCGCTGCTGTGCGCCGGGCCCGGCTCCGCTTCGGCGCAGGTGCCTGACCGCGTGCCCTTTCCGGCTGTTCTGCTCTGCGCCCTTCGGCCGGCGGGCCCAGGCCAGGCCGAAGCCGCCGCTGCGTTGGCGCAGGCCGAGCCGTCCCGCCGCCCTTCCTGCTACGGCGGCCGCGAAACGCGCGACTTCGGCTGGTTGCTGATCGGCTACGGCGTCGCCACGCTGCGCTACGTGGTGGGCCTGTTCCTGATCCCCATCGGCGCTCTGTTCGTAGCGCTGGGAAGCGTGCTGTCGCTGCTCGACGCGCTGCTCTGCTGGCGCTGAACGGCGCCAGTGGCAGGCGACCGCCTCAGCGCAGAAAGGACGACAGCGCCGAGAGCGTGTTCACCCAGCCGAGCACCTCGCCCATCGTCGCGGCGGGGAAGGACACCGTCACCGGGTCGCGCCGCTCCGCCACCGGGATGATGGCGGCGAGGTCGGCCATCGCCGGGTTGTTGAAGGCGACCTCCAGCACGTAGGGACCTTCGACCGTGAAGGGCGCCACGCCGTCCATGTCGCGCAGCGCGGCGGTGGCGGCCTCGCGGATGCGCTCGCAGGCCAGGGCGGGGGAGATGGCGCGCGCCGCGCGGGCGCCGAGCGCCTGCTTGGTCACCACCAGCCGCGCGCCGGGGAAGTGCGCGCCGCATTCGGCCGCGGTCAGGTCGTCGCCCGACAGCAGCACCACCGGCACGCCGAGGCTGCCGGCATAGGCGCCGTTCAGTGTGGCCTCGGCGCAGGGGATGCCGTTCACGCGGATCTCGCGAAAGGCGAAGCCGTTCACCGTATGCGCCAGCACGCCGTGCCGCCCGGCCGCGGTGTGGTAGCCGATGCAGAACATCGCATCGTGCTCAGCCGACAAACCGGCGCACATGTTCATCGGCTTGGGCTTGCCCAGGATTACCTCGGCGCGCGGGTCCAGCAGCTCGGGAATGAGGTTGGTCATCGGGCCGTGGCCGTCATTGACCAGGACCTCGGTGGCGCCGCCGGCGAAGGCACCCTCGATCGCGGCATTGGCTTCCGCCGTCATCAGCCGTCGGGCGCGCTCGTACTCCGCGTTGCCGGGGGTGCCCTGCAGCGGGGACACGACGCCGGCCACGCCCTCGATGTCGACGGAGATGTAGACCTTCACGCGAGGAACTCCCGGAGCGCGCGGCGGCTATGGCCGCGGAAACCTGTGACCGGCTCCGCCGCCGCGAGGGCGTCGAGCACGGCTTCCTGCGTCGCCTCGGCGGCCGCGTGGAACAGCGCGTCGATCTTCCCTTCCGCCAGGGCGCGGCGGGGGAGGATCGCGGCGTCGGGCGCGTGCGGGATGCGGTCGGCGGTGGAGAAAGCCAGCATGATGTCGCCGCTGCCATGGCCCCAGAAGGAGCCGGTCCAGGCGATGCCGGCGCCGCCGCGCGTGGCCACGCGCCGCAGCTGCCGCGCGTCGAGCGGCACGTCGGTGGCGAGCACCACGATCACCGAGCCCTTCTCGGTCTCGACGGGTTCGCGCGGGTCGATGCGGCGGCCGTCGGGCAGGCGCAGGTCGCCGGCGCGTCCGAAATTGGCGAGCACCAGCGCGCCCAGGTGGAAGTCCTGCCCGTCCAGCGCGACCCGGCGCGAGGCCGTGCCGACGCCGCCCTTGAGGCCGAAGCTGCTCATGCCGGTGCCGGCGCCCACCGCGCCGCTCGCGAAGTCCTCGCCCGCCGCGGCGATGGCGGCGACGGCGTCCTCGGGCGTGACGGCGAGGGCCTGGATGTCGTTCAGGTGGCCGTCGTTGCACTCCATCACCAGGGCGTTGACGGTGGAGGTGCGGCGGCCGATGCGCGGTTCCTCGGCCACGGCGTGACGGATCAGCGCCTCGGTGCAGGCCGCGACGCCGAAGGTGTTGGTGAGCAGGATCGGCGTCTCGATCTCGCCCAGTTCCTCGACCTGCACGAGGCCGACGCTCTTGCCGAAGCCGTTGATGACGGCGACGCCGGCCGGCAGCTTCTCGCGAAACATCCGGCCGGTGTGCGGGATGATCGCAGTGACGCCGGTGCGGATGTCGTCGCCGTGGACGAGGGTCCGGTGCCCGACGCGGAGACCGGGCACGTCGGTGATCGCGTTGCGTGGCCCGGGCGGCAGCGTGCCGCAGCCCAGGCCGAGGTCGCGCGCCCGCATCAGCGCAGCTTCTGGTCCAGCGCGTCGCGCAAGCCATCGCCCAGTACGTTGAAGGCGAGGACGGTCAGGAAGATCGCGAGGCCTGGGAAGAAGGTCAGGTGATCCGCCACGCCCAGGTAGGAGCGCCCGTCCGCCAGCATCGCACCCCATTCCGGCGAGGGCGGCTGCGCGCCCAGGCCCAGGAAGCTGAGGCCGGCTGCCACCAGGATCGCGGTGCCGATGCGCAGCGAGGTGGTGACGATCACGCCGGGCAGCGTGCCGGGCAGGATGTGGCGCAGGATCAGCGGCAGGCGCTTCACGCCGATCGAGCGGGCCGCCTGGACATAGAGCGTGTGCTTGAGCGCGAGCGTGCTGCCGCGCACCACGCGGGCGTAGATCGGCACGGAAAACACCGCGACGGCGTAGATCACGTTGGCCACGCCCGGCCCCAGCAGCGCCACCACGGCGATCGCCAGCAGGATGCCGGGAAAGGCCAGCAGCACGTCGCAGAGCCGCATGATGAGGGTATCCACCCAGCCACCGAAGAAGCCGCTGACCAGGCCCAGCGTCACGCCGAACACGGCGCCGAGCACCACCGACAGGAAACCCACCGAGAGCGAGATCTGCGCGCCCCAGATGATGCGGCTGAAGATGTCGCGCCCATAGGCATCGGTGCCCGCCCAGTGGAGGCTGGAGGGACCGGACAGGATGTTCTCGTAGTCGGGTGTCGCCGGGTCGTAGGGCGCGATCAGCGGCGCCGCCACGGCGGCGATCACCACCAGCAGGATGATGATGCCGGCCACCACGGCGGTGCGCTGGCGCAGAAAGCGGCGCCAGAACTCGCCCAGCGGGGACTGGATCTCGATCGGCGCGGCCGTGCCGGTGCCGGCGATGTCGTCGAGGGGCGCGTCGCTCATCGCAGGCGGATCTCCGGGTTCACGACGGCGTAGAGCTGGTCCACCACCAGGTTGATGAGGACGAACTCCAGCGCGAAGAGCAGGATCAGTGCCTGAATCACGGGGTAGTCGCGGTAGCTCACGGACTCCACCAGCAGGCGCCCGAGGCCGGGCCAGGCGAACACCGTTTCGATCACGATGGCGCCGCCCAGCAAGGTGCCGAACTCCAGCCCCGTCATGGTGATCACCGGGATCAGCGCGTTGCGCAGCGTATGGTGCCACACGACCCGCTGCTCCGGCACGCCCTTCATGCGGGCGGTGCGGACGTAGTCCTCGGAGGCGACCTCGACGTAGGCGGAGCGCGAGAAGCGCGCCAGGATCGCGGCCACCGTCACGCCCAGCGTGAAGGAGGGCATGATAAAGCTCCGCCAGTCGCCGTAGCCGCCGGTGGGCAGCCAGCCGAGGCGCACCGAGAAGACGTTGATCAGCAGCAGGCCCAGCCAGAAGGAGGGGAAGGAGATGCCCGATACCGCGAGCACCATCCCCACCCGGTCCTGCCACTTGTTGCGCTTCACCCCCGACAGGACGCCGATCAGCACGCCGATGGCGGTGGCCCAGACCATCGCCACCACGGTCAGCCAGAAGGTCGGCATGAAGCGCTCGCCGATCTCGTCGATCACGGGCGCCCGGGTCTTGGTGGAGCGGCCCAGGTCACCGTGCAGCGTGTTGTCCACGTAGCGCAGGTACTGTTCCCAGATCGGACGATCCAGGCCCAGGTCCTGCCGCACCAGTTCCACGTCCTGCGCCGAAGCGTCCGGCCCGGCCACCAGCCGCGCCGGATCGCCGGGCAGCAGGCGAACGAAGGCGAACACGAAGATCGACACCGCGACCAGGACGGGCACGGCGCCGAGCAGGCGGCGCAGGGCGTAGCCGAGCATCAGGAGAACGCCGCTTCCTCGATCAGCAGCCCGCCATCGGGGATGCGATACAGGTTGCTGAGGCGCTTGGCCTTGGCCGAGAGCACGTCCTCCACGCCCAGGAAGATCCAGGGCGCGTCCTTCCAGATCTGCGCCTGGGCCTGCTTGTACAGGTCCTCCCGCTTGGAGGTGTCGGCCGTGGCGATGGCGGCCTCGAGCGCCTTATCGACCTCGGGGTTGCTGTAATAGGCGGTGTTGTAGAGCTTGGGCGGCATGCCCTGGCCCCAAAACAGCGGACGCAGGCCCCAGTCGGCATCGCCGGTCGAGGAGGACCAGCCGCCGTAGTACATCTGGATCTTGGCGTCCTCGGGCTTCTGCACGCTCCAGATGCGGTCCTGCAACACGCCACTCTCGAGCGGGAAAACGTTGACCTTCACGCCCACCGCAGCCAGCTGCTGCTGCATGAACTGCATGCCGCGCTGCGCCAGCGTGTTGTTCTGCGCCCACATCTCCGTCTCGAAGCCGTTCGCGTAGCCGGCCTCGGCCAGCAGCTGCTTGGCCTTCGCCACGTCGTAGGGGTAGGGCTGCTGCTTGCTGTAGAAGCCCAGCTGCGCCGGGATCGGTGCGTCCAGCGGCTTGGCGTAGCCGTTGTAGACGACCTTGGCGTAGGCCTCCTTGTTCACGGCGTAGTTCAGCGCCTGGCGGACGCGGACGTCGTTGAACGGCTTCTGCATGCAGTTCATCGAGACGTAGCGCGCGATGATCGAGGGCGCGTCCACGATCTCGACATTGGGGGCGCGCTGCACCACGGCCGCCATCTCGGGCGGCAGCGGGTAGATGAACTGCGCTTCGCCGGTCTGCAGCATGGCGATGCGCGCGCCGTTCTCGGGCACCGAGCGGAAGGTGACGCTGTCCACCTTGGGCAGGCCGGGCTTCCAGTAGCCGTCGCTCTTCTTCACGCGCAGCGTGTCGGCGCTCCAGCTCACGAAGGTGAAAGGGCCGGTGCCGACGGGGTTGCGGTTGATGTCCTTGCCGTACTGCGCGATCGCCTTGGGGCTGAGGATCATGCAGGCCGGGTGGGCGATGGTGTTCACGAAGGCGCCGAAGGGCTCCTTCAGGAACACGCGCGCCGTCTGCGGGTCCACCACGTCCACGCGGTCGAGCATGGCGATCAGGCTCTGGCGCTTGAGGCGGTTGTCGGGGTTGGCCACGCGCTCGAAATTCGCCTTGACCGCGGCGGCGTCGAAGGGCGTGCCGTCGTGGAACTTGACGTTCTGGCGCAGCTTGAAGGTGAAGACCTTGGCATCCGCGTCGGCCTCGTAGCTTTCGGCCAGCACCGGGATCAGCTTCATGTCCTTGTCGAAGCCGTAGAGGCCCTGGAGCATGAGGCGGCAGGCCGACTGCGACAGCGTGTCGTTGACGTCGGCCGGATCGAGGCCGGTCAGGTTGTCGGGCACGCCCACCACCAGGTCATTGGCGGCGGCGGCGGCCGGCGTCGCACCGGCGAGCCAGGGAAGGGCGCCCGTGGCGCCCAGCGCGCCCAGCAGCGCCCGGCGGTTGAGGCTGAAGCGGTCGGTCATGGGGTCTCCTCCTCCACTCGGTGGATCAGGGGCGGGCGCGGCGTGCCGCGTCCCACCCGTATCTTAGTACAGGCCGCCGACGTGATGGCGGGCGACGTAGTGATCCAGGCCCACCTGCACCAGCGGCGCGACCTCGGGCAGGTCGTCGGGGCGGCGCAGCGGGCTCGGCACCTCGCTGTCATCCAAGCCCCGGTCATGGCCGCGGCGGCTCGGGTCGGGCACCGGCACCGCCGCCAGCAGGCGCCGGGTATAGGCATGCTGCGGGTTGGTCATCACCGCCTGACGGGGGCCGATCTCCACGATCTGGCCCAGGTACATCACGGCGACGCGGTGGCTGACGCGCTCCACCACCGCCATGTCGTGCGAGATGAAGAGGTAGGCCAGCCCCATCTCGCGCTGGAGGCGCATCAGCAGGTTCACCACCTGGGCGCGGATCGACACGTCCAGCGCCGCCACGGCCTCGTCGGCGATGATGACCTGCGGCTGCGAGGCCAGCGCCCGCGCGATGGCCACGCGCTGGCGCTGTCCGCCCGACATCTCGTGCGGGTAGCGGCGGGCGTGCTCGGGGCCGAGGCCGACCTGGGTCAGCAGCTCCGCCACCCGGTCCTCGACGGCGCGGCCGCGCAGCAGCTTATGGGTGTGGATCGGCTCGGCCACCGAGAAGCCCACGGTCAGGCGCGGGTCGAGCGAGGCGAAGGGGTCCTGGAACACGAACTGCACGCCGCGCCGCAGCCGGGCCTCGCGCGCGTTGTCCAGCGTGGTCATGTCCACCCCGTCGAAGCGGATCTGGCCCCCGCGCGGCTGTTCCAGGCGGATGATGGAGCGGCCGGTGGTGGACTTGCCGCAGCCGGACTCGCCCACCACGGCGAGCGTTTCGCCGGCGCGCAGGTCGAAGCTCACGTGCTCGGCCGCGTGGATGCGGCCCACCACGCGGTTGAACAGCCCGCGCTTAACGTCGAAGCGGGTGGTGAGGTCGCGCACCGACAGGATCGGCGCGGCCTGCCTGGCCACCGTGTCCTGCGGCGCGGGCGGCGGGGCGCCGGGGGTGGGGAAGGGGACCGGCAGCGGCTGGTCGGCCAGGCTGCCCAGGGTGGGCACCGCCGCCAGCAGGCGCTGGGTATAAGGATGCTCAGGCGCGGCGAAGATCCGGTGGACGTCGCCTTCCTCCACCGCCTCGCCGCGGCGCATCACCACCACGCGGTCGGCGATCTCGGCCACCACGCCCATGTCATGGGTGATGAAGATCATGCCGAGTTCGGTTTCTTGCTGCAGCGAGCGGATCAGCCGCAGCACCTGCGCCTGCACCGTGACGTCGAGTGCGGTGGTCGGCTCATCGGCGATCAGCAGCCGGGGACGGCAGCTCAGGGCCAGGGCGATCATCACGCGCTGCCGCATGCCGCCCGACATCTGGAAGGGGTAGCGGTCGAGCTGCCGCGCGGCTTCCGGGATGCGGACCTTTTCCAGCAGCCGCTTCGCCTCGGCCCGGGCGGCGGCGTGGTCCAGGCCCTGGTGCAGCTCCACCGCCTCGGCGATCTGGTCGCCGACGCGGAGCACCGGGTTGAGCGAGGTCATCGGCTCCTGAAAGATCATCGCGATCTCGGGGCCGCGCAGGCGCCGCATGGCGTCGGGTGCTTCGGCCGCAAGGTCGCGCAGCTTTCCCGCCCGGTCGCGGAAGCCGATGCGCCCGGCGGTGATCTTTCCCCCGGCGTGGTCCAGCAGCCGCGTCACCGCCAGCGAGGTGACCGACTTGCCCGAGCCGCTCTCGCCCACCAGCGCCACGGTCTCGCCGGCCCGCACGGTCAGGCTCAGCCCGTTGACGGCGGTGAAGTCACCGAATCGGACGGTGAGGCCCGAAATGTCGAGCAGCGGCGCTGAGTCTGGAGTCGGAGGCAAGAACAGGTCCGGTTCGTGGTGTTTCGGGGGCTATAGAGCGCCTGATCCCATCCGCCAACCAAGTGCCCTGAGGGTCTCCGGATTCACCCTTCCGTGACGGGCGGGATGGGGAACGAAGAAGGTCCGGCGGCGGCTTTCGGCTGGAAACAGTGCGCTGCCGGATGATGCTTCCGCATGGTCATCGAACCTGTGTCTTCCGGGTCGCTTGGACTCCGGAAACTGTGAGGATGACGAGCTCGGGTTTGGGGAGCTATGGCTTCATCTAGCGAAACCGACGATACCAGACACCATATATGGTGTTCCTCCACCGAATCGAGCCGCGCCGCCCTGGAGGGCCCCGGGCATCGTTCGCAGCGGGAACACCCCACAAGAAGGAGCACTCGATGGACGGCTACAGCCACCCCTCCCTCGCAGTCCGGCAGGACAGCGTGCAGCACACCATCCCGGGCACCGGCTTCGGCGACAGCCCGCTGCCGCCGCGTGCCCTGGACGTTGGGATGGGCGTGGCGGTGGGCCGCCGCACCGTGTTCCGGCCCGAGGACGAGGAGTCCTTCGGGCGCGTGGCCGACCGCGTGGCCGCGGGCAACATGTCGCTGGTGACCCACGGTTCGGCCGAGGCCCGCGCCCTGGAGGAGATGCGCCTTCGCAACGCCATCGCCACCGGCGCGCTGCTGACCTCGGGCCGTCACCTCCAGCACGGCGACCGCGACCAAGTGGGGCGCAACATGGAGGTGTTCACCAACTGCTCCACCGCGATCAGCTCCTTTGCCGAGTTCTACCTGCTGCTGAACGGCTCCGGCGTCGGCCGCGCCTACGATGATGAGCTGATGGCGGTGGACTGGGCCCGGGCGCCGCGCCTCGTGCTGCACCTGTCGCCCTCGCACAAGGACTATCCCGAGACCCGCCAGGCGCTGCACCGCTTCGGCATCGAGATGAGCCTGCTGCCCTGGGGCAGCACCGAGGAGAGCTTCGACGCCGCCCAGGAGGCCGAACTGCGCGGCTTCCTCGGCCGTGAGCTGCTGCGCGACCTGGCCGACGCCCCGGCCGGCGCCACGATCCACAAGGTCGCCGACAGCCGCGAAGGCTGGGCCAAGGCGGTCGAGATCCTAGAATCCATGGCCTTCGAGGGCCGCGCCGACGAGGTGCTGGTGCTCGACCTGTCCGATGTTCGCCCGGCCGGCAGCCCGATCCGCGGCATGCAGGGGCGCCCGGCCTCGGGCCCGGTGTCGCTGCTGCGGGGCCTGATGAACATCCGCCGCCACGTTCTGGAGCCGTCGCGCGACCGCGACCCCGCGGGCGAGGCGCTGCAGCCCTGGGAGCAGGCGCTGCTGGTGGACCACCACCTCTCGGTCGAGGTGCAGGTGGGCGGCGCCCGTCGCGCCGCGCGCATGGCCACCAAGAGCTGGCGCGACCCCGGTATCGGCCGCTTCATCCGCGCCAAGTCCGAGGGCGGCCTTTGGACCGCCAACAACTCCGTCATGGTGGACCGTGAGTTCTGGGAGCGCGTGCGCACCGGCGAGCCGGACGACCGCCTGACCCAGCACGCCCGCATGGTGTTCGAGGAAGTCACCCGCTGCGCCTACCTCAACGGCGAGCCCGGCTTCATCAACGGCGACATGCTGGAGGACCACCGCACCGGCTCCGCCTGGCAGAAGCCGGTGCACGAGGACGGGCGCGACTTCCGTTCCGACCGGTATCAGGTCGACCACGCGGCGGGGCTGCTGGCCGAGACCGCGCGCCGTGCCTCCTCGGCCAATTTCCCGGTGACCACCAACCCCTGCGGCGAGATCACGCTGCACGTCACGGGTGGCTACTGCGTGATCGCCGACTTCGCGCCGCTGCTGGCCTGCCCGGTGGAGATCAACGCGCTGGAGGCCGGCAACATCCCCGCCGAGGTGGCCGAGGCCTGGGACCGCCGGGTTGAGGACAGCGTCCGCCTGGCGGTGCGTTTCCTGATCCGCGCCAACCGCATGAACGCCCTTTACGGTGAGGAAGTGGCGCGCACCAACCGCATCGGCGTCGGCCCCACCGGGTTGCACGAATGGGCCTGGATGCGCTTCGGCCACGGCTTCCGTGAGCTGCTGGACAGTGAGCGTTCCGCCGATTTCTGGGGGATGCTGGACCGCCTGTCCGAGGCGGCCAAGGCGGAGTCCATCGCCTATGCCGACGAGCTCGGCATGGTGCATCCGGTGACGGTCACCACGGTGAAGCCCGCCGGCACCACCTCGAAGCTGTTTGCCCTGACCGAGGGCGCGCACCTGCCGGCCCGCCGCCAGTACCTGCGCTGGGTGCAGTTCAAGGGCACGCGCGACGAGGCGACGGGCGCCTGGCTCACCGGTTCCGACCCGCTGCTGGCGGATTATGAGGCGCGCGGCTACCCGATCCGGCAGCTGCGCTCCTTCCCCGGCATGAGCATCGTGGGCTTCCCCACCGTGCCGCTGCTGCAGCGGCTGGGCCTGGGCGACGGCCTCGTCACCGCGCCGGAAGCGACGCCGGAGGAGCAGTACCAGTGGCTGCGCCTGATGGAGCGCTACTGGATCGGCGCCGAGCGCGGCAACCAGGTCAGCTACACGCTGAAGGTTTATACCGACCAGCACGACCTCGACAGCTTCCGCGCCATCGTGCGCGACGAGCAGCCGCGGGTGCGCTGCTGCTCGATCCTGCCCAGCCGCCCTGACAGCGAACTGGGCTACGAGTACCTGCCGGAGGAAGAGGTGTCCGCCGGGAAGTTCGCCGCGATCGTGGAGAACATCAACGACGGCACGGTGCAGGAGGCGGTGGACTGGGCACACCTGCAGTGCGCCAGCGGCGTCTGCCCGATCTGATCGAAACATTCTGCAGGAAGCCATGATTTCGACGGCTTCCTGCTTTACTTAATAGCTCCTCCACGGGTTCCACGTATTAATCAGCAGAACGTCGATCAAAGCTTGCGGCCATCGCGGCAGCAGCAGTACCGGAACCCCGAGGAGACGCGATGTCGGGACGATGGAATGGTGTTCCGGCAGCGCCGGAACGGAGCGGCTGGCACTGGGTCGAGGATGGGGACGGGCTTCGCCCCCTGATGTGGCGCGGTGAGGACTGGCCCGACCACGAGAGCCGTGGCGAATGGCGCGACGGCTTCGCGGTGCTGTCCCCGAGTGACCTGCGGTTGGCCCGCTACTACGGGCCCGTCGCCATGCCCGACGCCGTGGCGGAACGCTTCCGCCTCGGCGTGAGCTTCGCGCTGGCCTGACGGCCCCGAGGCCGGAGGCCGTCGCGCCCCGGGGCAGCAGGGCGCCGGGTTGCGGGGCGTCAGGGCAGCTTGCGGAAGGCCTCGCGGAAGAAGTCGCGGCCGCCGAAATTGCCGGACTTCAGCGCCAGCAGGATTTCCTCGCCGTGCCCCTCGGCCAGGGTCCAGGGCACGCCCGGGTCGATCTCCGCCCCGATCCGCAGCTGCCGCACCCCCAGGCGCGACACCACCGCGCCGGAGGTTTCGCCGCCCGCCACCACGAGGCGGCGCACGCCGCGCCCGACCAGCGCTTCCGCAACGCCGGCCAGAACCTCCTCCACCAGCGCACCGGCCGCGTCGCGTCCCAGCTTCTCCTGCAGCGCCGCGACCTTTTCCGGCGGGGCGGAGGCGGCGATCACGATCGGCTGGGTAGCGAGCCGCGTGGCCGCCCAGTCCAGCGCCTGTTGCGTCAGCGCCCCGGCCTCGGGCGTGGCCAGGACGTCGAGCTCCAGAACCTCCAGCGATTCCCGCGCCGCGGCGATCTGCGCCAGCGTGGCGCGCGAACAGGAGCCCGCCAGTACGGCGGCCGGACCCTCGACGGCGGGAAGCTCGCCGGCCTCGCCGCGCGTCGGAAGCAGCCCTTGCCGGCGGAAGTTCTCGGGCAGGCCCATGGCGATGCCCGAGCCGCCGGTGAGGAGGCGGTGCTCCGCCGCGGCCTCGCCGATCACCCGCAGGTCGCTGTCCGACACCGCGTCCACGATGGCGTAGCGGTGCCCCTCGGTGCGCAGCGCCGCCATGGCCTCGCGCATGGCGGCCACGCCCGCCTGGACACGGGCGGTGGGAACCAGCCCGACCTTGCCCTCCGTCTGGCGGCCCAGCACGCGGACCAGGTCGGCGTCGCGCATCGGCGTCAGCGGGTGGTGCTCCATCCCGCTCTCGTTCAGCAGCCGCGTGCCGACGAAGAGGTGCCCCTGGTAGACGCTGCGGCCATTGGCCGGGAAGGCCGGGCAGGCGAGGGCGAAGTCGTCGCCCAGCTCTCGCAGCAGGGCGTCGGCGACGGGGCCGATATTGCCCTCGTCGGTGCTGTCGAAGGTGGAGCAGTACTTGAAGAAGAACTGTTGGCAGCCCGCCTCGCGCAGCCAGCGCAGCGCGGCGGTGCTCTGCGCCACCGCCTCGGCCACCGGGCTGGTGCGCGACTTCAGCGCCACGATGATGGCGTCGGCCTCGGGCACGGGCGTGTCACCGCCCGGCACGCCGATCAGCTGCACGGCGCGCATGCCGTTGCGCACCAGCATGGAGGCGAGGTCGGTGGCGCCGGTGAAGTCGTCGGCGACGCAGCCGAGGAGGGGCTTGTGGTCAGGCATGGGGCTTCTCCTTCAGGCGGCGCCGTTGCGCAGCGCTTGCAGCACGGAACCGTCGAGCGACACGGCATCCTCGCGCAGCAGCGTGCCCTTGGCCACGTCGTGCCGCAGCGCCTTGTTGGCGGCCAGGTAGAAGGGGGCGAGGCCCACCGCCTCGACGGCCGGCAGCAGCAGCGCCGTCATGTCGGTCATGACGTGGTGGTGGCCGCCCATGTGCAGGGTTTCGCCCGCGCGGAAGTCGCGCTCGGCGCGCGCCACCATCACCGCGTGGCGCTCCTGCCGGTCGCTGCCGGAGGGGCGGCCGTGCAGCACGGCCGAGAGCAGCGTCATCGGCGTTTCCAGCCCCATCAGGTGATAGGGGTGATAGATGCAGGCGTACTTGCCGCTGCGGCCGACGACGTGGCCCTTCTCGCGCAGCATCTCCCAGACCGGGGCGTCGGTGCAGCGCACGATCACGAAGACGCCGCCGCCGAAGCTCGCCTCGTCGGTGCGGCGGATGTTGTTGAACACGTCCACCACACTGGTGCGGTCGAGGATGCCGCCATCCTCGCGCGGGATGAACACGTCGGCCAACTCGCTGATGCGGCAGAGCGGGTAGTTCAGCGCGTCGCGCGAGGGGATGAGGCCGGTGGAGTTCGCCACCACGTTCATCTCGCAGTAGTCCGGCGTGGCGCTCTGCGGCAGGGCGCTCAGCGCCGCGCTGCGCCGGGCGATGCCGCCCGCCACGTCGCTGCCGAGGTCCCACAGCTCGCGCAGTGACGTGGCCTCCACCACCTGGCCGGTGTAGTCCACCGTGCCGCGGCGCTCGTCGAAGACGTAGTCGTACTCGCTGGACTTGCCGGCGCAGACCACCTCGAAGCCCAGGGTGCGGGCCCAGGTCACGAGGCCGACGAGGTTGCTGGGCTGGTCGCCATCCGCCGTGGTGTAGACGAGGCCCTTGGCCACGGCGCGGCGGTTCAGCTCCGGCCCCACGACGCTGTCGGTCTCCTTGGTGACCATGGCCACGTGCAGGCCTCGGTCGATGGCGTCGCGGGCGAAGCGGGCGCTGGCCTCCGGCTGGCCGGTGGATTCCACCAGGATGTCGGCCGGAACCCCGGGCAGGAGGTTGGCCTCCGCCGTCACCACGATCGCGCCGGCCGCCACGGCTTCGCGCACCTCCGCCGCCGTGCGGCAGATCCGGGCCGCGTCTTCGGGGAAGCCCAGCTCGCCCAGCAGCGCCATCACGCCGGCGGTGTCGAGGTCGCACAGGGCGGCCAGGGTGATGCTCGGAACCTGCCGGCACTGCACCAGCAGCGACCGCCCGAAGCCGCCCCGCGCGCCCGTGACCACGACGCGGACCGGGCGGCCCAGCTCCTTCCGGAACAGGAATTCGTGGTTCATGGCCCTGCTTCCTTCCTCGGCGCGCCGTGTTTCGCCGGCTGCACTCTTTAAGCTGAATATGGTATACCAACGTCGCGAATGACGCTGCAAGCTTTGAGGGAAAGCGCCGGATGAGCTCGCAAGCCCGCCCCGACCCATCCGCGGAAGCCGACCGCGGGGTGGATCGTCCCGAAACGGAGCCGCTGCGGGGCGACACTCTGCCCAGCCGCATCGCGGCGCGGCTGCGCGACGCCATCACGCGCGACGACCTGCCCGAGGGCACGCGGCTGCGGGAACGGGAACTGGCGGAACAGCTTCAGGTGTCGCGCACGCCGTTTCGGGAAGCGCTGAAGCTCCTCGCCGCGGATGGGCTGGTGACGCTGGTGCCGGGGCGAGGCGCGGTGGTCGCCGGGCTCTCGCCGGCCGAGGTCGCGGAAAAGCTGGATGTGCTGGGGGCGCTGGAACGGCTGGCCGGGCAGGCGGCCATTCGCCTCGCCACGGGTGAGGAACTGGACGCGCTGGCCGGGCTGCACGCGCGCATGGTCGCGGCGCATGCCGAGCGAGACCGAGAGGGCTATTTCCGCAACAACCAGGCCATCCACGGGCTGATCGTGCGGATGGCGCGCAACCGCACGCTGCTGGAGATCCACCAGCGGCTGAACCACCAGCTCTACCGCACCCGCTACCTCGGCAGCGTCAACGAGGATGTCTGGGCACAGGCCATCCGCGAGCACGAGGAGATCCTGCGCCTCCTGCGCGCCAGGGACCCGGCGCTGGGCGCGGTGCTGGAACAGCATGTCCACAGCACCTGGCGCCGCATCGCCCCGGTTGGGGCTGGAGGCTCCCCGGCGGGCTGAGGAGCCTTCCTTCCCCCGGCCGCCGGATGGTTGCCGGGGGCTGCCGCGCTCAGCTGCGCGACAGGATGTCCTTGGCGTCCGCCACGAACTGTTCCGCCGCCACGCGCGGCGTCATCCGGCCGAAGGCCACCTGCTCGTTGGTGCGACGCAGGTTGAAGGCGATCTCGCCGGCGCCCTTGGGCGGCGGGGCGGGGATCGGGCCGGCCGCCTCGCTGACCAACTCGATGTAGCTGACCTGCGCCTTGTCCAGCTCGTTCAGCCCTTCCACGATCGCCGCGCGCTGCCGGGCTGAAACCGACACGCCGCGCTCCACGCCCAGCGCCTTGCCGGCTTCCGGATCGGTGACCAGGAAGTTCATCAGCTTCACCGCTTCCTCCGCCTGGGGGGAGCGCGCGTAGATGCTGAGGAACATCGAGGGCTTCAGGTACTGCCCGGGCTTGTTGTTGGCGCCCGTGCCCTTGGGGTTGAGCGAGATGCCCAGCTTGTCCGGGTTCACCTGCTGGTAGCCGACGAGCTGGTTGGAATGGGCGAAGTCGATCGCCGCCCGGCCCAGCGACAGGGCGGCGGTCTCGATGGTGTCCTTGTTCAGCGCGCCGATCTCGGCCGGAACGCAGGCGCCGCTCTTGCGCAGCGCGGCCCACATCGACAGCCATTCCTCCATGTCGGAGGCATCGAAGCCCAGCGTCTCGTCGGGCTTGTAGAGCGCCTTGCCACGCTGCCGCAGGAAGACCTCGAGCAGGGGCTCGCGCGCGCCGCCGTCGCCCAGGCCGTAGTAGTTCTGGCGGCCGGACTTCTTGGTGATCGCCTCGCCCAGCTTGGCGATGTCGTCCCAGGTCGTGTCGGGCGTGGGCAGCGGCTGCCCGGCGGCTTCCAGCACCGTGCGGCTGTAAAGCATGGCGGTGGAATTGGCGCCGAAATTCACGCCGTAGAGCTTGCCGTTCACCCGGCCGACATCGGTGGCGTCCTTGCCGAAGTCGGTGATCGCCAGCGTCTTCGGGATATAGGGGTCCACCGCCAGCAGCGTGTCGCGGCGCGCGTACTCGAAGAGGTAGCGGTAGTCCATCTGGATCAGGTCGGGCGCGTTGCGGCCCACCACCTGGGTGGCGAGCTTGGGCCAGTAGTCGCCCCAGCCCAGGCTTTCGCCGTCCACCTGCACGTTGGGGTTCGCCGCGGTGTAGAGGCCCATTGCCTTGTAGCTGCGGTCGGAGCGTTCCTTGGAGCCCCACCAGATGAAGCGCAGCCGGGTTTTCGCCTGTGCCAGCGCCGGGCGGCTCGCACCGGTCAGGCCGCCGGCCCCCAGGATCCCGAGCGTCCCCGCGCCCATGCCGGCGCGTAGCAGGCTCCGCCGTGATTGGAACTCCATCGCTTCCTCCACCCGGGCACTCTCAGGGTGCCGCGTTGATGGGAACAGCCTGCCCGCTGCCATGGCAGCTTGCAAAGAGTTCTTACGCCTCGGGACAATGATGGGGGACAACGAAGCGTCTGCGGAGGGTCCGGTGTGCGGGAGGGGTAGCCCGGGCCGGCGGGGGCGGACGGCTGCGGGCTGGACACGGCGCCGCGCGGGGGTGGGTGGCGTTGGTAGAAGGGCGTGCCGCCCGACTCCAGCGCCGCGGCGTCGAAGCCGATCATGCGGGCCAGAAACGCAATGTGCCACGCCGGCGTCCCGGCGTGGCACATCACGGAAGCCCCGGCCCCGAGGGCCTGGGCCTTAGCGGTTGTTCGCCTTGCGCCATTCCGCGAAGAGCTCGAGGTTCTTCGGGTCGGTCGCGGGGTAGAGGCCCCGGATGGTGGCGCCGTCGCGGACGCGTTCGGTCACGAAGTCCTCGTAGGCCGTCATCTCGGTGGCCTCTTCGGCGAGCTCGTCCGCCAGGTGCGCGGGGAGGATGATCACGCCGTCATTGTCGCCCACCACGACGTCGCCTGGGAACACCGGCGCGTCGCCGCAGCCGATCGGCACGTTGATGTCGATCGCCTGGTTCAGCGTCAGGTTGGTCGGCGCGGAAGGGCGGCTGTGGAAGGCCGGCATTTCCAGCGTCGCGATCTCGGCACTGTCGCGGAAGCCGCCGTCGGTGACGACGCCGGCCACGCCGCGCGCCATCAGCCGCGTCACCAGGATGCCGCCGGCCGAGGCCGCGCGCGCGTCCTTGCGGCTGTCCATCACCAGCACGGCGCCAGGCGGGCACATCTCCACCGCCTTGCGCTGCGGGTGCTCCGGGTCGCGGAACACCGACATGTCGTTCAGGTCCTCGCGCGCCGGCATGTAGCGCAGCGTGAAGGCCTCACCCACCATGCTGTCGGTCAGCGGGTGCAGCGGACGCACGTCCTGGATGAACTGGTTGCGCAGGCCGCGCTTGTAGAGCGTGCTGGCCAGCGTCGCGGTGCTGACCTTGCGCAGCTTGTCGCGGGTCTCGGGCTTGAGCGCCATGGGGTGCTTCTTCTCGGCTCAGTAGATCACGGGTTCGGAAACCGGCGCGCCGAACTCGGTGCGCAGGAAGTCGAAGTCGCAGCCCTGGTCGGCCTGCTGGATGTGCTTCGAGAACATCCAGCCGTAGCCGCGCTCGTAGCGGCGCTCCGGCGCCTTCCAGGCCGCGCGGCGCGCTGCCATCTCCTCGTCGGAGATTTCCATGCGGATGGAGCGCGCCTCGACGTCCACCGTGACGATGTCGCCGGTGCGCAGCAGCGCCAGCGGGCCGCCGACGAAGGATTCCGGCGCCACGTGCAGCACGCAGGCGCCGTAGCTCGTGCCGCTCATGCGGGCATCCGACATGCGCATCATGTCGCGCAGGCCCATCTTCAGCAGCTTCTTGGGCATCGGCAGCATGCCCCATTCCGGCATGCCCGGCCCGCCCTGCGGGCCGGCATTGCGCAGCACCATCACCGTGTCGGGCGTGAAGGGGTAATCCTCGTCCTCCACGGCCTTCTTCATGGAAGGGTAGTCGTCGAACACCACGGCCGGGCCGGAGTGCTTGAGGAACTTCTGGTCCATCGCGGCGGGCTTGATGACGCAGCCGTCGGGCGCGAGGTTGCCCTTGAGCACCGCGAGCGAGCCCTCGCCGTAGATCGGGTTCGAGGTCGGGCGGATCACGTCGTCGTTGTAGATCTTCGCGCCCTCGATGTTTTCACCCAGCGTGCGGCCGGTCACCGTGAGGCAGTCGAGGTGCAGGTGCTCGCGGATGTTGTTCATCAGGCCACGGATGCCGCCGGCGTAGAAGAAGTCCTCCATCAGGTAGGTGTTGCCCGAGGGACGGACGTTGCCGATCACCGGCACCTTGCGGGAGTAACGCTCGAAATCGTCGAGGCCGATGTCCTGGCCGGCGCGGCGCGCCATGGCGATCAGGTGGATGATGGCGTTGGTGGAGCAGCCCATCGCCATGGCCACCGCGATGGCGTTCTCGTAGGCCTTGCGCGTCTGGATCTTCTGCGGGGTCAGGTCCTCGTAGACCATCTCGACGATGCGGCGGCCGGACTCGGAGCTCAGGCGGATGTGGCCGGCATCGGCCGCCAGCACCGAGGAGCCGCCCGGCAGCACCATGCCTACCGATTCCGCGATGGCGGTCATGGTGGAGGCCGTGCCCATGGTCATGCAGGTGCCATAGGAGCGCGCGATACCGCCCTCGACGCCCAGCCAGTCCTGGTCGGTGATCTTGCCCGCGCGCAGCTCGTCCCAGTACTTCCAGCTGTCGGAGCCCGAGCCCAGCGTCTTGCCGCCCCAGTTGCCGCGCAGCATCGGGCCTGCCGGCACGAAGATCGCCGGGATGTTCATCGAGGTCGCGCCCAGCAGCAGGCCCGGCGTGGTCTTGTCGCAGCCGCCCATCAGCACCGCGCCGTCGATCGGGTGGGAGCGCAGGAGCTCCTCCGTCTCCATGGCCAGCATGTTGCGGTAGAGCATGGAGGTGGGCTTGAGGTAGCTTTCGCTCAGCGAGAGCGCCGGCAGCTCCACCGGGAAGCCGCCCGCCATCAGGATGCCGCGCTTCACGTCATCGACGCGCGTTTTGAAGTGCGTGTGGCAGGGCTGCAGGTCGGACCAGGTGTTGATGATCGCGATAACCGGCTTGTCGGTCCATTCCTCGGGCGAGTAGCCCATCTGCATGGCGCGCGAGCGGTGGCCGAAGGAGCGCAGGTCGGCCGGGCCGAACCAGCGGCGCGAGCGGAACTCGGACGGGTTGCGGCGGCGCGGCTGGGGCGAGTTCTCGCCGCTGTCCGGCTCCAGGCCGGCAGGAGGCAGGTTGGGGTCGGACTGCGACATCGCTCGATCTTTCGTGGTGCTCATGCCGTTCCAGGCCGCGGGCACGGCATCGGGTAACGGCGGGAAAGGTTTTCTGACGCGGGTCCGCGCCCCGCGGGTGGTGGGACGGGCGGCGGCCTGAACCGCCGCCCGCGGCCCGTCAGTTCCGGCGCAGCTCGCCCTCGACGCGCTGCCAGATGCCCAGCGGGTTGCTGTCGCGCAGCGCCTCGGGCAGCAGCGCCTCGGGGAAGTCCTGGTAGCAGACGGGACGCAGGAAGCGCTGGATCGCCAGCGTGCCGACCGAGGTGGAGCGACCGTCCGCCGTGGACGGGTAGGGGCCGCCATGCACCATGGCGTGGCTGACCTCGACGCCCGTGGGGTAGCCGTTGATCAGGATGCGGCCGACCCGGCGCTCCAGCGTGGGCAGCAGGGCGCGGGCGTGCTCGACGTCGCCGTCCTCCATCTGGATCGTGGCGGTGAGCTGGCCTTCCAGCTTCTCGGCCACGGCCTTCATGGTGGCGACGTCGGAACAGCGGATCACCAGCGAGGCGGCGCCGAAGACTTCTTCTTCCAGCGCCACGTCGGCCATGAACTTCGCGGCGTCGGTGACGAACAGCGCGGCCTGGCCCTGCGTCGGGCCGGAGCAGAGCTGGCCCTCGGCCACCTGCTCCACGTCGGCATGGCCCTTCAGGCGAGCGACGCCTTCCTGGTAGGCCTTGAGGATGCCCGGCGTCAGCATGGTCGAGGCCGGCGCCGCTTCCAACGCGGTGCGGGCGGAAGCGAGGAAGGCGTCGAGATCCGGCCCCTCGACCGCCAGCACGAGGCCCGGGTTGGTGCAGAACTGCCCGGCGCCCATGGTCAGCGAGCCCACGAAGCTCTTGCCGATCTCCGCGGCGCGCTTGTTCAGGGCGGCGGGCAGGAGGAAGACCGGGTTGATCGAGCTCATCTCGGCATAGACCGGGATCGGCTCGGGACGCGCGGCCGCCGTCTTCATCAGCGCCGTGCCGCCGGAGCGCGAGCCGGTGAAGCCCACCGCCTTGATGCGCGGGTCCGCCACCAGCGCCTGCCCAACCTTGGAGCCGGAGCCGAACAGCATCGAGAACACGCCCTCGGGCAGGCCGCACTTGCGCACCGCCGCCTGCACGGCGCGGCCCACCATCTCGGAGGTGCCGGGATGCGCGGAATGGGCCTTCACCACCACCGGGCAGCCGGCGGCCAGCGCCGAGGCCGTGTCGCCGCCGGCCACCGAGAAGGCGAGCGGGAAGTTCGAGGCGCCGAACACCGCCACCGGGCCCAGCGGGATCTGGCGCTGGCGCAGGTCCACGCGGGCCATGGGCTTGCGGTCGGGCAGGGCGGGGTCGATGCGAACGCCGATCCAGGAGCCTTCGCGCACCACCTGGGCAAACAGGCGCAGCTGGCCGACGGTGCGGCCGCGCTCGCCCTCGATGCGCCCGCGCGGCAGGCCGCTCTCGGCGCAGGCGCGCTCCACCAGCGCGTCGCCCAGTTCCAGGATTTCGGCCGCCACGGTTTCGAGGAAGGTGGCGCGCTCCTCCAGGCTCAGCGCGCGATAGGTGTCGAAGGCCTCCCAGGCCAGGGCGCAGGCCCGTTCGACCTCGGCGCCGGCACCGCCGGGATAGGCCGGCTGCATGGTTTCCCCGGTGGCGGGGTTGATCGCCTGGATCTCGGCATCGTGGCCGAGCACCGCGGCGCCCCCGATCAGCATCTCACCCGTCAACTGCATCGCACATCCTCCATGACCGACGTATCGGTCGGGCCTTCTCAGGCGTGGCGCCCGGATGGAAGCCGGGCTGCGTTCCGCCGCGGAGATTGGCCTCTCTTTGGTCAGTCTTCTAGATAGGCTATCCATGCCTGTCCAAGACATAAACTGGATGCAGTAATGCGGAAGCTGGATCGATGTTCGAGCTGAACCAGCTGCGCTGCTTCGTGGCCGTGGCGGAGGAGCTGCATTTCGGCCGCGCGGCGATGCGCCTGCACATGACCCAGCCGCCGCTGAGCCGCCAGGTGCAGCTGCTGGAAGGGGCACTCGGCGTGCAGCTGCTGGAGCGCAACAGCCGCTCCGTGCGGCTGACCCCGGTCGGGCGGACCTTCCTGTCGGAAGCGCGGCGGCTGCTGCAGATGGCCGAAGGGGCGGCCGTGGCGGTGCGGCGCGCGGCACGGGGTGAGGCGGGCTCGGTCACCATCGGCTTCACCGCCGGCACCAGCTTCGGCTTCCTGCCCCGCTTCGTGTCAGCCGTGCGCCACGCCCTGCCGGGCATCGACCTCGCATTGCATGAGATGATGACGCGCGAGCAGGTGGAAGGGCTGGCGAGCCACCGCATCGACCTCGGCTTCGCGCGGCCGCCCTTCGACTCGCGCGGGGTGGCGACGCTGGGCGTTTGGCGCGAGTCCCTTTTGCTCGCAGTGCCCGAGGCGCATCCCTTCGCCGCGGGCGAGGGGGCCTTTCCCCTCGCGGCCCTGACGGGGCAGGACCTGGTGATGTATTCGCCGACCGAGGGGCAGTACTTCCACGGTCTGGTGTCGGACCTGCTGCGCCGGGCCGGGGCGCTGCCGCACTACGTGCAGCACATCAGCCAGATCCACACGATCCTGCCGCTGGTCAGCGCCGGGCTGGGCCTCGCCATCGTGCCCGAATCCGCGCGGCGCCTGGGGATGCCCGGCATCCGCTACCGCGTGCTGGACGCCGATACGCCTTCCACCGAGCTCTTCGCCGTCACGCGCGAGGACGACGCCACGCCCGCCCTGCTGGCCGTGCTGGACGTCCTGCGGCGGGAGGTGGCGCAGCTTCCCGCCGGTGCCGCGGTGCGGGACGGCCCTCCGTGTCCCGCGGCCTGAGCCTCGTTGTTTGACCTCGGCGCCGGGCCCGGCCCTTATGCGGCGACCTGGGGCGACGCGGTCCAGGTGTCGGTGGTGGTTCGACCCGCCGGCGTGCCGGCATCCGGACCGCGTCGCCCGAACCCGTGCCGATCTTCCGGAGCAAGCCGATGACCGCCGAGATCCTGATGATCCAACCCCTGCCGGAGCCGACCGAGGCGGAGCTCGACGCCACCTACACGGTGCACCGGCTCTACGCGGCCGCGGACGCGCAGGCGCTGCTGCGCGAGGTCGGTCCGCGCATCCGCGGCGTGGTGACGGGCGGCGTGAAGGGCGCGTCCCGCGCGCTGATGGAAGCGCTGCCGAAGCTCGAGATCGTGGCGGTCAGTGGCATCGGCACCGACGCGGTGGACCTGTCTTACGCGCGGGAGCGCGGCATCCGCGTCACCACCACGCCCGGCGTGCTGACCGAGGACGTGGCCGACATGGCCATGGCGCTGGTGCTCGCCACCCTGCGGCAGACCGTGGCGAACGACCGCTTCGTGCGCTCCGGCCAGTGGAGCGGGGGCGTCGCGCCGCCCATGTCGCGCAAGGTCAGCGGCACTCGCCTCGGCATCCTGGGCCTGGGCCAGATCGGCCGCGCCGTGGCGCGCCGGGCCGAAGGCTTCGGCATGCCCATCAGCTACAACAACCGCAACCCGGTGCCCGACGTGCCCTACCGCTTCGTTGCCGATGCGCTGACGCTGGCGCGGGACTGCGACGTGCTGGTGGTCGCCGTGTCCGGTGGCGCCGCGACGCGCGGGCTGGTGAGCGAGGCGGTGATCGAGGCGCTGGGACCCGATGGCGTGCTGGTGAACGTCGCGCGCGGCAGCGTGGTGGACGAGGACGCGCTGGTGCGGGCCCTTCAGGATGGCCGCCTCGGCGGCGCCGGCCTCGACGTCTTCGCCGATGAGCCACGCGTGCCGGAAGCGCTGCTCGGCATGGATCAGGTGGTGCTGCAGCCGCACCGGGCCAGCGCCACGGTGGAAACGCGCCTCGAGATGGGGCGGATCGTGCTGCGCAACCTCGCAGCCCAGTTCGCGGGTGAGCCGCTGCCGAGTGCCGTGGTCTGACGCCGGGCCGCAGGGGCTTCGACCTCTATCGCGCATGGGGCTGGTAGAGCGGCCATGCGCCGGACGCCACGAAGACCGCCATGTGGAGGAGGGTTACGTCTTCCACATGGCATGAGGCGCCGTGCGGCCTGAACCCATCCCGGGCGCCGTCCGCCTGGGCTTCCGGTGCCGCCGCCCCGGCCGCATGATCGACCGCAACCGCGCCCCGGCCGGGGCGGGGTGAGCACACCGCAGGGGATGCACGATCGGCATGAAGGTCTTCTGGCATGAGCGGCAGCTCGACCACGCGCCGGCGTTCTTTCTCCAGCGCGGGCAGCTCCGGCCGCATTTCGAGGTGCCCGACCGCGCCCGGGCGCTGCTCGGCGCCTGCGCCGCCATGGGGCTCGACATCGCCGCACCCCCACCGCCTGAGCGGGCGGCGTTGGAGCGCGTGCACCCGGCGGAATACCTCGACTTCCTCGGGGGCGCCTTCGAGGCCTGGCAGGCTATGCCGGGCGCCGGGCCGGAACCGGTGCCCAACATGCACCCCTCGCCCGAGATGCTGGCGCAAGGGTGCGAGCGTTCCGGCACGATCATCGGGCAGGTCGGCTGGTACGTGGCCGACACCGCCTGCCCGATCGGGCCGCACACCTGGGCCGCCGCCGAGGCCGCGGCGGCCTGCGCGCTGGCGGCGGCCGGGGAAGCGGCGGCCGGGCGCCATGCCTACGCCCTGGCCCGTCCGCCCGGGCACCACGCCTATGCCCTGCGTGCCGGCGGCCATTGCTACATGAACAACGCCGCGATCGCTGCCGAGCATCTGCGGGCGTGTGGCGCCGCGCGGGTCGCGGTGCTCGACATCGACAGCCACCACGGCAACGGCACGCAGGGCATCTTCTGGGAAAGGCCGGACGTGTTCTTCGCCTCCGTCCATGGCGATCCGAACCGCTATTACCCCTGGTATGTCGGCCATGCCGGGGAAAGGGGCGCCGGCGCAGGGCAGGGGTTCAACCTCAACCGCCCGCTGCCGCTGGGCAGCGGCGACGCGGCCTGGCTGTCGGCCATCGACGAGGCCGTCACGGCCATCCGTCGCTTCGCCCCCGCCGCGCTGGTGTTGAGCCTCGGCTTCGACGCCTCGGAGCACGAGCCGCTGAACGCCCTGTCTGTTACGGCGGAGGGTTTTGCGCGCGCGGGCGAGCGCGTGGCGGCGCTCGGCCTGCCCACCGCGGTCGTGCAGGAGGGCGGCTACGCGGTGGAACAGCTGGGCGGATTGCTCCGCCGCTTCCTGGACGGCTTCCTGGGCGGCGAGGGCGCCTGACCCCTCCGGCCGCGCGCCTAGTAGCGGGTGCGGGGCGCGTTGGCCGGGAGCTGGTTCTGCGTCTGGCTGGAAGACCACCCGTAAGACCACAGGGCTGCCGGGCCCGAGAAGGAGCCCGGATACGGGCCCACGGAAGACTGCCCCTGGTACGAGTCCCCGAAGGCCCCGCCCGATGGCGTTGTGCCGGGATAGGGACCGAAGTTCGAACCGCCCGAAGGGCCGAAGCCGGAACGGGACGGAATAAAGGACGGGCCGGTGGTCAGGCTGGAGTCCGAGGTGCTGAAGGGGTCCATCGGCCCCGCGAGGTCCACCGCCTGGCCACCGAACGGAACCTGCGCCCCCGGCAGAACCGGGTTCATCGTGGCGTCGTCGTCGCCCGCCCCCTGTGTGCCGCCCATGCCGCTGCCAATCCCGCCCGCCGAAGCGCTGCCGAGGCTGCCGCCCGGCGCGCCGTTCTGGCTGCTATTCTGGCTTGCTCCCTGCAGGCCGCCTTGGGCTCCACCCTGAGTGCCACCTTGGGTGCCACTTCGGGTGAGGGACGTGCCACCGGACGAGGTATCGCCGATGCCGCCCGTCATGCCGGACGCGACGGAGCCGAAGCCCGTGGCGGAGCTGAAGCCGGTGGCGGAGTCGCTGTCGCCCGAACTGGCGGCCGCCCCGAAGCCGACGGCGGCGTTGTCGCCGTTCGAGCTGGAGGAGCCTGAGCGGCGAAACCCGCCACTGCCGCCGCCACCGCCGCCCAGCGCGGAGGCGCCGACTCCCGAGGTGCCGACACCCGCAGCGCCAAGTCCCGAAGCGCCAAGTCCCCCTGCGGCAGCGCCGCCCAACCCGGCGCCGGCGGAGAGTCCTCCTCCGGACAATGATGCTCCAGCGCCGCCGAGGCTGGTACCCAGGCTGCCGCTCATCGCTGCGGCCTGGGCTGCGGCCGGGTCCATCTGCGTGCCGGCCCCTGCGCCAGCACCGCCGGTCAGGGCCGAAAGCGGATCGCCCCCCATACCCCCGGCACCGCCGAGGGAGGAGGAGGCGGAAAGACCCGGCTGGCCGTTGAAGCTCCCGCCGCCGCCGGTGGGCAGCGAAGGGGGCGTGTTGCGGCAGCTGTAGGACTGCTCGAAACGGGGCCAGGTGCTCTTCCAGGTGGTCGCGCCCTGGCCCTGGATGCGCATGCTGCCGCCATTGGGCATGGCCAGCACATAGGCCACCATGCTGCGCCGGACGGGTGCCAGGATGCGCGTGCCGCCGCTGATCACGGTGGCCGTGTCGCCCCGGATCTCGATCCGCAGGTCGGCATTCGTGCCCGTGCTGGCTGCCGGGCGGCACCACAGCGCGGTCACGGTGTCAGCATGGGCGGCCGGAACCCAGGCGGCGGTCAGCCCCAGCAGGACCCCGGAAACGGGCAGGGCCGCGAGCATCCTCAAACGCATCCCGGCCTTATCCTCCGAACCGACCGCCCGATGGTAGCGCCAAACCCCCCACGATCACAGCCACATCCTGTTTCGGGGCGCGGGGGTGCGCGCACGCGATCGTGCGGGACACCACCCCGCGTGCCCGGTCACGGGCAGCGGCCGGCGGTTCCAGCGTCCCGCCTCGGGGCGCATGCTCGTGCGGTCCCGGACACGTCTCGGCCTCGGCACGAGGCGGGCCACGGCGGATAAGCAAGCAAGGAGACGGCGCGATGCAGTACCGGCAACTGGGCAACAGCGGCCTGCGGGTTTCCCCGATCTGCCTGGGCACCATGACCTTCGGCGATACCACCGGCGAGGCGACGGCGCGGCGGATCGTGGCGCAGGGACGCGAGCGCGGCATCAACTTCATCGACACCGCCGACGCCTACAGCAAGGGCGGCTCGGAAGGGATCACCGGCCGTGCCATCGCGTCGGATCGCGACTGGTGGGTGCTGGCCACCAAGCTCGCCAATCCGATGGGTGAGGGACCCAACGAGCGTGGCCTGTCGCGGCGCCGCTGCTTCGCCGAGGCCGAGAGCAGCCTGCGCCGCCTGGGCATCGAGACGATCGACATCCTTTACTTGCACAAGGAAGACCACGACACGCCGCTGCGCGAAACGGTGATCGCGATGGGCGACCTCATGCGACAGGGCAAGATCCGCTACTTCGGCGTGTCGAACTACCGCTCCTGGCGCCTCGCCGAGATCTGCCGGCTGTGCGACGAGCTCGGCATCCAGCGGCCGGTGGTCAGCCAGCCCTACTACAACGCCGTGAACCGAATGCCGGAGGTCGAGCACCTGCCGGCCTGCCAGTATTACGGCCTGGGCGTGGTGCCCTACAGCCCGCTGGCGCGCGGCGTGCTGACGGGCAAGTACCGCGCCGACGCGCCACCGCCCGAGGGCACGCGCGCCGCGCGCGCCGATCGCCGCATCATGCAGACCGAGTGGCGGCCGGAAAGCCTGCGGATCGCCGAAACCCTGGCGGAGCACGCCAGAGCGCGCGGCATCACGCCGGGGCAGTTCGCGGTGCGCTGGGTGCTGAACAACCGGCTGGTCACCGCGGCCATCGCCGGGCCGCGCACCGAGGAGCAGTGGGCGGACTACCTCGGGGCGCTCGACTACCAGTTCACGGCCGAGGACGAGGCCCTGGTGGACGGCCTCGTGCCCGCCGGACATCCCTCGACCCCGGGCTACACCGATCCGGCTTACCCGATCGAGGGGCGGGTGGCACGCACGGCCGGGGGCGCTTAGGGCGCCCTCATGTCGGCCTGGTGCCGCGTTTCGGGGCGTCGGAGGTTGCGCTGAACCTTTGCTATCCGGTCGGCGCCAGCCGCCCGGATTAAAGCAGGACGAGGTCGTCGCGGTGGATGACCTCGTCGCGGCCGCGCAGGCCCAGGATCGCCTCGATCTCGTCGCTCTGCCGCCCGGCGATGCGCCCCGTGGCCGCGGCGTCGTAGGCCGACAGCCCGTGCGCGATCACGTGCCCGGCCTCATCGCGCACCGCCACGGCGTCGCCGCGCTCGAACTGGCCGGCCACCGAGCGGATGCCGGCCGGCAGCAGCGAGGAGCCGTTGCGCAGCGCCCGCACCGCACCCGCATCCACGGTCACGCTGCCCTGCGGCGCCAGGCTGCCGGCGATCCAGCGCTTGCGGGCCGAACGGCCCTCGGGCGCCGGCAGGAACCAGGTGCAGCGCGCGCCGTCGAGCAGCCGTTGCAGCGGGTGTTCCGCGGTGCCCAGCGCGATGGCCATGGCGCAGCCGGCGCCGGTGGCGATCTGCGCCGCGATCAGCTTGGTGCGCATGCCGCCGGAGGAATAGCCCGGCGGTGGCTCGCCCCCCATGGCCATGATCTCGTCGGTGACGCGCTCGATCACCGGCAGGTGGCGGGCCTGCGGGTCGCGGCGCGGGTCGGCGGTGTAGAGGCCGTCAATGTCGCTCAGCAGCACCAGAGCGTCGGCCTGCACCATCTCGGCCACGCGGGCGGCGAGGCGGTCGTTGTCGCCGAAACGGATTTCCGCCGTGGCCACGGTGTCGTTCTCGTTGATCACCGGCACGCAGCCCAGCGTCAGCAGCGTGGTGAGCGTCGCGCGGGCGTTGAGGTAGCGGCGCCGGTCCTCGCTGTCCTGCAGCGTCAGCAGCAGCTGCGCCGCCGCGATGTCGTGCGCGGCAAAGGCCGACTGCCAGGCGCCGGCGAGGCGGATCTGCCCCACGGCGGCCGCGGCCTGCTTTTCTTCCAGCCGCAGGCGCGGTTGCGTCAGCCCGAGTGCGCGGCGGGCCAGCGCGATGGCGCCCGACGAGACCAGGATGACCTCCGCCCCGCCGGCGCGCAGCGCGGCGAGGTCGGCGGCGACCGATGCCAGCCACGCCTCGCGCGGGGCGGCGGTGGCCGGGTCCACCACCAGGGCGGAGCCGACCTTGACGACGATGCGGCGCGCGGTGCGAAGGTCGCTCACGCCGCGGTCTCGCGCTGCTCCGCGATCACGTCGGCCAGGCGGCGCAGCGCGGCCGGCACGCCGTCGCCCGTGGCGCCGCTGATCAGCATCACCGGGTTGCCGGTGGCACGCTCCAGCGCCTTGACGCGGCTGGCGCGCGCCTGCGGCGTCATGGCGTCGGTCTTGTTCAGCGCCACGATCTCGGGCTTGTCGATGAGGCCGCCGCCGTATTCCTCGAGCTCGGCCCGCACGGTGCGCCAGGCGCCCACTGGGTCGGCTTGCGTCCCGTCGATCAGGTGCAAGAGCACCGCGCAGCGCTCCACATGGCCCAGGAAGCGCGTGCCGAGGCCGGCGCCTTCCGCGGCACCCTCGATCAGGCCGGGGATGTCGGCCAGCACGAATTCTTCCGAGGCGTTGAGGCGCACCACGCCCAGCTGCGGGTGCAGCGTGGTGAAGGGATAATCCGCGATCTTCGGCCGCGCGGCCGAGGCCGCCGCCAGGAAGGTCGACTTGCCGGCATTGGGCAGGCCCAGCAGCCCGGCATCGGCGATCAGCTTCAGGCGCAGCCAGACCCAGCGCTCCTCGCCCGGCCAACCGGGATCGGCACGGCGCGGGGCACGGTTGGTGGAGGTCTTGTAGTGCGCGTTGCCGCGCCCGCCGTCGCCGCCGGTGCACAGCGTCGCGCGCTGCCCGACCTCGGTCAGGTCGGCGAGAACGGTTTCCTTGTCCTCGTCGAGCACGACGGTGCCGACCGGAACCTTCAGCACCACGTCCTCGCTGCCGGCGCCGGTGCGGTCGGAGCCAGCGCCGTTGTCGCCCTTGCGGGCACGGAAGTGCTGGGAATAGCGGTAGTCGATCAGCGTGTTCAGGCCGTCCACCGCCTCGACGATCACGTCGCCGCCGCGGCCGCCATTGCCGCCGTCGGGGCCGCCGAACTCGATGTACTTCTCGCGCCGGAAGGCGACCACGCCGTTCCCGCCGTCGCCGGCCTTGAGGTACACCTTCGCTTCGTCGAGGAACTTCATCGGATCACGTGAGCCTGAAACGACGAACGGGGGCCGCCGTAGCGGGCCCCCGTCCGGGAAAGAAAACCGTATCGGTTAACCGTACTGGGGGGAGGCGCCTTACTCGGCGGCCGCCGGCAGCACGTCCACGGACACCATCACGCGGCCCTCGGCCTTGCGCTCGAACTTCACCACGCCGTTCGCCACGGACTGGATGGAGTGGTCGCGCGACACGAGCACGTTGCGGCCCGGCAGCATCTTGGTGCCGCGCTGGGTGACGATGATGCAGCCCGACTTCACGGCCTGGCCGCCGTAGAGCTTCACGCCAAGGCGCTTGCCGGCGGAGTCGCGACCGTTGCGGGAGGAGCCGCCAGCCTTCTTGTGTGCCATCTCTGGAACTCCGGTTTCTGGTTCAGGCCGCGGCGATGTCGCCGATGCGCAGCACGGTCATGTGCTGGCGGTGGCCGTTCTTGCGGCGGCTGTTCTGCCGACGACGCTTCTTGAAGATGATGACCTTCTCGCCGCGCTTCTGCTCGAGCACGGTCGCGGTGATGGAGGCACCGGCCACGGTCGGGGCGCCCAGGGTCAGGCCGGCGTCGCCGCCGATGGCCAGAACGTCCTGGAAGGTCACGGTGGAGCCGGGCTCGGCCTCGAGCTTCTCCACGATCAGCACCGAGTTCGGGGTGACGCGGTACTGCTTGCCGCCGGTGCGGATCACTGCGTAGGTCATCGTTACGCCTGTTGAATCAGTAGGAATGAGGCCGCGAGCGGCGGTGCGGCGGCACCGTGGGCACCTCCGGGAAGCGGGCCGTATAAGGGGAGGGCCGGCGGGGAGTCAAGGCAAAGGCGACCCGCGCAAACTGTGCCCCGCCCCATTGCGCGACACGGGTTCCGCCCTTATAGCCCCGCTCCGAGCATGGCTCGGCGCGGAGAGGTGCCAGAGTGGTCGATTGGGACGGTCTCGAAAACCGTTGTGCTCGCAAGGGTACCGTGGGTTCGAATCCCACCCTCTCCGCCAGTTAGTTCAACAAGTCATTGTTTATACTGAATTTTTTCTAGATTAGTTTTTCGGTCCCTACCTGGGTCCCTACTTCAATGCGGTTCTGCTGGATGCATACAGGCACAGCTGGATACAGCCTCCTTCCTAGTTTCTTGTCCTGAAGCCCTTTCGCCTATGGCATCTCTGACCTGCCATGGATAAGGTGGCGGTAGGATCGAGCTGCCAGCGTGCGCACGCCTTCGCATCCTTACCTGAGGCTTGTCGGAAGGTTGTGCTGTCTGGTTGCCATCACCAAGCCTATTCCCCCTAAGACGTAGATCCTGCTGTGGCTTAAGCTTGCAGCATGGCAGCTAATAGTCTCGACAGGCTCCTGGCAGCTCTCGTCGTTCACCTCCACTCCGCCTCCGTCTGCACCATCGGCCAGGGCTGGCGTTTGGCTATTGCGCCCCTTGAAGCGGCAACCGTCCATCATGTCCTTGCCGGCTCTGGAATCGTCCGTGTCGGCAATGCTGCTCCAGTTCCTTACGCTTCCGGCAGTGTCATCGTCGTACCACCCCGCCAGGGCCACATCGTCGGCGATGCTTGGCCCGGAGCGCGAGAGGTAAACGCCGGAGAAACCTGCGGCCCTTTCGCTGACGGGCTGGCGGCCTTCACGGCCGGCTCTGGGCCCGGCACGTTGCTGCTGTGCGGCTCCATCCCGGCTTCTCATGGGTTGGCACTCAGCCTCTTCGATCTCCTGACAGAGACGGTTGTAGAGGCGCCAGCCGATGATGTGGGCCGTGGTATCTTCGACCTTATGCGAGCGGAGGTTGCGGCACCTGGCCTCGGCACGGCGGCTGTGACCGAGGCGTTGATGAAAGCTTGCCTTGCTGCCGTTCTGCGAGGACGTCTCCGGCGTGGAGACCAGGGCCTGCTTCCCGCAGCCCTGCCCAAGGATCCCCGTCTCATCCGCGCCATCCTTGCGGTACTCGAAAATCCTGGTGCGCCACATACGGTTGCGAGTCTCGCCGACAGAGCCGGGATGAGCCGCGCGTCGTTCGCTGACCATTTCGCGCGAGCGCTGGGAAGCGGACCGATGGAATTTGCACAGTCTGTGCGGCTTCACGCGGCCGCACGCCTTCTTGAAACAACCGACCTGCCTTTGAAGGCTGTTGCGGCGGCCATTGGCTATGCCGATCCATCCTCCTTCTCGCGAGCCTTTCGTGGAGCGTACGGGACCGACCCGACGGCCTATCGCGTCCTGAACAGCTAGACCCCTAGGCAGCTCCGACGGCTGCCCGACCTGGGCGCGTTCTCGGTGTGATGTGAGCACCAGCGAGGTAGAGCTGGCGCTGACGCCGGTCGGCCGACACGACGTCCAAAAAGACCGGCACGGCGTCTAATTCATCCCAAGCTCTGGCAACCTCGCGGGCGCCGCTGAACTTCGGCGTCCATGCACCACAGCTCGTGGCGGTCCCTGCCGGAACGTCGGAGAAGCCACTTGCTGTGCCCAGGATCATACCCGAGGGCTGGCGGGCTGCCTCGCTCGGACTGCGAGAACGAAACGTTCTGGGACTTAACCAAGGAGGACCGCAGATGAGCCTTGCCGAACCCGTGCGCTACACTCCCGCCGTCGAGGAAATCCAGCCCGGCGAGCAAGAGACGATCCAGGGCCTCAACGACACCTTCGACACGATCCTGGAGACCACCGCCAAGGAGGATGGCCACGCGGTCCGCTCCGTACACGCCAAGGCGCACGCGATCCTGGAGGGCCGGATGGTGGTGGCCGACAACCTGCCGCCGGAACTGGCCCAAGGCGTCTTCGCATGCCCTGGCGAGCACAAGGTCTACATGCGGATCTCGACCAATGCCGGCGACATCCTGCCGGACACGATCTCGCTCCCGCGCGGGCTGGCGCTGAAGGTGCTGGACGTCGAGGGCAAGCGGCTGCCGGGTGCGGCAGGAACGACCCAGGACTTCATCATGGTGAACGGTCCGGTCTTCCAGGCCAAGACCGCCGACAAGTTCCTCGGCAACCTCAAGATGCTGGCGGCAACCACCAACCGGATGGAGGGCGTGAAGGAGGTGGTGTCCAGTGTCGCGCGTGGCCTGAACACCGCTCTCTCCGCGGTCGGGATCGAGAGCACGAAGTTGCAGTCCCTTGGCGGCGCGCCGAACGTCAATCCGCTCGGTGAGACCTACTACAGCGTTACGCCTTTCCGGTACGGCGACTACATCGCGAAGTTCAGCGTCGCTCCCGTCGCTCCCGCCCTGCTCGCCCACAAGGATCAGCAGATCGACGCCAGCGACGACCCAGATGCAATCCGCGACGCCGTGCGGTCCGAAATGCAGAGCATTGATGGTGTGTGGGAGTTCCGCGTGCAGCTCTGTCGTGACCTGGAGAAGCAGCCGGTCGAGGACCCGACCGTGGAGTGGGACGAAGAGGAGGCGCCGTTCCGGACGGTGGCCACCATCACCGCACCACGCCAGGACAGCTGGGATCCTGCTCAGGTTCAGGCGGTGAACGAAGAGATGCACTTCATGATCTGGACCGGTCTCGCTGCGCACCAGCCGCTAGGCAACATCAACCGTGCCCGACGCGAAGCCTACATCCACTCGACCCAGTTCCGGGAGCGCTTCAATCGTTGCCCGGTGCATGAACCCAGCGCCCGCCAAAGCGCCTGAAGCTCTTCTGATCCTATCGCTCACACGGCAGGGTCTTTCTGCCAGTTATCAGCTAAAGGGAGACGCCGCATGCAAGCTGCTACGTACCAGACCCCGATCCCCTACAGCGATGATATCGAGCATCGTCCGGAAGGTGAGGACGAGACGATCGACAAGATCATCTCCTCGATGTCGCACGAGAGCGCGAAGGTGGCCGAGCGCGAAGGCCACACCGTGCGCGCGTCGCACGCCAAGGCGAGTGCCGTGCTCAAGGGACAGCTGCGCGTGATTGACGGCCTGCCCGCGGAACTTCGCCAGGGCCTCTTCGCCGAGCCGCGTACCTTCAACGTCGCGGTGCGCCTCGCCCAGGGGCCGGGCGAGAACCTGTCCGACAGCGTTTCCACGCATCGCGGGATGGCCATCAAGGTGTTCGGTGTGGAGGGACCGAAGCTTCCCGGCCACGAGAACGAGACCACGCAGGACTTCGTTTTCGCGACCGGCCCAGTCTTCCCCAATGCTGATGCGGCAGGCTTCCTGGGTGCCATCAAGGGACTGGAAGGAGGAGCGGGCGGCACCATGCCAGACGCGGTGAAGACCGCCGTCTCAGCGACTGCTGGCACGCTCAACAAGGTGGTCAAGGCCGTCACGGGGGGCGACAGCCCGCTGCTAGACTTCTTCGGCCACGCGCCGCGCCACCCGCTTGTGGACTGCTACTACAGCCAGGCCGCACTTCGGTATGGCGACTACGTTGCCAAGATCGTCGCCGTGCCCGTCGCGCCAGGACAGGACGCGCTCAGCCGCGATCCCCTGGACACTTCCGAGAACCCGAACACCTTCCGTGACGCCACGGTGGAGTACTTCCGAAACAACAATGCCGAGTTCGAGATCCGCGTGCAGCTCTGCACAAACCTGGACACCATGCCGGTCGAGGATGCTTCCGTGCAGTGGCCGGAGGAGGAAAGCCCCTACCGCCCCGTCGCGCGGCTGATGCTGCCGCGGCAGGACGCCATGAGCGAGGCGCGCCGGATTTTCTTCAACGAGGGCATGTCGTTTCGCCCCTCGCACAGCCTTGCCGCACACCGGCCGCTCGGTTCCCTCATGCGGGCACGGCTACGCACCTATCCGGCCCTGGTGAAGTTTCGGCAAGGCCGCAACGGGAACACGACGATCGAGCCGACCTCATTGGAGCAAATCCCGGACTGATCCCCATGGCACCCTGATTCGTGGGACTGGCCTAATCAGCCGCCGTTCAGGTCAGTCCTAAGGTGCATGGCTCGAGGAAACTCTCCAGTTCACCGCCTTTCAGACTAAGTCGTGAGGGCTAACACAGGTGGGCCGCTTCTCCGTTCCGCCAGGAGGATAGAGCAGACATGGTGACCCAAAGCTTTCACAGCCGCGTCCACCCGCGGCAGCGGCTGACAAACTCAAACAACCACAGTGACGCCGCTCACTAGATAGACAGCTGGTGCGGACACTGCGGACACTTCACTACAGATGTCCGCAGTGTCCGCACCGGTGTCCGCACCGGTGTCCGCACTCAATCATTGATAAAGCTAGATTTTTTTGGTGCGGACACTGCGGACAGTGGAGTGCGGACACCTTTTTTCTTCCGTAGCTGGAGGAGGGACACGCCGCGAAGCGCCCCGCGTAAGGGGTGGGGCCCAGGAGGGACCCAGACCGGGGGGGTACCCCCTGGCCGCCTTCAGGCGGTCGCGACGGCCTTCCGTAGCATCAGGCGCCGCACCGCTGTCGCGTGCCAGGTCTCGCCCCCTGCAGGCGGCACCACGCCGCGTGCGGTCAGAGCCTCAGCGATCTGACGCAGGCTGGCCGCTCCTGCCTTTTGGGCAGCCTCCACATAGGGCCAGACTTCAGTCAGGTACTCCTCTGCATTGGCGGTGCGTGTCTCTCGGCCGCGCCGCGTCTCGGCCGTGTCGAAGCCTTTGCGAAGTCGGGGGGAGCCCAGCTTCACGCCACGTGCCTTTGCTGCGGCGAGGGCCGCCTTGGTGCGCTGGCTGATAAGCCCCGCCTCGAGCTCCGCCACGGCAGCAAGGAGGGTGAGGAGGAACTTCCCTGTGGGACCGGCCGGGATGTCGGGAAGATCGCAGAACACTACCCCGGCATCGCCTGCACCCTCGACCACGCTCAGTAGGAAGCGGGCATTGCGCGCCAGGCGGTCGATCTTGGCGATCACCAGGACCGCGCGCCTGGTGCGACAGGCAGCTAGTGCTGCGGCGAGCTGCGGCCGGTCATTGCGCTTGCCGCTCTCGACCTCTTCGAACTCCGCAACGAGGCGGGATCCAGGCCGATTGGCCAAGAGTTTGACCACAGCCTCCTTCTGAGCAGCCAATCCTAGCCCGCTACGGCCCTGCTGCTCGGTGGAGACGCGGTAGTAGGCGACAAAAGGGGGCGCTGAAGAGGCGCCCTCAGCGCGCACCCTGAGGATGGTACGGGCCATGTTGGCGCCGTTCCTTTCCGAGACGAACGTATGGACGAATGGCACACCCGCCGCGCACGTCTCGGCACGGATCAGATCCGGACCAGGGGTGAAAATGCGCCGGCCGTGCCGGAATAATCAGTCGTGGGAGCCTGCTACAGCCATGGCCACGTCGCCGATACTCGGATCCGGCACTGCTTGCCCGGGACCACGCACGGTCCAGGACCGCGGCTTGAAACCGGGCGCCTCGGACCCCGCCGCCTCCGGTGTCGGTGGTTGGCTGACAGCTGGCTGGCTCAGAACGTTGCCGCGCTGGAAGGTCCGGACGCGGTTCATGTCTGCCTGTTCCAGGCGGCGACGCTCCCTCTCCCGCTGGATGCGTTCTCGGTGCTCATCAAGACGACGCTCCATCTGTCGCACCGGCTGATAGGTGCGATAGAGTTCCATGGCCGCGGCATCGTCGGTCCAGCCCTCGGCCAGGGGGATGACCTCGTCGCCCAGCAGCATCCTCGTTTTGTTGAGTATGTCGGCGCTGAAGGGATTCATGTCGACGGTCGGGATGCGGATGCCTTCGAGGTGAGCGCCGAGGATGTTCAGCGAGGCCTTTAGGGCGTGGCCCTTCCTGACGACGGCGGCCATGACGCGAACGGCATTATGCAGTTCGCGCTCATAGGCACGAAGCGCCTTGGCCGCGAGAACACGCCCCTCCTCGTCCAGCGCCTGAGCCGCGTCCTGCAGTGGCCCATCTGCCTCATCCAGCTTCACTGGCAGGGCGCGTTGCGCGGCGTCGCACCGGGCAGCTTCCTGATCGGCCTCGCGGACCTGCGCCTTCACCGCTTCCACCTGTGCACGCAGTGTGGACTCTTCGTGAGGGGAGGCCAGCATGAGCTCGGCCTCCGCTTTGCCCAGGGCGGCGGTAGCCTCGACCTTCGCCCTCTCGGCGTGCAGGTGCCGGGTAGCGAGCTCGCCGCGCAGCGCCTCGAGGCGTGTGCGTTCGGCCAGAGCGGCGGTTGCGGCCTCCATCGCCACGGTGAGGGTGTCGCGATGGGGCTTGGTGGGAAGCTTCGGCATGTCGTGGTTCTCCTTCAGCGACCCGGTACCGGCTTTCGGCCGGTCGCCTGCGCCGCGGCGCGGTCCCAGCTGCGCGCTGTCGCCGTCTTGGAGGAGTCGGAGGCCTCATGCTCTACGGACTGCGAGGCGCCCACAGCCCCGGGGTCCGATCCGTCGAGGTGAGAAAAGTCCTGCATGTTGGCGCTGACATCTGCGCGGACGCGCGACATGGCGCGGTCCCAGCCTGAACGGCTCATTGAGTTCTCCTGGTGATGGAAGGTGCCGGTCACTGCGCCTGATCGAACTGAGGGCGCTGGTGCCGGTGAAGAGCTGTCTAGATGCTGCCGAACTGGGCAGCGGTTTCCGAAAAATGGGTTGCCCGGTAGGCCGAACGCAAAAGCGCCCGGGAACCGTGAGGATCCCGAGCGCTGCAGAGTTGGCTCATCGCTTTCACATCTGGTCCGCCGTCCCAGCATGGTACTGGGTGGGGCTCGTCGCGTCGCCGGGGCTATCCAGCGAGTACGCCTGTCTCAGCGTGGCAAGCCAGTTACCATAATCCGGGGCATTTGGGCGAGTTCTATGTCCTGCCGTGCCCGGATGCGCTCCACTTGCCGCAGTCTTTCTGTCGCTGGGGGAGGCAGCGCTCCGCCACATCGCCTTTATGCGAGCGAGGAGGAGAAAAGTGGGTGTTAGATGTGTAAGGCTGTTAGAGCGTTAATATCGCTGGAGAAAATTATAACACTCGCGCCTGTTGCCTTGTTAGAAGTGTTAGAAATCCCGAGGCGTTTCTAACATTTCTAACAGACTGACGAAGTGGCGTGTTAGGGATTTCTCTTTTATAATCAGCGATCTAACATCCTTACACTCCTAACACCGGTTTTTGGCCGGTCTTTTTCTCAATCTTCCACTTCGTCAGCCTCTCCTTCCGCCTGTCCCAGGATGCTTCCAGAAATGCGGTAGACGCGCACGCTGCCTTCCCTAGGAATGTGCTGCAGGCTGGATGAGCTCTTTGCAGTACCACCTAGCAGAAGCCCACGCTTACGGAGCACGCTGGCAACCTGTCGTGCTTCTAGGCCCCGGCACACCTCGTTCGTCCAGACCTGGGGCAGCACCAGGTACTCCCAACCCTCCTCCTCACCCTTCGGGCGGCGGCGCCAGCCGGCGCGCTGGTGTGTCCGCTGGGAACTGGCCTCGGGTGGCTCGACTTCTCCACCAAAGCGCGCCGTCAAGGGCGTGAAGCGAGCCTCGCCATGTGCCTCGAGAAATGCCTGCACCTGCGCGACGGCTAACTCGTCCTCGCTGGACCCAGTACCGCCGCGCTCCTCCAGCCACGCCTTGAAGCAGGCGGCTGCGGCGCGCATCCCCTCTCCCTTAGGCCAAGGCAACACGTCGTACTCGCGCGCCAGCTCCCCCGCCGCGCCGATGAGCGAAAAGCGATCCGCCGCGTTGCGGACCTGTCCGGAAGAGTCTGACGGCACATAACGGGCAGCAAAGTCGTCTTGGGCCTTCTTCAGTCGCGCCCCAATTGCCTTCCCGTCCCGCGCCCGCTCCCGCACGAGCCGACTGAGGAAAGCGCGTCCCGCAGTGCCATAGGTGGTCTTCGCCGCGTGGGTCAGGTGCTTCGAGAGTTCAGCCGGTGTCTGCAGGTTGTGCAGGTACTGAAAAGCGCCCATTCCGGCTCCGGCGTCCGAGGGGATGTTGAGCAGCCGGATCTCGAGGCCCGCCATGATGCGCTTGCCAGACTCGGCCATCTTGGCAGCTAGCGTGATCTCCCCGGTGCTCAGGTACATGGTACGCCAGGTCTTCGTCGGCCGGGCGCCCCCCTGTCTCTGGCCGCGCACCTTCCCTGCGCCATTGGCCAGCATGTAGACCGTGTCCGCGACATCGTTCGCGTTGGCCTGCCCAATCTCATCCAGCACCAGCAGCGTGTCGCTGGTTTCGGATGCGATGCTCTCCAGGCCGTTCGCCGTGGCACGCCATTGCCGCACCTGGCCGCTGCCGTCCCCGCGACCCCAGACGCTACCGGCGCACACCAGCAGCGTCGTCTTGCCGGTGCGTGACATGCCCTGGAAGTGGATGCCACCGCTATCGCCGTGCACCACGTCGAGCAGCGGCGTAGTGAAGGCAAGGCTGATGGCCAGCAGCAGCCGGTCGTTGCCGACAGCGTAGCGGGCCACCTGCTGCTGCCACGCTTCTAGCGTCTCGGCAGACTGGAAAGCGGTGTCCGATGCCGCGCGCTCGGTCTGCAGGATGACGCGACGCGAACCGGGCCCGTAGGCCTCGCCACCAGGCATGATGAAGACGTTGTTGCCGCGGCAGCTATGCCAGCCAGTGCGATCGACACAGGTCAGGCGCTGCTGCGACCGGACACCCGCGATGAACTGCTTCAGCAGCCCGCGCGCCCGACCGCTGGTGCCGACGTGGAGGCCTGCCGAGGCCAGCTCCTCCGCGATGCCGTTGCCATCCGAGTGCACCAGGCGCTGCGGTACCGACCACTGGTGCTTGCGTCCGTCACGGTCATGCCAGCCGATGACGACACCCCAGTCTAAGCCGGCACCATCGTTCGCCTCGCCGATGACGTCGAAGGGGGCCGAGACGAACACGCGCTCTGCATCCTCGTTCTCGGGATAGAAGAACAGCCCAGTCTCTTTGAACTGAAAGCCTTCCGGCAGGTGGGGCGGATCGGCGTCTTCCGCCTCGTCCAGCAGCTCGCGCAGATGCTCCTCGGTCACGCCGGAGGGCAGGGCATCAGCTAAATCCCAGCCTTCAGGCCAGCCCTGCGGCACCTGTACCACTCGCACCGAAGCGGCCTTCGCGCTCTTGCAGCGGCGTGCCGCCTCGTCTCCATAAGTTTGGCCCGGATCATCCCGGTCTGCCCAGATCACGATATGCCGACGAGCGAGTGGCGCCCACTCCGTCTTGCCCGAAGCCTTGCTGCCGCCGGCACTGGTGATGCAGACGTGGTCGGGAAAGCGCTCCTGAGCCCGGTTGGCAGTCTTCTCCCCCTCGACCACCAGCACTGGCGCATCCGGCCGCTCAGCCAACTGGTCGAGGCCGTACAGGGCGCGCGGTGTGGGCGCGGCTTTGCAGTGCCAGCCGGTGCGGTCCTGCCGCTTACCATCCCGAGAGGTCCACACCCGCCGGCCGTAGCTGTAGGGCAGGAACTCCTTACCCTGTTTAGCATCCTGGTCGGCTTTTACCTTGTCGAAGCGGGCGATGATGAACAGTGGTGTACCCTTGGCGTCGCGGTACACCCAGCGTGCTGCGGCGCTGCCGTGTGCCGGATGCACCAGCTTGGACGTCGATGGAATCGTGGAGCTGGAGGCATCCTGCGGCTCCCACAGCTCCTCGGTGTCACGGCTCATCCCAGTGGGTGCGGCAGCGTGCGTCTTGCCGTTCAGGAGTGGCATGACTTCGGTGAGCGGCGCGAAGGCGTCAGGGGAAGTCTGCTCAGACATGCTTCTGCCCTCCTGCCGGAATGCCAAGCATCGTGGCGATGTTTCGCGCGGCTTCGGCCTGGCTGATGCGGTGGATGGCGGCGGCAAGGCTGATCACGTCGCCTCCCTTCTTGTTGGTGGCGAAGTCGGCCCAGCGGCCGGTGCGCAGGTTGACCTTGCAGGAACTGCCGCTCTCGCCAGCCAAGCTGCCGCAGGCCCACTCGCTGCCCTGGCGTCGGCCGCCGGGAAGCCAGCGGGCACACAGCGCCTCCAGATGCGGCAGTGCCGCTTGGTGGATGGTCGCGAAGTCGATCGACGCGGTACGCGGCAGGACGATCTGCCGCGCGTCCGAGCCGGGATGATGGGTGGTCATGTCGAGGCCTTGATGGAAGGCCGTGGAAATCGTGGCGCGCGTCCGGGCAACCTGCTACGGCACAGATGTTCGTAGTGTCTGTATCGTAACGAGTAGGCCGGAGCCCGCCGCTTTCCCGCGGCGGGTTTCGCGTTTCAGAGGGTCGGCAGGCTCGCCAGGAACGTCCGCACGCTGGCCATGTCGACTAGCGTCGTGCGTCCGAGCTTCAGCAGCCGGATGTGTCCCTGCCGAGAGGCGCGGTAGATCGCGCTGCGCGACAGCCCCGTTGCCGCCGGTGCCTGCGGGAGCGGCACCGTTAGTGGGCCGGCCGGGTCCAGGGCAGCAGGGACGGGAGGGTTATGGCGCTTCATGGGGTGCCCCTTCGGTTTGCGACGCGGCCTGCGTCAGCGGGGCACTCCAATAGCGGCACGCTTGAGGGTGGCGTAAGGGCGCTGCCAGGTGGGGTGGCTACGCCCCCTACTCGCCAACTTCCTCTTCTGCCTCCCCTCGGCCGTCCTGCCGAGATCCTCGCTGCTCCCCTGCAGCTGCGGGTTTCGCTACCAACGGTGCGACAAGCCTCTGGCCCTCGCGAATCTTCCTCCGCATGTGAGAGGGATCGGAAACCTGGAACTCCTCCATGAGAAGCGACAACGCGTCCTTGGATTTCGTTCCTGTAGCTTTGAGAATTTCGAACGTGAACCATGCTGAGATTTTGCTGACCTCGGCCGCATAGGCGGTGAAGGCGTTCCAGCCCGCATCTCCCGTGAAGCCTAGGAGTGCCAGCATCGAGTCCATGGGGTTCGGCTTCGATGCCTTGGGTGCATCGTCCAAAAGCCTTCCGAGACGGGTGAAATTCCGCGCGAACTGCCACGGCTCTTCCCGATCTGATGCGGATCGAAACGGGTTTTGGCCCTCGCTCAAATCCACAATGCCGAACGAGGCCTGAAGCAGGTACTCCGCGCACCAACCAGGGATCAGAGTCTCCACTTCGACCGTTCTTCCAACAGCACGGCCGGGAGTGATGAGGATAGCTCGCCGCAAAGCCAACCAGACGAAGATAGGGTTTCTGGTTCTCTCCCAGCAAAGACGAAGCGTCTCCTCCGGAAGGTTCACGAACTTTGCCCGCGTCAAGATGCTGAACTCTCTTTGCAGGGAGGTCATTTGCGCACCGAGCCTTTGGTAACGCTCCACCAAATCCGGCGGCCTCTTGGCGAAGATTTCGTCCAATGCAGAACCGATGGCTTCGGCCTCGGCTGTGGTTATCTTCCCGTCCTTCGGCTGTGGGGCTCCCGGGAAGAACGGTCGAAGAATGTCCGGAATGTCTGTGCCGTAACGTGCTGAGAAGAATTCTTCGTGCACCTGCGTGAGCTGCAGGTGTGTTCCCCACAAAGCGTTCATCAGTTCCTGTGTTGTATTTCGCATCCCAGGTAGCGGTGGAGAATCCGCATCCCCACCGACGAGGGCGAGCTCGAACGCTCGCTTCCTTTCCTCCCAAGTCTCCGCTCTTTCCTGAGATGCCTGCTCGTCCTGGCTCACTGGTACTTTCCTTGGGGCGGTTTCTCGGAGCGCACCCGTAATCAGCCGGCACCATCCCGAAGGTGGTGCATGGCTGAAGGCGGGGACTCTTCGGGGAAGCTACCCTAGCGGATTGTTCATGCTTTGTGCTCATCTCAACCCACCAGCGCGCGGCACAGCGCCCAGGCGATGTAGTGGTCAGCGTTCTCCGGCACCGTGCCGTCGAGGTGCAGCACCATGTCGCGTAGGGCCACCTGGGCCCAGGCGCGGCAGCCCTCCACGGTCAGGGGGCGCATGGCGATAATGCGCTCGCGCAAGCCGTCGCGCTCTTCGCTCAGGGCGTCCAACTGCTTCAGCACGTCCGCCGGGTACTCCCAGTCACCCGGCATCTTCCAGAATGGCTCATCGATGCGGTCATGCTCGTCCTGGCACTTGATCCAGCGACTGCAGGCGGTGAGCAGCGCAACATCAGAACTGGTGGACGCAACTGCGGGAATGGGATTGGCCAGCAGCGCGAGGCCGCCAAGGAGGCTCCGACGCGCGGGGGCGAGGCGGCTCATGGCAGGCCTCCCCCGAACAGCAGGTCCTGCAGCAGCGAGTCCAGCAGCGGCTGATCCGCGCTGTCCTCCTCGTGCCGGCAGAGCCGCAGGGTGTGGAGCCCCGCCCATGTCTTCGCCCGGAAGCCCGCGGGCGTGCAGGGCGTCATGCGCGTGATCTCGGCCGCCAGGAGCTCGAGCTCATCCCGACGATCGCTGATGCTCTCGCCCAGCTTCAGGACGCGATCCTTCGCGCGGCGTTCGGCCGCCGTGGTGGGCTCCACGAAGCGGACACGGATGCCGTAGTTCTCCAGATCATCGGGATCCATGCCCAGGACCGGCACTGTCTCGCGCACCTGGTCCCACATGCGCCGGATGCGCTGGGCCAGGGCGAAGTGCCGGCGGCACAGTTCCCGGAGCTCACGATCCGAGCGGCGCTGAACGTGGGGATGGCTGCGGCGCGACGGCGCCGCGGGGATGAGAGTAGGGGCGTTCACCGGGCCACCTCCCGGCGGCGGGTGTGCACGACGACGGCCGGCCGCAGGTTCGGGCAGAGGCTTGCGGGCTGCAGACTCGCTTCGTCAGCGTCGCCCTCCTCCACCGTCTCCGGCTCGCGGTCCTGATGCGGGGCGTCGAGGGCATCCAGCGCCTCGATCGCACGGGCGGCGATGTCTTCCAGCGCTGCCCGGTTCAGGGCGGCGCTGGCACCGGCTCTTCTGGGCAGCGCGACCACCTGCGCGCCGGAGGCGTCTCTTCTGATGGTGGACGTGCTAAAGGCGTGCTCAGCCATGATCCGGTTGCTCCGTGCTTCCGGGTTGCGGTTAGGCCGGGTGAGGAGCTGCAACCTTCATCATCCGGCCGTCTAACGTTTGGCTTTTTGCCAAACTCATGGCAACTTGTTCATCTCAGTCGCCAAAGTCAAGCAGGATGATCAACGTTTGTCTGAAAGCTCGTTTTCTGCTGCTCAGTGTCGAGGAGCACGGGCCATGCTGGCGTGGAGCCAGGCTGAGCTTGCAATGGCGGCCAAAGTCTCCCGGATGACCCTGGTGGATTTTGAACGCGGGGCCAGAACGCCTCATCCAAACAACCTCGCTGCGATCCGGGCTGCATTGGAAGCGGCTGGGTGCGAGTTCATTCCGGAGAATGGGGGAGGGGCCGGAGTGAGGCTGAAGAAGGCGGCTGCGCAGGATGCTTGATCCGCGCGAACTCGTGGCACGCCTCCATGCGGGACAGACCGACAAAGGTAGTACTTCTTACGTCGACCATGTCGCTGCGAGCCCTCCGCTGGCGGGAGGTCACATTGCAATCCCAAAAACTGCTGCAGTTTCCTACGCTCGCTTCACAAGCACTCAAGGATGAGAATTAGCCCTGAAAATCCTGCGTGGACTGCACCGCGGACAGGGATGGACTGGCAGGATGATGAAGTTCTGCGTGCCATAAACTGGCTCACGAGTTTTGCTGATAAGCGATCATTTTTTGAGAGGATGGAGGCGGTAAGAAGCCGCTTTCTGGAGGCCCGGTCAGCTTGGACTTCCGGCGAGCTTGTTTCGCTCTATAATCTTCGCGATGCAGCTGCTTGGTACATGTTCCAGGCCAACGCCTATGCTCAAGAGCGCCTTCACTGGATTCCGGAGGAAGCGGCTCGCATAGTGCCGTCTCTCACCAGAATCGCGATGGAACTGGGAGATCTGAGCAGTATCTCGGGTGTCGAGGAGCGAGTGTCCCGCTTCATGAACGCGGAACGTGCTCAGCCGGACGGTGGATTGTTCGAGTTGCTGGTTGCCCTTGCCTACAAGCGACATGGTTGGAAGGTGGAGTTTGTTCCGGAAATGCCCGGAATTGCCCGCACCTACGACATCAAGGTGGAGAAGGGCAGGAGGCGTTGGGCGGTTGAATGTAAGCGCCTCAACCGCTCCGGCTACGAGATGAAGGAGAAGATGCGAGGGAAGCAGTTGGCCAAACCGCTGCACGAGCTTGCATTGAATGCGTCACGATCCGTTGTTGTGCAGGTGGCGTACAAAGTTGAGCTGCATGAAGTGCCGGATGATTACCTCGTAAGACACCTGCGGACATTTCTTGGTGGCACCGCACCTCACGCTTGGTCTGACAGCGAAGGGCGGGGTGTGATCCGCGATGTAAACTGGGGTCTGGCTCATAAAGTGCTTGCCGCAGATGACGTCTACTATGGCTCGAGCCGCATGATTGAGTTGCTTGTTGGGCGCTACAATCATGATTTCTCGCACAGCATGGCTGCAAAATGGCGGCCTTCTGAGAGAAGTCCGTTCTGGGCCGAGGCAGTTTATCAAGCGAGTGTAGTTAGCTGGCTGAGTGCATCTGCGGACGCTGTATTCAAGAAGGCTGGGCACTTTCGCAAGGTAGTGGCTGGCGCCGCAGGACAAATTCAGTGTGACAGACCTGGCGTTGTTCACGTCGGCGTTGAGTCTTGGGGGGGCACTACGACCGACGCCATCCGCCATTTCCTCAACGCTAAGGAAATGAGAGACTTCGACGCTTCGGGTAGCCGGTTACGATGGGTCTATGCTGACTACCTCGCTCCTGAAGTGACCACTCGCTCCTACGAGAGCTGGGCAGTTGAGGAGACAGTTGTATCTTACAGGATCGGAAGGCATAGCGTAGGTGAACCACTGCCGGGACATATGCTGCTTACACCAGAAAATAGAAGCAGGCACGGCGTGCATTGGGCTTCCATTTGATGGCAATGGTCGTTGCCAGTTGTTTCTTCATTTCTAAGCTGGCCCGATCCGAAGTATCAGACCCGTTCAAGCTCTTGGAGGACATACTCGAGAGTTCGCTTTAACCAAACACGAATATTCATAACGTTAGCCGGTGCGTGAGCATGGACAGGGTCCCTCCACCATTGGCCGGCGCTGGCGAAGTGTATGCCGGCAATCTTTCTTGATGACACCAAGCCATGTACATCGGTGGAGACAAGCCCAAGATGTTGAGGCGAAAAGTCGGCGGGCGTTTGGCTTCCGCCTGCCTCATGGCGGAGTAGAGCAGCCAAATCAGCTGCCTTGTCTGCGTCGTCATCGCTTAGAAGGCTCTCGACTGCGTCAAACTGCCAATGTGGGTGGCCAGCTTTACCGCCTTGGAAACGGTACTTACCATCCTTCAGATCATACCCAGCCCACTCGGCACGGAAGATCTGAGGCTTGGGATCCATGTGACGGAAGCCGAAGTAAATGCTGACAGAACTGGAACGGAAGAAAACGCGTCGAGGTCCGCCCCCTGGTGAGCGCGACCATTCCTCTTGGTATCCGAGCCAAGCCCAAAGTCCATCACGCAGCTGAAGGAGAGGTGCGACACGAACAGGGTGCAATCCCCTGTTCCGAGATGTGATTTCCATTCCGGCGCCTTGTAAGCCGGCGACAATGCGTGCTTCGAGCTCGTCTAGACCAAGCTTGGCATCCACACTGGGGTCGAGGCAAGCAGCAAGGATTCCCTCAACCTGTGCAAAGTGGTCGCTGATAGACTTAACCGGTACGTGGAACGGTTCGAGGTTAGTCATTGCTTACAGCAGAGCGAGAAGCTCGGCTCCATAAAAGCCGTGCAGTGCTCTATCGACTTTTCGGGACCAAGCGCGATCTTCTGGGTCTGGCTCTTCTCCTAACTCAATAAGACGGGCGATCTCTGACGCTTGAGCCTCCCTTTTCCATAATAGATCAAAGTCAGGAATTGGAATATGGCGTACGAACCGCCAACTCAAATCGTATTGACCGCCTGCAACATGGGACGAGAAAGTCGCAAGCAGTTGCTCGAACACATTAGAGTTGAAAAGTGATACGTAGGCAGATAATAGGTCCTTCTCCCGGATGTTGGATGCTTCATACGCGCCTTCAGCTTCGAAAAAATCGGCCTGCTCTTCGTCATCATCGCTGATGCCGATAAGTGCATTCATTTGCTGATTAGCTGCGGTGCGACGGAGGAACCATCCAAAGCCTTGCACAACAACATAGGCTCCGTCGCGATCCAAGGCGAAGCCACCTACGCCACCGAAGTATTTGGAGACGATGCGCGCTCGAGAGGAACTATTCCAGCCACGTGGCCGAGCAAGTGTCCACCAGTCGCTGCGCCCGATATGGGTTTTGCGATGAGACAGCATATCTCGCCGAGGTAGAAGGTAGCGCTCAAAATACTCGGGAAGCTCGCGGTGCAGATCAGTTTCTGACGCAAGCAACGGACCATCTTCATTGTACGGGAAGAAGACGTACCGATCTTTTTCGAGGCTGCCGTTAACTACGTTGTCGCCCATTGCTGCTGGACGGAAGAAGCGCTGTTCGGACTTCTTTAGTGCGGAAAGCTGAGCGCTGTTCAGCACAAAGCCGTTTACCCAGCCTGTGCGCGCGCCTTGCAGAACCTCGAATACTTCCCCGAGCGGTCGAGTAAGCCCGAGCGTTTCCAGTCGCGACAACGCTTGACGTACGACAGGGTTAAACGGGCGCCATGTGGGAGCTTTGTCAAAGACAGCCTGTGGTACAGCAAAGACCTGCCAGGATTGCTGTGCTGTGCCATAGGTCACTGTGTCAGCCACTCCCCGAATAGCACGAAGTGCATCACCCGTAGCCTCGGGAGTGCGTCCACCAACCACGGCAACAACATCGCGATCGTCACGAACGCGGGCGCTATGGCGCTTCGCCACAAGAGCTGCAACGTTCACTGCTGCGTAAGCGAAAAGTCCGTACTCACCCAGAGAGGCAACTAACCGGAGATCAGCGCGGTCACGGATAGAGGAACGCCAACCTTCCGCAGCGCTTGAGGCAAGAATACTTGCCGGCATGACTGCCCCTATAGCGCCGCCTGGACGCACAGCATCGAGCGCGCGTGACACAAAAGCCATTGAAATGTCGCCTCGCCCTCTGGCCGCATCTCCGAGAATCTGTTTCACGCGGTCGCGCAAAGCACCGTTCATGACAGACCAAGCCATGAACGGTGGATTCATCAGGACGGCATCGACCTGCGGCATCTCAGTTTCAAGGGCATCAGCGACCTCGATATCAACATCGATGCCACCGTTCGGTGACCAGTCCCTTGCAGCGAAATTCAAGACGAAGCGGGCCATGTCCACTGCGGCGCGGGATAGATCACGGCCGATGAGCTTGAGCTGGCCTTTGAAATCCGCGCGACGCGCAGTGCGAACTGCCTCATAGAGAAACGATCCTGACCCGCATGCTGGATCAAGAACAGTGAGGGTGGGAAGTATGCTGAGATCACCCAGCTCAGCGAAGGTCTGCTCAACCAAGCTGCGAGCAAGAGCCGGTGGTGTGAAGTGGCTAGTGCCGCGCGTCTTCCGAATAGACTTTGCGGGCGACATCCCGTCCAACAGATCGCCGTCGCCTGCGGAGACAAGAGCGAAATGTGCTTCCTGGAAAATCTCAGACCCAGCGTGACGCACAGCGAGATCGGGGAGGAGGCAAACTTTGGAGTGGCCGAGAGAATGCCCAGACGCAGCGAGCGTCCGAGCTACTAGCAGATCTACAGTTGCTGCAGGGAGTGAAGCGAGCAGATCCGGATCGGGTAGAGAGATAGGATGTGAGACTTCTGCGCGGTTGATTGCTTTGGCGAGGATGCCGAGATATGCGCGCACAGCTGCACCATCTTCGACAGTGCCATGGATGAGTGAACGTGTGCGCTGGAACACGTCTACGAGGTGTTCGACCACGCGACGTGTTGACTGAACACGATCAGCGACAAGGTAGGAGTAGAAGGCAGACAAGTCGTTTTCTACACTTTGTCGCGAAAACTCTTCCGCACCAGGTCGATCCCACCGAACCACGGAGACCTCTTGTGCCGTGACGGTGACGTGATGCGGTACACCGCTGGACCATGCCCACGCCGCGGTACGCGGATCACGCCAGATTCTCTCGGAGCTTTCGGAGAAGGCAAAACTGCCCAAGCCTCCATCGAGGAGGAGATGGTGGTAGCCATTGTGGCACTCAGCTTCGGCGAACATTGTGACAGGCGCCAAGCCGCACCTTGCTCCCCATTGCTCCGCCAAGCTGTGCATTGCCCTAGTGTCCCTGTGTGCGCCCTGACATGCCTAGGCACTGTGAGAACAGAGCAATAACAGAGAGGGATTCGGACTACAAGCTCGACGGTATGACGTAGGCAACCCAGAGAACCCTAAATTTCTGCGACTAGGCTGTCTGATATTATTCCCGCCTCTGAAGAACTGGTAGTTTCTACTGGATGGAAGCCAATTTATTCGGAGTCGCTCAGTGATGAGTATTGGAGATGAGGCAGGGCGAGTGATAGTTGGTGCTATGTCACCTGAGTCCGCCGGCTTCAGGGGTGATGCGATAGCCCGCCGCTTACCGCCCGCGCCTCGGGGGTAGGGGCGGGCGTCTGCTTTGTACCGCCGCGTTGAACCAACTGCGGTCGGCTGCACCACTCCGCCCAGGCCGTCATCAAAGGTCTACGCCGCTCCAACAGTCCCGTGCGGGCATAGGCAGCTTCGACCTTGTCCCGAATGGTATGTGCCAGTGCCGCTTCAGCGAGCTCCCGGGGGAACTGCGTCTGTTCGCCAACCCAGACGCGGAAAGTGGCGCGGAAACCGTGCACGGTGATCGCTAGGCCCTCTGCATCGCACCAGCGCGGCCTAGTGTTCTTGGTAGCCGACTTCCCCTCCTCATTCATGCCGCGCACGAGTTCCAGCATGGCCATGTTGGACAGCGACTTGCCTGCCTTCGCTCCGGGGAAGACGAAGTCTTCCGGCGTTGCAGCTGCAGGCTTGAGCGGGCGCAGTACGGCGATCGCCGCGGCCGAAAGCGGCACCTGATGGCTCTTGCCAGCCTTCATGCGCGCGGCTGGCAGCGTCCAGACAGCCTCGTCGAAGTCGATCTCTCCCCAGCGGGCTCCGGTAATTTCCTGGGTCCTCGCGGCTGTGAGGATGGTGAGCTGCAGTGCCTGGGCCGCAAGCCCCCTCCGCTTCCGGAGCTCCTGCAGGAAGGCGGTGATACGGCTGTAGGGGAGGGAGGTTTGGTGCTGCCGCTCCTTCACCCGGCGGGGAGATGGAAGATCCTGCTGTAGATGCTTCCAGTCCGCTGGGTTCGCTCCTGACCACCATCCCCGGGCGCTCGCGAGGTTCAGGATCGCCTCGATGCGGCCTCGCAAGCGGTTCGCCGTCTCGGGCTTAGCGGTCCAGATCGCGCGCAGTGCTTCCAGAACGATTTCACGGTCTACCTTGCTGACGCGGCGATCCCCGAAGAAGGGATAGGCGTAGGCCTCGAGCGTGCTCTTCCATTGTGCGGCGTGTTTGCTGTTCCGCCAGGAAGGAGAGTGATTCGCGATGTAGATCTTCGCCACTTCACGGAACGTGGGCTCGTGAACGGCAGCCTTGGCCTGCTTTGCAGCCTTGCGGGCATCGATAGGGTCATACCCGCCCCGCCTCTGCCGGCGGGCGTCCGCAGCGAGTTCTCGCGCCCGAGCGAGGGGGACCTCAGGATAGGGGCCGAGCCCCATGTCCCTCAGCTTCGTCGCGACGCGGTATCGCAACACCCAATCGGCGCGGCCGGGTGCCCGGACACGCAGGTACAACCCATCACCGTCGTTGAAGCGGGCAGTTCTGCTGCCAGCTGCCAGGGCCTTCACTCCGAGTGCTGTCAGCTTGCCTGCCACTACCGCTATCCCTCCATCCGTGGCCGCCTCCGCCCAACCAAACGCGGCTCAATCGGTCCCTACTTTGGTCCCTACTTGTGAGCTGGGTTGGCTGGAGTCGGCTGGAAGCAGCCGGACACAGTATATCCTGCAAGTGGCTGCAAATATTGGATTTATTTGTAACCTCGGAACCGGCTGGAAACGGTGAGAACCACATTCCAGGCGGACACCCTCTCCGCCAGTGATTACAATGGTTTGTTGCTCGCATCCCCGACCCGCACAGGGTTGTTCAAATAGGCCGCTGTCCCGGTTTTTGCGCCAGGGGTGCTTTCAGGCCCTCGCGCGCCGCCGCTCCTTTCTCAGCCAAGCGCCATAGACCCGATCCGTCGTGTCGACTGGGCTGTGCCCCAAGTGGTGGCTCAGGGCGTACACATTGCCGCCCTGTTCAAGCCACCGGACCGAGAAGGTGTGCCGTAGATCGCGACATCGGAAGGCCCGGAACCGCGCGCCCTGCTCAGCCTCCAACTGTCGCACCAGCCGCGCGAACAGGGTTGCCGGTTGCCGATAGCGGCCTGCTCCACCAGTCCCGAAAGCCTACCAGAAGACGAACCGCACCGGCTTGCCGTCAGCACATGCTGGAGCTTTCGGGAACCGCCGTAGGTCTCGCACCACCTGCGGGCTCAGCTCGATCACCCGCAGTGGACAACCGCAGGTATATGGATTGGGTAACCATCCGCGCGGTAACCCCGTCACCGGTCAGACGGGAAACCACAGCGTGGCGCCAATTCTTCCCATCGTGCCTCCGGGTGATGATGAAGCGGGCAACGATGGGGAGGGTGGACGGTCGCCTCTGCTGGCCGTGCTGCCCGCCGGTGCTGACCGCAGGGTTCTTCGGGTCGTCGGCCGGATCGGAGACACGGGCACGCCGCCCGGTACGAGCGGCTCCCCGTCATCCTCGGGCATCGTTGCGGACATTGCGCCTGTCACGGGCGCCGGAATGATGGATGGCCACGATGGTGCTGCCGCGACGCCGAACGGGGCGGACAGCATTGCCGTCAGGGCTGCGGCGACGGCCGGTCTCGGTCGCAACCTCGCCTTCCGTGGCGGCCTGCTCACCAGCCTGCCGCGGGTGCCGAACACCCGCCTGACCATGCTGACCCTGGGCGACAGCATCACCGCGCGGGCCAGTTCCAACAGCTACATGGTCTGGGCGCACATCCGCAGCCGCAAGCGGTTCTTCTTCAACCAGTCGCTCAACAAAGGCATCTCCGGCAACACGACCGCCGACGTGCTGGCGCGCTTCGACCGGGACGTGGTGCCGTTCAAGCCGGACGTCATCACACTCGCTGTCGGCACCAATGATTGCAGGACACTGCCTGGCGGTGCCCTCGACGTCAGCTACGAAGGCATCACGGAACGGCTGGGAAAGATCTTGGACCGCTGTGCCGCCATCGGTGCCTTCGTCAACCTCGTGACGGTGCGGCCCAACGGCGGCTTCGGCGCCTTCACGGAGGAACAGATCCTGCGTGCGCAGCGGCTGATGCTGCGCGTCAACCGCTGGATCCTAGCAGAGCAGCGCAGGCGCGACGGCATCCAGGTGATCGATCCCTGGCTGCAGTGGGTTGATCCGCTCACGGGCGGACCGCGCGCCGGCGTCACGGAGGATTACCTTCCCACGCCCGACCTGACCCATCCCAGCGCGATCGGCGGCTTCGCCGAGGGCGCGGTCCACCTCGCGATGCTCGCGCCCATGCTCAACGCCGGCAACGAGCCGCACCTGATCAGGTCGGTCCTCGACACCTACGACGCCGAGGACAATCCCGGCGGCAACCTCCTGGCCAACGGACTCCTGCAGGGCAGCGACGGCAGGGCGGTGGCCGGCGTTTCCGGCAGCGTGGCCACGTCCTGGACGCTGAGCACCGCTGCTCCCGGCAACTCCGGAACGATCGTCGGCTCGAAGGAGAATTGGGGCAGCAGGGGCGAACGGCAGGTCGTCACCATCACCGACCGCGTCAATCCAAACGGCGCGGTGGCGGCCGACTTCGTGGAGGTGGTGGCGCTGGACCAGCTCATCCGGTTCAGCAGTGGCGTTTATGCCCCGGGCGACGTGCTGGAAGGCTGCCTCGACATCGAGGTCAGCGCCTCCACCGGCGTATCCGGCGTCTACCTGGAACTGCGGGAGGAGGCCGGAACCGGCACGCCGCCGGTGGCCACGATCGATCCTCTCCTCACCAACCGCTTCCAGGCCGGCCCGGCCGATGCCTGGTCGGGCATCCTCGGCGCCGAGGCAGCCCGCATCACCGTGCGTGCGCCCGCCTCCGAGGGGCACCAGCTCATCCGGTTCCGGGTCGCCATGTCGCTCGTCACGGGCGGTGCAGGCGCTTCCGTCACCGTGAAGGCCGGCCAGGCCACCTTGCGCAAGGTGAACGCGGCCTGACGATCGCACGTCGCCCGGCAGCCTCGACGACCGCCGCGGCCATCTGAACGAAGTTCCGCCGCCATGCGCGGCTTGCCGGAGTGTTTCCATCACGGGCGGGCACGCCCGTTGCCGGCGAAGCGGCCGGTCGGATAGTCCGGGACATACCTACCGGACCTTCGGCCTGTTCTTCGTTGCGCTGGACAGAACGTCGCTGTAGCGTGGCGACCGGCCTCCTCGCGGAGGCTAGCCGCCCGGCAGCGCACTACCACACTCTGCTGCCGGGCGGTTCTGCGCCGCGGGAACGGGCTGGCGCATCACAGGCGCGGCCGGGCGCGAAGCCGGCGACCCTGCTGCAAGCCGCGCAAGGCCTGGTGGAAGATCAACGGCCGCCGCAAGAACCGCCTGGAGGCCGAAGCGATCGGTAATGCCAGGAACGGCGCGGCGCCCGGCGCGGCCTGGACGATGCGCTGAAGCTGCCGCGCGCATCCCGGCACCTCCGCATGGCCATTCCGGCCGGCTGCCGCCACGACGATGGCCCGGCCATTCGCCCGTCGCGGCATTTGCCTGCCCGGGCGCCTACCCGGGCGCTGCGCAGCCGTTTGATTGACACGGCGCGGCGGCCTGCCTACTGCTCCGATCTTCGCAGGGGGGCCTCGACAGGAGGCTGAGAGTCCGACCGTCCCACCCGGGACAGCGCGGTGACCCTTTGAACCTGATCCGGGTCGTACCGGCGGAGGGATGCGGAAACCGGGTGCCGGATCGGCGCCCTCTTCTCCCATCTGACGCTCGTCCCGGCATCTCTGTTCGGCTGCGGCAGGGCCGCGCGGAAGGAGGGGGTAGATGACCGTGGTGGAAGAGGCCACCCCGCTCGGGGCCGAGACGGCGCTGCGGGCCCGCGTGGAAGCCCTGATGGACCTGCCGGCGCCCGACGAGGCCGCCTTCGAGGCGCTGGCGCTCGCGATCTTCGCCTTTCAGTTCGAGCACGACCCGGCCTATCGCCGCTTCGCCCGGCAGCGCGGCCGTTCGCCCCGCACCGTGCGCTCCTGGCGGGAAATCCCCGCCGTGCCGATCAACGCCTTCAAGGACCTCGACCTGGGCTGCACCCCGCCCGGGGAAGCGGCCCGTACCTTCATGACCAGCGGCACCACGCGGGCTGGCCGGCGCGGGCGCGTGTTCCACCGCTCGCTCGACCTTTACGACCGCTCGATGCGCCTGGGCTTCGAGCACTTCTTCATGCGCGGCGCGGCGCGCATGCCCATGGCGGTGCTGTTTCCGGACGAGGCGGCGCTGCCGAACTCCTCGCTGGCGCATTACCTGGCGCTCGCGATCCGGCACTACGGCGCGCCCGGCAGCCGCGTCTTCATGGATGCCGACGGGATCGACCTGCCGGCGCTGCTGACGGCGCTGCGCGGGGCGGAAGCGTCGGGCGAACCCTTCGCGCTGCTGGGTGCCAGCTACAGTTTCGTGCAGCTGCTCGACCAGTTGGAGGCGGGCGGGCGCCGTTTCCGGCTGCCGCCGGGCAGCCGCATCTTCGACACCGGTGGCTTCAAAGGCCAGTCGCGCGAAGTCCCGCCGGAGCTCTTCTACGCGCGCCTCACCGCCGCCTTCGGCGTGCCGGCGGAGCTCTGCATCAACATGTACGGCATGACCGAGCTGAGCTCGCAGTTCTACGACGACGGCAACGCGCGGCAGCCCTCGGTCAAGCGCGCGATGCCCTGGCTGCGCTCGCGCGTGGTGGACCCGCTCACCGGCCGCGATGCCCCGCACGGCACGCCCGGCGTGCTGGCGCACCACGACCTCGCCCATCTCGGCGTGGTCTCGGCGATCCTGACCGAGGACCTGGGCGTGATGCAGGAGGACGGCTTCGTGCTGTTGGGCCGGGTGGGCGGCGCCGAGGCCAAAGGGTGTTCGCTGGCGCTGGAAGAGTTCCTCGGCGCCGCGCGTGCCCCGGCGGCCGGGTGAGGAAGCCGGTCCGGTGAGGCCCGGCCTGTGATGCTCGGCTCGGTGATGCTGAGCCCAGTGAGGCTGGACGTGGTGAGGCTCGGCCTAGTGAGACCCGGTTCCGTGGGGCTCGCCCCGTGAGGGAGGTGGGAGGCTACCTTCCCCCGTCCGTCGACGGCGCCGCGCCCGAACACGGCTGGCGCACGGAACACTTCGAGCGCGGCGGCCAGCGGCTGGAGGTCGCGCTGCCGGCGCTGGACGCCCCCGCGATGACGGCGCTGGCCGGCCGCATCCGCGACGAGGCCGCCGCGACCCTGCGCAGCATGCCGGTGGACGCGATCGCCGCCGCGGTGGACGCCGCCGCGGAACGCATGCTCGACCGCGCGCACCCGCTGCGCCAACGGGCCGAGCAGTTGCTGCCGATCGTCACCGGCTACGACGGCGAGAGCGTGCGGCTGGGGCTCACGGCCACCTTCCGCAACTTCCGACTGCCGCAGCTGCGCCGCTTCCTGGCCGCCGACCTCGCCGACCCCGGCGTGCTGGACGGGTTCCGCCCGCAGGCGCGGGGTGGGCTGGCGCGCGCCCGGGGGCCGGCGCTGCTGCTCCATGTCTGGGCCGGCAACGTGCCCGGCCTGCCGGTCTGGGGTCTGGTGCGCGGGTTGCTGGTCAAGGCGGGCACGATCGGCAAGGTGTCGGCCGCGGAACCGCTGCTGGCCGGCTGGTTCGCCACCCTCCTGGCCGAGGCGGAGCCGCGCCTGGCGGGCTGCCTCGCCATCCTGTGCTGGAAGGGTGGCGCCGACCCGGCCGAGCAGGCGGCCTTCGACGCCGCCGACACGGTGGTGGCCTTTGGCGGCAACCGGACGCTCGCCGCGATCCGCAATCGCCTGCCGGGCAGCACGCGCTTCGTGGGCCACGGCCATAAGCTCAGCTTCGGGATGGTGGGGCGCGAGGCACTGACGCCCGGGCGGGCTCCCGCGGCGGCAAACCTCGTCGCGCGCGACATCGCCCGCTTCGAGCAGCAGGGCTGCTTCGCGCCGCAGATGATCTTTGCCGAGCGCGGCGGCGCGGTGGACCCCGCCGGCTTCGCCCGGCACCTGGCGGCGGCGCTGGCGGCGGCGGAGGCGCGCCACCCGCGTCGCCTGCTGCCCCTGGATGAGGCCGCCGCGCTGGCCGAATGGCGCGACCGCGAGGAAGCGCGCGCGGTGGCGCAGCCGGGCCGGGCGGTGGTGTCCGCGCCCGACCTCGGTTGGTGCGTGTCCTACGCGGACGCGGCCGAACCGCTGCGCCCGGCGGCGCTGAACCGCAGCGTCACGGTGGTGGCGCTCGACGCGCTGGAAGAGGCGGCCGCGCTGGTGGCCCCCTTCCGCGAGTTGCTGCAGGCCGCAGGCGTCGCCGCGCCGCCGCGACGCCTGCACGCGCTGGCCGAGGCGCTGAGTGCCGCCGGGGTGACGCGCATCGCGGCGCTGGGCGCGATGACCGCGCCCGATGCCGGCTGGCACAATGACGGTCGCTTCAACCTGCTCGACCTCCTGACCATCACCGAGATCGACCCGGCGGCCGAAGCGCAGGCGGAGCTTTACGCGCCCTATGCCGACTGAAGGCGCCACCACCGCGACGCAGCCCGGGGCAGGCGCCTCGGCGCCCGCACCCGCGCCGGTGACGGTCGCGCCGGCCGCGGATGCGGGGCTGACGCCGGCGACTGCGGCGATCGTGCTGGACGGCGTGGGCTACGCGCCGCCGAAGCACCCGCCGATCCTGTCCGGCATCCACTGGACCGTGCCGACGGGCCGCTTCCACGTCCTGCTGGGCCGCAGCGGCTGCGGCAAGACCACGCTGCTGAAGCTGGCCGCGGGGCTGCTGGTGCCGAGCCAGGGCCGGGTACGCGTCGAGGGACGGGCACTGCAGGGGCCGGCCGAGGGGCTGGGCTTCGTGTTCCAGGCGCCGACCCTGCTGGACTGGCTCACCGCGCTCGACAACGTGCTGCTGCCGCTGTCGCTGCGCGGGGATCGAGACCGGGGGCGCGACCGTGCGCTGCAACTGCTCGACGCGCTGGGCCTGGGCGGCCTCGCGGGGCGGTATCCGCGGCAGCTGTCGGGCGGGCAGCAGGCGCGGGTCGCGGTCGCCCGTGCCCTGGTGGCGGCGCCGCGCGTGCTGCTACTGGATGAGCCCTTCGCGGCGCTCGACGCCCTGACGCGCGAAGCCCTGCAGGAAGACCTGGCCGCCCTCTGCGCGCGCGATGGCATTTCCGCGCTGCTGGTGACGCACGACATCGCGGAGTCGGTGTTCCTGGCCGACCGGGTTGCCCTGATGTCGGCGGGCTGCATCGTGGAACAGGTCGCGGTGGAACTGCCGCGCCCACGGCCGCCGGGTATCCGCTACGACGCCGCCTTCAACGAGCATTGCCGGGTTCTGCGCGCCGCGCTGGACCGCACAGGATCGGCGCGGTGATGCGGCGCGCGGTCCCGCTGCTGCTGCTCGCGGCGCTGCTCGGCGGCTGGGAACTGGCCTGCCGCCTCGTCCCGCTGTCGGAGCTGGTGCTGCCGCGCCCGGCGCATGTCGCCCTCGTGCTGTTCGAGGAAGCGGCGAGCGGCCGGCTGCTGCATCACCTGCTGGTCACGGCGGGCGAGATGTGGCTGGGCCTGGCACTCGGGACAGGCTTCGCGCTGCCGGTGGGCGCCGCGCTGGCCGAGAGCACGGCGCTGCGGCGGCTGGCGCAGCCCTACCTCATCGCCATGCAGGTGGTGCCCAAGCTGGCGCTGGCGCCGCTGTTCCTCCTGTGGTTCGGCTTCGGGATGCGCTCGATCGTGGTGATCACGGCGCTGGTCTGCTTCTTTCCCATCCTGGAAAACACGGTGACCGGCCTCGCGCGCGTGGACCCGGCGCGGCTGGAGCTGTTCCGGATGCTGCGGGCCACCCGCTGGCAGACGCTGCTGCGGCTGCGGCTGCCGGCCGGGCTGCCGGTGATCCTGGCCGGCTTCCGGGTCGCGGTGGTGCTGGCGCTGGTGGGCGCCGTGGTAGGCGAGTTCATCATGGGCCGCGACGGCCTGGGCGCCGCGGTGATGGCGGCGCAGGGAATGATGGACACGGCGCTGATGTTCGCCCTGCTGCTCGCCATCGTCGCGCTGGGCAGCGCCGCCTACGGCGCCACGCTGCTGGCGGAGCGACTGATCCTGTCCGAAAGGTTCCTGCCATGACCATGTCCCGCCGTGCCGCCCTGCTGGGTGCGCTGGCCACCCTGCCCATGGGCAGTGGTATTGCGCAGGAGGCGCGTGGTGGCGTCGCGCAGGAAGCGCGCGGTGGTGCCACGCAGGAAGCGCGCGGTGGTGCCACGCAGGACGCGCGCCCTGGAACGGCGCAGGGGGCGGGTGGGGGCGGAGCACTCCGCAAGGTGACGGTCGCCGGCTGGGGCCCGCCGATCAGCGAGATCACCAACATGCTGGCAGAACCCGACAAAGGCTTCTTCCAGGCCCACGGCGTGGCGCTCGACTACCTGCCGGGGCAGGGCAGCGCCGCGGCGATCCAGAACATGCTGACGGGCCAGGCCGACATCGCCTTCACCGACCCCGCCTCGTTCTTCCTGGCGCTGGATGCCGGCGAGAAGCTGGTGGCGGTCTACAACATCTACCCGCAGAACGTGTTCAACCTCGTGGCCCGCGCCGGCAGCGGCATCCGCACGCCGCGTGATCTGCGCGGCAAGCGCGTGAGCGTTTACGCGCGCGGCAGCGGCACCTGGATCCACCTCATGCTGCTGCTGCACGCGGCCGGCCTCACGGAAGCCGACGTCACGGTCGAGGTGGCAGGTCCGCTCAACTTCGGGCCGCTGATCCAGGGGCAGATCGACGTCGCCGCGGCCACCGACACCGGGTTGCAGGTCGCGCAGGCCCGGGGCCTGAAGGATTTCACGGTGATCGAGGTGCGCGACACGATCAACCTGCCCAGCGACGTGTTCGTGGTCACCGAGAAGACCTTTCGGGAACGCCCGGCGCTGATCCGCGACTTCCTCGCCGCCTATCGCGACAGCGCCCAGTGGATGATCGACCATCCCGACGAGGCGGCGCGCCTCGCTGTCACGCGGGCGATCAACGGGCGCGACGAGGCGATCAACCGCGGGATCATCGACCTGCGCAACGCCTCTTCGGTGTCGGACACCACCCGCCGCGAAGGACTGGGGCATTTCGACCTCGCGGTGCTGCAGCGGGGTGCCGACATGATGCGCGAGCTGGGCCTGCTGAAGAACGCCATCGACGTGCCCGCCGTGGTGCGCTCCGACCTGCTGGGCGGCTGAGGCGGCGATGACGGATCTCGCGGGGCGCGTCGCGCTGGTCACCGGCGGTGGCCGCGGCATCGGCCGGGCGATCGCCGAGAGCTTCGCCGCGGCCGGGGCGGCGGTGGTGGTCAACTACCGGCGCGACGCCGACGCCGCCGAGGCCACGGCGGAACGCTGCCGCGCGGCGGGCGGAGACGCGCTGGTCTGGCAGGCCGACGTGACCGACGCGGCGGCGGTGGCGGCGATGGCGCGCGGCGTGGAAGGGGAGTTCGGCCGTCTCGACGTGCTGGTCTGCAACGCCTTCGCGCCCTACCTCTTCGACGCGGAAGCGCGCACGCCGTTCCGGAACCTTGCCTGGGACGACTACCAGCGGCAGATCGACGGCTCGGTGCGCGCCGCCTTCACGGTGTGCCAGGCCTTCATGCCGCTGCTGGAGCGGCAGCCGGGCGGCAGCATCGTGACGGTGGCGAGCGACCTCGTGGCGCGGCCGGCGGTGCCTTACCACGACTACATCACGGCCAAGGCCGGGCTGATCGGCTTCACCCGCGCCCTGGCCGCCGACCTCGGGCCGCTCGGCCTGCGGGCGAACTGCATCGCGCCGGGGCTGGTCTGGCCCACGGAGGCGAGCCGGGTCACGCGTGAGGACCTGCGCGAGGCGATCACCGCCGCCACGCCGCTGCGCCGCCTCGCGGCACCGGCCGACGTGGCCGGCCCGGCGCTGTTCCTGGCCTCGGACCTCAGCGCTTTCGTGACGGGGCAGACGATCTTCGTCGATGGCGGCCTGGTCATGGCGGGCGGCGCGGGCTGAGCCGCCACAGGACCCGGCCGGGCTCAGCCGCGCCCTGTGTTCCGGGCTCGGTCCGGACATGCACGGGCGGCAGGCGCCAGGAAGCTGCCGGTCACCACGGAAGCCACGCGGCGCGGAGCGCGCGCGGCAACCGGTTCAGCCCTTCCGGCCGGCGGCCCTGTACAGGCATTCCAGCAGCGCCGCGCTGCCGCTCGCCTGGGCGATCGTCAGGGCGGTGCGGCCCTCGGCATCCGCGCGCTCCGGGTCGGCCCCGGCCGCGAGCAGCAGCTCGGCCATCTCCAGCCGCCCGAACATCACCGCGAACATCAGCGGCGTGCGCCCGGCCTCGTTGGGGGCATCGACGGTGGCACCCGCGTCCAGCAGGCAGCGTGCCACGGCGACCTCGCCCTTGAAGGCGACGCCGGCCAGGGCGGTGGAGCCCTTGCTGTCGCGCCCGTCCACCGCCGCGCCGCGCCGCAGCAGGAGCTCCGTGGCCTCCAGCTGCCCGTTATAGGAAGCGAGGATCAGCGGCGGGAAGCCGCGCGCGTCCGGCCGGTTCGGGTCCGCTCCGGCGTCCAGGAAGGCGCCCAGCATCTCCAGCCGCCCGTCACGCGCAGCACCGTAGAACAGCATCTCGATCTGTTCCTGGGACATGGTGCTGCCATGTGGCGTCGCGGATTCGGTCATGGACCCAGCTTCGGGACCTGGGGGAGGGGAGGCAAGCGTGCGCGTCGGAGGGCGGCATCCGGCACCGGCACCCCGGCGCGCCGGGATGTCGCCCTGCGGCTTGGGAAAGCAGCCCTGGGGCCTGTCCCAGGGATGATCCCCCCAGAATAGTTCCCCGGAACAATCCCCCAGGGACAATCCTCAAGGGATCACCCCCGGAAATCGTTTCCGCGGATCACCCCCGCGGGCCGCGGCGCCGGTTCACGGCCAGTTCCTCGGGCGTCAGCACGAAGCCCAGCAGCACGCGCCGGGTCCTGGCCTGCTCGACCCCGCCGGGGATGCGGATCGACAGCTCCTCGCCCTGCGTCTGCACGCGGCTGACATTGGCCGGGAACTCCACCTGGGCCGTGTAGGTGGCGCGGGCCAGCACCGCCGACTCATCGGCCGAGACCACCGCGACCATGTAGGGCAGCTGTGCGGTGTTGCCGGTGGCGGCAGGCCCGCGCTCGGCCGACATCGCCAGGCGCAGCGTCACGTCCAGCCCGGCATGGTTGGGGGCGTAGTCGCACTTGGCCTGGAAGCCGGTCAGCCTGGCGTCCAGCACCATGGTGGTGAGGTCCTCGCGGCCGCCGGCGTAGCGGGACAGGTCGGCCGCGTCGCCCAGCAGCGCCACGTTGGGGCAGGGGGCGGGAACATTGGCCAGCGGATCCTTGGGGTTCGACCCGCAGCCCGCCAGGCCAAGGGCGATCAGGGCCAGCAGCCCGGCCATGCGCCCCTTGCGCGGGCGGGAGCCGACCCGGGCTTCCCCGGCCCGAACCCTCGAAGGAGCCCCCGAAGACACCCCCGGCACCACCCCCAGCGAGTTCCCCCTGGGCAACGCGCGATAAGCCATGCAAACACTCCCTCTGTCCCCGCAGCCCGCGGACCGCTAGGTTGCGGCGAGCCCGGCCGGGTAACATCTCCCGGTGCCTGACACGCCCTACGCGGTAAGCCCTACTGACGGCACGCCCCAACTGGCACGAGAGACGCCCGACGCCAACATGCCCCACGACATGCTCAGCACCGAGACCGACCTCGCCCGCCCCGCCGTTTCCGGCGGTGACCCGCCCCGCCCGGCGCCCGGCGCCAAGCAGCGCCTGAAGGTGCTGATGGCCGGCCCCCGCGGCTTCTGCGCCGGCGTGGACCGGGCCATCAAGATCGTGGAGGAAGCGCTCGCCCGCCGCGGCGCGCCCGTCTACGTGCGCCACGAGATCGTCCACAACCGCTTCGTGGTGGAGCGCCTGGAGACGCTCGGCGCCGTCTTCGTCGAGGAGTTGGACGAGATCCCCGACAACGGCCAGCCCGTGGTGTTCTCGGCGCACGGCGTGCCGAAGTCCGTGCCGGCCGAGGCCCGGGCGCGCGAGATGTTCTTTCTCGACGCCACCTGCCCGCTGGTGAGCAAGGTCCACCGCGAGGTCGAGCGCCATTCCGCCACCGGGCGCCACATCCTGCTGATCGGCCATGCCGGCCACCCGGAGGTGATCGGCACCATGGGCCAGCTGCCCGAGGGTTCAGTGACGTTGGTGGAGGATGCCGCCCAGGCGCGCACCGTGCAGCCGCCGGCCGGCGTGCAGCTGGCCTTCACGACCCAGACCACGCTGTCGGTGGACGACACGATCGAGATCGTGTCGATCCTGCAGGACCGCTTCCCCGACATCGCCAGCCCCACCAAGGAAGACATCTGCTACGCCACCACCAACCGGCAGGCGGCGGTCAAGGCGATCGCGCCGCGGTCGGAGCTGATGGTGGTGGTGGGTGCGCCCAACTCCTCCAACTCGGTCCGCCTGCGTGAGGTGGCCGAGCGCGCCGGCTGCCCGCGGGCCGTGCTGGTGCAGCGCGGCCGCGACTTCGACCCCGCCCTGGCGGACGGCGTGGCGACGGTGGGCATCACCGCCGGCGCCAGCGCGCCCGAGATCCTGGTGGACGAGGTGCTGGACCGGCTGCGCACCCGCTTCGAGCTCGAGATCGAGGAAATCGTGGTGGCGCGCGAGAACATCACCTTCAAGCTTCCTGCCGCCCTGCAGGACTGAATGGCGGTCTACACGGAGGTCCCGGAGGCGGCGCTCGCCGCCTTCCTGGGCGACTATGACCTCGGCGCGCCCGTGGCCCTGCACGGCATCGCCGAGGGCGTCGAGAACAGCAACTTCCTGCTCGACACCACCGCGGGCCGCTACGTCCTCACCCTGTACGAGCGCCGGGTGAACCCGGCCGAACTCCCCTGGTTCATCGGGCTGATGCGCCACCTGGCGGCACGGGGCGTCGCGTGCCCGCTGCCGGTCGCGGCGCGCGACGGCGAGGCGCTGCGCGAGCTCTGCGGCCGCCCGGCGGCGATCTGCACCTTCTTGGACGGGCAGGGCCTGCGGGAGCCCACGCTGGCGCAGTGCGCCGAGCTCGGCACCGCCATGGCCGGCCTCCACGCGGCCGGGCAGGGTTTCGCGGCCGAGCGCCCCAACGCGCTGGGCCCGCAAAGCTGGGCGCCTCTGCTGGACGAGTGCCGCGCCGGCGGCGACGCGCTGCGCCCCGGCCTGTGCGACGCGCTGGAGGGTCACCTGAAGGCGATCCTGCGCGACTGGCCCGCCGCAAACCTGCCGCGCGGCCACATCCACGCGGACCTGTTTCCCGACAACGCCTTTTTCCAGGGCGAGCGGCTGAGCGGGATCATCGACTTCTACTTCGCCTGCACCGACCTGCTGGCCTATGACCTGGCGGTCAGCCTCAACGCTTGGTGCTTCGACACGCAGCTGCGCTTCCGGCCGGAGCACGCCGCGGCGATGATCCGCGCCTACGAGGCCGTGCGTCCCCTCTCGCCCGAGGAGCACGCGGCGCTGCCCGTGCTCTGCGCCGGCGCCGCGCTGCGCTTCCTGCTGACGCGCCTGTTTGACTGGACCCACACGCCGCCCGGCGCGCTGGTCACCCGCAAGGACCCGATGGAATACCTCGCCCGCCTCGAACACTTCCGCGCCGAGCCCGCCCATGTCGGATGAGACCGCCGACGGCGCCGCGCTGCGCGAGGTCGAGATCTGGACCGATGGCGGCTGCAAGCCCAATCCCGGCCCGGGCGGCTGGGGCGCGATCCTGCGCTACGAGGGCCATGAGCGGGAACTGAGCGGCGGCGAGCCCGCCACCACCAACAACCGCATGGAACTGACCGCCGCCGCCTCAGCGCTGGAGGCGCTCAAGCGGCCCTGCAAGGTCGTGCTGCACACCGACAGCGAATACGTGCGCAACGGCATCTCCCGCTGGGTGCACGGCTGGGTCCGCAACGGCTGGAAGAACGCCGCCAAGGAGCCGGTGGCGAACTACGAGCTGTGGCAGCGCCTCCTCGCCGCCGCCAAGCCGCACGCGATCGAGTGGCGCTGGGTGCGCGGCCATTCCGGCGATCCGATGAACGAGCGTGCCGACGTGCTCGCCACCGCGGCAAGGATGGCGCTGGGGCGGTAGTTTTCCGCCCGGTGACTCGGGCAGCGCTGCTTTCCTTTCTCTCCTAGGCACCGAGAATGGCGGCCAGCATGTCCTGGATTGCACCCCTCGCCGCCGTGCTGGTTATTCAGACCACGGCCACCATCCTGTCCCGCATCGTCGCCACCCTCGCACCGCCCATGCTGGCGGCCCATGGCTGGTCCCCCGACATGATCGGCTGGCTTTCGGCCCTCAACACGGCGGGGTCGGTCGCCTTCCTGATGGCCGGAACCCCGCTGATCTACCGCCTGGGCTCCATCCGGAGCCTCCAGTCGGGCATGGCCGTGGGCGTCGTCGGTGCGCTGATGCTCACCCTGCCTCTGGACCTCGCGGCGCTGGCGGGCAGCTTCCTGATGGGCCTGTGCTACGGGCCCTCCGTTTCGGGCGGGGGCGACATCCTGCAGCGCCTTTCCCCGCCCCAGCACCGGAACCTGATCTTTTCCATCAAGCAGGCGGGCGTGCCCCTGGGCGGCGTGCTCGCCGGCATCGGCCTCCCGCTCGCCGCGGCGAGCCTCGGCTGGCAGGGCGCCATCGCCGCCGTGGCCCTGGTCCCCGTCCTGACGATCCTCGTGGTGCAGCCGATGCGCGGGCGGCTGGATGCCGGGCGCGACAGCACCCGCCGGCTGAGCGCGGCCAGCTTTCTGTCGCCCGCCAACCTCACCCGCCCGCTGAGCGTGCTCGGCAAGGCGCCAGGGCTTTTCGCCGTGGGCCTCGCCGGAAGCTTCATGGCGGTGGGGCAGGGCGCCTGGTTCGCCTTTCTGGTCACCTACGCGGTGATCGAGCTGAACTTCCCGCTGCCGCTCGCCGGCGCCCTGTTCGCGACGATGCAGACCATCTCCATCGGCGGCCGCATGTTGCTGGGCTACCTGTCCGACCGGGTGGTGCCCGGCCTCGTCGTGCTCCGCCTCTGCTGCCTGGCCTCGGCCGCCGCCACCGCCACGCTGGCGCTGAGCGGCACGCACTGGCCCGTCTGGAGCCTCTTTCTCCTCGCGGCCATTGCCGGCATCGCCGTGTCCAGCTGGAACGGCGTGCAGAATGCCGAGATGGCGCACCGCGCCCCGCCGGGCATGATCGCCGAAACCATGGCGGGTGGAACCATCCTGATCTTCCTGGGCTACATCATCGGCCCGCCGCTCTTCGGCGCGGTGGCCCTCCTGGCGGGGGGCATGGGCGCCGCCTTCATGCTCAACGCCGCGATCACCCTGCTGGCGCTGATCCCGCTGACCTGGCTGAGCATCCGCCGGCCCGCGTGAGGCCAGGGGAGGACGATCCTGCCCGCATCCCTGCGGAAAGCCCTCCGGAAACCGGCGGGCAGGGTCGGCCGCGCAAGGGCGGGTTCAGTCCGGCGCGGAGTCCGGCGACATCGCCACCGACAGTCGGAGGCCACGCAGCAGCGCCGCATCCTGCGCGGACGGATCGGCCGGCATCAGCACGACCGGGGAGCTCTCGCCCATCTGCGCCAGCATCTCGGGCAGGGCAACGGCGGTGACCAGGCCCCGCACGGTGCGGGTTTCCTCGTCCTCCTCCCCGGCACCGGCGCCGAAGAACACCGTCGCGCTTCCCTCCGGCTCGGGCAGGGCCCCGGGGCCGGGGGCGATGCCGAAGCCGTGGGCCGCGAGCCCGCCCCGCTTCTTCTCCACGACCCATCCCGCGATCCGGCGGACACCGGCATCGTCTTCCCGCCCGGTCTCGAGCCAGAACAGCGGCGGCAGGGCGTCGGGCACGGCGGGCGAGCGCGACACCTCGGAACCGGCCAGCCCGCGTGCCAGCGCGGCGATCTCGTCGTCGACCGCCAGGATGGGCGCGCCCTCCGCCCGCAGGCGCCGCGCCGCGCGCCGCGCTTCCACCGCCGCCTGCTCGCCGAGCATGGCGACCAGCAGGCTGTTCTCGGGAAACCTCGGCCTTTCCTGCATCCTGCGTCCCCGTCCGTGATGCCTCGTGATGCCCGAAAGCGGCGGGGGGCGGCAACCGGCCGCCGCGACCGGTGGGTCGAGCGCCGTTGCGCGCCCGGCCGCCGGCGCTCCACCCCAGGAACCAGCGCGGCATGATCCCCCACCCGGCATCTCCGGCTGCGCAGGGGTTCGCATCCCGGAACCCACCGACCTTCGCAATCCCGGACCGGCCGTCCTTTTGTTTGACCCGGCGCTCGCCGGGCCGCTAACGATTCCGGCACCATCGGTGGCGTGGAAAGGCCGTGCGGATGCAGGACGTCCTGATCGTCGGGGCCGGCCCCACCGGCCTGGTGCTGGCACTCTGGCTCACCGGCCAGGGGGTCAAGGTCCGCATCATCGGCCGGAGCGCTGGGCCGGGGGAAACCTCGCGCGCCATGGCCGTGCAGGCCCGCACCCTCGAACTCTACCGCCAGCTCGACCTGGCGGAGGCGGTGGTCGCGGCGGGGCACCCGGTTCCGGCCATCAACCTTTGGGCCCGCGGCCGGCACAGGGCGCGCATCGCCTTTCGAAACGCCGGGTCCGACCTCACCGCCTATCCCTTCGTGCTGACCTACCCGCAGGACCATCACGAGCGGCTGCTGATCGAGCGCCTGGCCTCTGTCGGCGTCACGGTGGAGCGGCGCACCGAGCTGTTGTCCTTCGAGGACGAGGCGGACCACGTCACCGCCCGCCTGCGGATGCCCGACGGCACGGAGCAGCGCTGCGAGGCGCGCTACCTGGCGGGCTGCGACGGGGCCCGCTCCACCGTCCGCCACCAGCTCGGCACGGGCTTCGACGGCGGGACCTACCGGCAGGTCTTCTACGTCGCCGATGCCGAGGCGGCCCCGCTGGGAGATCCCGGCGAGGCGCATGTCGCCCTCGACCGCGGCGACCTCCTGCTCGTGCTGCCCTACGGCGAAGGCAGGCAGTGCCGGCTGATCGGCACTGTCCAGGACGAACGGGCGGAGCATGCCGAAACCCTGCGCTTCGAGGACGTCAGCCACGAGTCCATGGCGAGCCTGGGCCTCGGGGTCGAGGCGGTGAACTGGTTCTCCACCTACCGGGTCCATCACCGGGTCACCGACCACTTCCGCCAGGGGCGCGCCTTCCTGCTCGGCGACGCGGCCCACGTGCACAGCCCCGCCGGCGGCCAGGGCATGAACACCGGCATCAGCGACGCGATCAACCTGGCCTGGAAGCTGGCGGCCGCGGTGAAGGGGCGGGCGCCGGACAGCCTGCTCGACAGCTACGAGGTGGAGCGGCAGGGCTTTGCCCGCACGCTGGTGGACACGACGGACCGCTTCTTCACCTTCGCCACCGCCGGGGGCAGCGTCGCGGACTTCGTGCGCACGCGGCTTTTCCCGAGCTTCGCGAGCGTTGCCTACGAGTTCGGCAGCGTGCGCGAGTTCATGTTCAGGGTCGTGTCGCAGACGATGCTGCACTACCACGACAGCCCGCTGAGCGAGGGCAGGGCCGGCACGGTGAAGGGAGGCGACCGCCTGCCCTGGGTGCGGTCCGGGGGATCCGACAACCACGACCCGCTGCCCGCGATCGGCTGGCAGGTCCACCTCTACGGCACGGCCAGGGCGGAGCTGCGGCGCTGGTGTGAGCAGCACCGTCTGCCGCTGCGTTCCATCGCCTGGACACCCGCCCACAGGGAGGCCGGCTTCGGGCAGGATGCCGCTTACCTGCTGCGGCCGGACAGCTACGTGGCCCTCGCCGACCCGGAAGCCTCCCCCGCCGCGCTGGCGCAATACTGCGACGTGCGGGGCCTCGTCCTGGGCTGACGGCGGGTGCGTCCGGTGGGCTGGGCGGCCGCCACCGAATACCGGCCGTGCCCATTTCCTGTGCGCCGTGACCGCGGGGCGGATCGCGGCTGGCCCCTTCGCCGGCCGCCGCGCGAAACGGCGCCGGAATTGCGCCGCGCGCCGCCACCGGGCCGCGTTGCCAGCGCCCCCGCCCGGGTGCCATAACGCCCCGTACCCGCTGATCCTGCGCGGGAGAGTGGGGCCGCCCGGATGCGACGGCCCCCGCCGAAGGCGCAACCGGCCCCCGGAAACGCTCAGGCCCATGGACCGCGCGGGGAAGGGGCCTCTGGAAAGCCCGCGATGCGCCACAAACGTGTCACGGCACCGACGGAGTAAGGCGACCGGTCCCCGTGTTCGGGATGGCCTGGAACCGAATCTCTCAGGTCCATGGACAGAGGGGGGCCACGTTCCAGCCGCCGCACCCCGCGGCGAAGGAGGATGCGTGGCTGACGCCCAGGATAACTTGCTCGAAACCCCGCTGGCCGACTGGCACCGCGCGCAGGGCGCCCGGATGGTGCCCTTCGCGGGCTACCTGATGCCGGTGCAGTACCCGTCCGGCATCATCGTCGAGCACACCGCCTGCCGCACCGCGGCCGCGCTGTTCGACGTGTCGCATATGGGCCAGGCGGAGCTGCGCGGCCCGGTGGCCGAGGCCGCCCGCGCGCTGGAAGCGCTGACGCCGGCCGACGTGCAGGGGCTGAAGGTGAACCGCCAGCGCTACGGCGTGCTGATGAACGCGGCGGGCGGCATCCTCGACGACTTCATGTTCACCAACATGGGCGACCGGATGCTGGTGGTGTTCAACGCCTCGCGCAAGGAACTGGACGAGGCCGCGGTCGCCGCCGCCCTGCCGCCCGGCGTGACGCTGCACCCGCTGCGCGACCGCGCGCTGCTGGCGCTGCAAGGCCCGGGCGCCGAGGCCGCGCTGGCGCCGCTGGCACCCGTGGTGGCCTCGCTGCCCTTCATGGGCGTGGCCGAAACCACGCTGGTGGGCGCGCCCGCGGTGATCAGCCGCTCCGGCTATTCCGGCGAGGACGGCTACGAGATCAGCATCCCGGCCGAGGCCGCGGCGATGCTGGCCGCAGCCCTCGTGGACGGCGCCGGCGTCACGCCCGCGGGCCTGGGCTCGCGCGACAGCCTGCGCCTCGAGGCAGGCCTCTGTCTCTACGGCAACGACATCGACGAGACCACGAGCCCGGTCGAGGCCGCGCTGAACTGGACCATCGGCAAGCGCCGCCGCACCGAGTGGAACTTTCTGGGCGCCGAGCGCGTGCGCGAGGAGCTGGACCACGGCCCCAAGCGGCTGCGCGTCGGCTTCGCCGTGGAAGGCCGCCAGCCCGCCCGCGCCCATACCGAGATCCAGAGCGGCGGCGCCACCGTCGGCGAGGTCACCAGCGGCGGCTTCGGCCCCACGCTCGGCGCGCCGATGGCCATGGGCTACGTCCGCCCCGACCTCGCGGTGGATGGCACAGCCCTCGACCTGATGGTGCGGGGCCGGGCGATCGCCGCCCGCGTCGCGCCCACGCCTTTCGTTCCCCACCGCTACAAGCGCGCCGCCGCGGCCGCCTGAAGGAGATCGCCCGCATGTCCGAAACCCGTTTCGCCGCCAGCCACGAGTGGATCCGCCCCGAGGGCGAGGAAGCCGTGGTCGGCATCACCTCCCACGCGCAGGAAGCCCTGGGCGACGTGGTGTTCGTGGACCTTCCCGAGGCTGGCCGCGAGGTCGAGGCCGGCGAGTCCGTCGCGGTGGTCGAGAGCGTGAAGGCCGCCTCCGACATCTACGCCCCCGTGGCCGGCACGATCATCGGCAACAACGAGGCGCTGAGCGACAATCCCGGCCTGGTGAACAGTGCGCCCACCGGCGAGGGCTGGTTCTTCCGCATCAAGCCGCGTGACATGGGTGATCTCGGCAACCTGATGGACGAGGCCGCCTACGAGGCCAAGGTCGCCGCGGAATGACCGCACTGGAAACCCTCGCCTCGCTCGAGGACCACAGCGACTTCATCGCCCGCCACATCGCCCCCTCCGAGAGCGAGATCGCGGCGATGCTGGAGGCTGTCGGCGCCGACAGCCTCGACACCATGGCCGCGCGCACCGTGCCCGCCGCCATCATGGCCGACACGCTCGACGCCCTGCCGGCCGCGGCCAGCGAGGCCGAGGTGATGGCCGAGCTCGCGCAGCTCGCGGGCCGCAACCGCCCGACCCGCTCGCTGATCGGCATGGGCTATCACGGCACCCACGTGCCGCCGGTGATCCTGCGCAACGTGCTGGAGAACCCGGGCTGGTACACGGCCTATACGCCCTACCAGGCCGAGATCGCGCAGGGGCGCTTGGAAGCGCTGGTCAACTTCCAGACCATGATCTGCGACCTCACCGGCCTGCCGGTGGCCAACGCATCCCTGCTGGATGAAGGCACCGCGGTCGCCGAGGCCATGGCGCTGGCGCTGTCCTCGGTGAAGGGGCCGCGCGCCACCAACCGCCGCGTGATCCTGGCCGCCGCCGACCTGCACCCGCAGACCATCGCCGTGCTGCAAACGCGCGCCGATCCGATCGACGTGGAAGTGCGCGTCTACGCCGCCGCCGACATGGCCGAGGCGATCCGCCACGACGCGCCCTTCGCCGCGGTGTTCAGCTATCCCGGCACCACCGGCGAGGTCCGCGCGGAACTCGCCGCCGACATCGCCGTGGCGCGCGAGAACAGCGTCACCGCCATCGTGGCGGCGGACCTGCTGTCGCTGGTGCTGCTGACCCCGCCGGGCGAGATGGGCGCCGACATCGTGGTCGGCTCCTCGCAGCGCTTCGGCGTGCCGATGGGCTGGGGCGGACCGCACGCCGCCTTCATGGCGGTGAAGGACGGCCTCAAGCGCCTGATCCCCGGCCGCCTCGTTGGTGTTTCCGTGGACGCCGCCGGCCGCCCGGCGATGCGCCTCGCGCTGCAAACGCGCGAACAGCACATCCGGCGCGAGAAGGCGACCTCGAACATCTGCACCGCGCAGGTGCTGCTGGCGGTGATGGCGGGCTTCTACGCCATCTGGCACGGCGCCGAGGGCCTGCGCCGCATCGCCGAGCGCGTCCACCTGCAGGCGCGGCTGCTCGCCGACTGCGCCCGCAAGGCCGGCTTCCAGCTGCGGCACGAGCGCTTCTTCGACACGGTCGCCATCGAGGCTGGCGGTGCGTCCGACCGGCTGATGGTGGCGGCGCTCAAGCGCGGCTTCAACCTGCGCCGCGTGGACGACACCTGCGTCGCCATTGCCCTGGACGAGACGATCCGGCGCGCCGACCTGATCTGCCTCGACGAGGCGATCTGCGAGGCCGCCGGCCGCCAGCCGATGGGGCTGGACGAGCTGGCGGACCGCAACCGCCTGCCGCCGGCTCTCCTGCGCAAGAGCCCGATCCTCACGGCCGAAGTCTTCTCGGCGCATCGCAGCGAGCACGGGATGCTGCGCTACCTGAAGTCGCTGGAAGACCGCGACGTGGCGCTGAACCGGAGCATGATCCCGCTCGGCTCCTGCACCATGAAGCTGAACGCGACCGCCGAGATGGCCTCGGTCACGCTGCCGGGCTTCTCCAACGTGCATCCCTTCGCGCCGGTGGACCAGGTTCCGGGCTACCTCGCGCTGGTGCGCCGGCTGGAAGGGTGGCTCTGCACGGTGACCGGCTTCGCCGCCGTGTCGCTGCAGCCCAACGCCGGTTCCCAGGGCGAATACGCCGGGCTGCTGGCGATCCGCTCCTGGCACCGCTCGCGCGGGGATGAGGCGCGCGACGTCTGCCTGATCCCGTCCTCCGCCCATGGCACCAACCCGGCCTCGGCCGTGATGGCCGGCATGCGCGTGGTGGTGGTGCGTTGTGATGCCGACGGCAACGTCGACCTCGACGACCTGCGCGCCAAGGCGGAGGAACACGCTTCCCGCCTCGCGGCGCTGATGATCACCTACCCCTCGACGCACGGCGTGTTCGAGGAAGGCATCCGCGACATCTGCGCGCTGATCCACGAGAAGGGCGGCCAGGTCTACATGGACGGCGCCAACATGAACGCGCAGGTCGGCCTCACCAGCCCGGCCACGATCGGCGCGGACGTGTGCCACCTGAACCTGCACAAGACCTTCTGCATCCCCCACGGCGGCGGCGGCCCGGGCATCGGGCCGATCGGCGTGGCGGCGCATCTCGCGCCGCACCTGCCGAACCATCCGCTGCTGGCGGAAGCGGGACCCGAGACCGGCTTCGGCCCCGTGTCCTCGGCGCCCTTCGGCTCCGCCTCGATCCTGCCGATCCCCTACGCCTATATCCGGCTGATGGGCGGCGCGGGACTGCGGCGCGCGACGCAGGTCGCGATCCTGTCGGCCAACTACGTGGCCAGGCGCCTCGAAGGGCACTTCCCGGTGCTCTATCGCGGCCGGCAGGGCATGGTGGCGCACGAGTGCATCCTCGACTGCCGCAGCTTCGCGCAGACGGCGGGCATCCAGGTCGAGGACATCGCCAAGCGCCTCCAGGACTTCGGCTTCCACGCGCCGACCATGTCCTGGCCGGTGACCGGCACGCTGATGGTGGAACCCACCGAGAGCGAGCCCAAGGCCGAGCTCGACCGCTTCGTGGAGGCCATGATCGCCATCCGCGCGGAAATCCGCGCGGTGGAGGAAGGCCAGCTCGACCGTGCCGACAACCCGCTGAAGAACGCGCCGCACACGGCCGAGGAAGTCACGGGCGACGCGTGGTCGCACCCGTACTCGCGCCAGCAGGCCGCCTACCCGCTGCCCTGGGTGGCGGCGCACAAGTACTGGCCGCCGGTCAAGCGCGTCGACAACGTGTACGGCGACCGCAACCTCGCCTGCACCTGCGCGCCGCTCGAAGCCTACGCGCAGGACATGCGCGTGGCGGCGGAGTGAGCGGCGGCGACGTGGAAGCCTACGGCACCGTGCCGGAGGCGGACGCTTCGGCGGACGGCGCGGCGCACCCGGCGGGCACCGCGCCCGCCGGACAAGGCAGGACGAAGCCCTGGACGGTGCGGCAGTCCCGCACCGTGCTGCGCGACCGCTGGCTGCACGTCCAGGCCGACGCGGTGGAGGACGCGCGGGGCAACCTGCTCGACCCCTACTACACGCTGCACGGGCCGAACTGGGTGAGCGTGGCCGCGCTCACCGAGGATGACCGGCTGGTGCTGGTGCGCCAGTACCGCCACGGCCTCGCGGCGTCCTCGCTGGAACTGCCGGCCGGCGCGATCGACCCGGGCGACGCCGACCCGGTGGCGGCGGGGCGGCGGGAGCTGCTGGAAGAAACCGGTCACGCCGCGCGGGAATGGCGGCTGGTGTCGTCGCTCAGTCCCAACACGGCGCTGCATCGCAACACCTGCCACACCGTGCTGGCCCTGGGTGCGCACCGCGTGGCCGAGCCGGCGCTGGAGCCCGGCGAGGACATCACGGTGGAGCTTCACCCCTGGCGCGAGGTGGTGGCGGGGCTGCGCGCGGGCGTGCTGCCGCAGGCGATGCACGTCGCCGGCCTGCTGATCGCGCTGGAAGCCGCCGGCCGGTTGCGCTTCGAGGCGCTCTGATGCCCGACTACAGCCTGGAGCTCGCCGCCGGCGGCCGCGTCGCCGGCGTGGACGAGGCAGGGCGAGGGCCGCTCGCCGGTCCCGTGCTGGCGGGGGCGGTGGTGTTCCACGGCGCCCCCGACGCCGCGCTGGCGAGGCTGCTGGACGACAGCAAGAAGCTCACCCCCGTGCGCCGGGAACAGGCCTTCGCCGCCCTGCGCGAGGCCGCGCGCAGCGGCCGCGCCACCGTGGGCTGGGGCGCCGCCACCGCCGCCGAGATCGGGCAGCTGAACATCCTGCGCGCCACGCACCTGGCGATGTGGCGCGCCGTGCGACGGCTGGGCCCGGTGCCGGACCTCGCGCTGATCGACGGCAACATGGCGCCGCGGGCGCCGCACCTCCTGCCGTGCCGCACCGCTTGCGTGGTGAAGGGCGACGGCACCTCGCTCTCGATCGCCGCGGCCTCGATCGTGGCCAAGGTGCTGCGCGACCGCGCCATGCTGCGCTTCGACCGGCATTATCCCGGCTATGGCTTCGCGCTCCATGCCGGCTACCCGACGCCCTCACATCGTGAGGCGCTGCGGCGCCTCGGCCCCACGCCGCAGCACCGGCGCGGCTTCGCGCCGGTGGATCAGGCAGCGCTGCTGTTCGGCTGAAACGGGGGCGTGGGCGCATCTCCCGACGGCGTTCCTCCCGACTGGCAGGCGCCCCGCCCACGACCCAGATAGATCGGCGGAACCGGGAAGAGGTCTCAAACATGTCCGAGAACTTCACGCGCTCGCTGACCGGTGCCGCGCCGCCGCCCGGCCTTTCGCCCGCCCTGCTGGCCCTCTGGCACGGCCTGCGCGGCGAGTGGGACGCTTCGCACCGGATCGTCCAGGATGCCGAGGGCGGTGACGAGGCCTGGGTCCATGCCTGGCTGCACCGGGTCGAGGGCGACCTGCCCAATGCCCGCTACTGGTACCGCCGCGCGAATCGCGCCGTGCCGCCCGCCGACCTCGCCACGGAACGCGAGGGACACGCGATCGCCGCGACGCTGTTCGGCGTTTGATCCCCTTGACCTAAGGACATCCTTGGGTTGCGCCCCGCGTCGCCTGAGCAACCCTCTGAACCTCGCTTGACGGCACGACTCGGCTTCCGCACTTTGCCGACTCGAAGACGGGGGACTGCTGCGTGGGGACGGGGATCGACCTGCCGCTTGACCAGGTGATGGTCGGCGACTGCCTGGACATGCTGCGGCAACTGCCCCCGGCCTCGGTGCACGCGATCTTCGCGGACCCGCCCTATAACCTCCAGCTGAAGGGCAGCCTCGTGCGCCCCGAGGGCGGGCGCGTGGACGGGGTGGACGACGCCTGGGACCGCTTCGACAGCTTCCCGGCCTACGATGCCTTCACCCGCGCCTGGCTGACCGAGTGCCGCCGCGTCCTGCGCAAGGACGGCACGATCTGGGTGATCGGCGCCTACCACAACGTGTTCCGCCTCGGCACGGCGTTGCAGGACCTGGGCTACTGGATCCTCAACGACGTGGTGTGGCGCAAGTCCAACCCCATGCCGAACTTCCGCGGCCGCCGCTTCACCAACGCGCACGAGACCATGATCTGGGCCTCGCGCGGGCCGGAGAGCCGCTACAAGTTCAACTACGCCGCCATGAAGTCGCTGAACGACGATGTGCAGATGCGCTCCGACTGGCTGATCCCGCTCTGCACCGGCGCCGAGCGGCTGCGCGACGAGGACGGCAAGAAGGTCCACCCGACCCAGAAGCCCGAGGCGCTGCTGCACCGCGTGATCCTGAGCTGCACCTCGCCGGGCGAGGTCGTGCTCGACCCCTTCATGGGCAGCGGCACAACCGCCGCGGTGGCCAAGCGCCTCGGCCGCCGCTTCATCGGCATCGAGCGCGACGAAACCTACGCCGCCGCCGCCCAGGCCCGCATCGACGCGATCACGCCGATGCCGGAAAGCGCGGCGCTGAGCCTGCCCGCCAAGCGCGAACAACCGCGCGTTCCCTTCGGCACGCTGGTGGAGCGCGGGCTGGTTCCCGCGGGCTCGCGCCTCGTGGACCGGCACCGCCGCTGGAAGGCCGAGGTTGGCGCCGACGGCACGCTCCGCTGCGGCAAGGCCGTGGGCTCGATCCACAAGGTCGGCGCCGCGGTTCAGGAAGCCCCCAGCTGCAACGGCTGGCTGTTCTGGCACGTCGAACATCCGAACGGCTCGCTGCGCCTGCTCGACGAATTGCGCGCCGAGATCGCGGGCAGCTGAGGCCTGAAGGAGCGGGAAAGCCCGGCCCCGGGTTGCCCGCGCTGGAAGGCTCCACGATGATGCGCCCCGCCACGGAACGGTGTTGATGCGCCAGGTCTTCCATCTCAACTTCAACGAGGACGGCGGCAGCGACCGCTATCGGCGCGAAGGCTGGTCGGGCCAGGAACGCGACATGGTCTGGAGCGTCGGCCATGACAGCGTGCTGGAACTGCCGCCCATGCCGGCAGACCTCGTGGGCACGCTGCGGATCCAGGGCCGGGTCAACCCGCACCGCAACCTGGCCTACGACCTCGCTGGCCAACGTCTCGCCCTGCGGGTGAACGAGGCCAACTGCGGCGAGATCCTGGTTGACGCCCTCGGCGACATCAGCTTCGACGTGCCGGCGGCGGCCTTGCGTGGCGACGCGCCGAACACGCTGCGCTTCCACCACCCCGATGGCGTTGCGCCGGCCGTGGCGGCGCGGCGGCCCGACTTCGACCATCGCGAGCTGGCCCTTGCCTGGTTCTCGATGCGGCTCCTGGTGCCGGAAAGCGAGGTTGCCGGCGGACAAGCCGCCACGGTGCTGATATCCGGCGACCATCAGGCGGCCCAATTGGCCAGCCTGCTGGGGCGCCTCACCACCCTGGCCGGGCGGCTCACGCCCCGCCATGTCGAGCCGGGCGAAACTCTGGACGCCGCGTTGCGCGAAGCGCGCGAGGCTGGCCCCGTCGGAGTGTGGCGGCAGGTCCCGCTGGCCAGCGCACCCACCAGCACGGCGGCGGAGGTTCTGGCGTTTCCCCAGCTGCGCTGCGACCTGCTCTGGCCGCTCCTCGATCAGGACCCGCCCGCGCTGCCGGAAACCGCCCAGGGCGACAGCCCGCGCTACGGCATGACCGATGCCGTGATGGAGGCGCTGGCGCCCCGGGCGGCGGACCTGTCGGACAGTGCCCTGTTCCGGCAGTACCTGCTGGACACCCGCGCCATGCTCGACAACGCCCCGCCGAGCCTCGCTGCGGAGCTCACGGCATGGCGGCGGCGCGACGAGGGCTGCGACGTCAGGCTCGCCGAGCGTTTCGCCGCCCTGTTCACGGAAGTGCCGCTGTTCAACGCGCCGCAGGATCCGAAGGCGCCGCTGATGCGCTTCCTCGCGGCTGAGCTGTTGCGCCGCACGACGCTGATCGACCCGGCCACGCGCGACGCCGCGCTGATCGAGCTGGTGGAGATCACGCGCAACTGGCTCGGCATCAGGCCGCTGGAACAGGTGCCCGTGCATCCCGAGGTCGCGCGCCATCTCGGTCTCGCCTGGTACAACAGCGAGACGCGCTACCTCTGGCACAACAACGAGTGGACCTTCCGTGAGGCCGTGCTCCGCGGCATCCGCCGGGCTCCCTGGGCCACGTGAAGCGGTTACGGCAGGGCGGCGCGACGCGCCGCGAATGAGCACCAGGGGCTGACACCGCATGACCGAACGCCTGGTAATCTATGGCAACTGCCAGAGCATCGACATGGCCGAAGCGCTGCAGCGCCTGCCCTGCCTGAGCGGCCGCTACGAGGTGAACTACGTGGCCTGGCACCTGCTCAAGCTTCCGGGCCACCGTTGGGAGGACATGCCGGACTTCGCAGCGTCCCGCGTGGTCCTGTGGGAGCAGGTGGGCGGGGAGGGGGGAAGCCAGGAACTGCTCCGACAACGCTTGCCCCGCGACGTATCGGTTCTGCGCTTCCCGCCGCTCGCCTGCACCGCGCTCTGGCCCTTCGAGGCGCCGGACCTGCGTGGCGAGGCGGACGCGCCTTACGGCGGGAACGCGCGCTACGGGATGGGCGACCGGATCGCGCTGGAGCTGCTTCACGACGCCGAAGCGCTGCGCCTGCCAGACGACGCGCTCTACGACCTCTACCTCGGGCGTTGCGCGGCGGAGGTCCCGCGCCTGGAACGGCGCCTGGGCTTCGACCGCGCCCGCGCCGAAGCGCGCGACCGCGACAGCGACATCGCCTTCACGCCCTTCGTGTTCGAGAACTTCCGTGAACAGCGCCTGTTCCACGACCCGCGCCACATCGCCGGCCCGATGTTGCGGGAAGCCCTGCGGATGCTGCTGCGCGCTTCGGCCGACAGGCTCGGCATCGACGCCGAGGTCAGTTGCCGGGAACTGGACGTGCTGCTGTCGGGCCATGACGGGCAAACCTACTCGCAGATGCCGATCAACCCGCTGGTCGCGGAGGCCTTCGGTCTGCACTACGGCGACGCGGCCTCGCGCATCCGGCTGAACAACAACAGCTGGACCTTTCGCGACTACGTCGTGAACTACATCCGCTGGCGGCCCTACGCCTCGTGAGCGGGCCTGCCGCCACACCGACCCCCGCTGATCCGGCGTCCGACCGCGCGCGCTACTTCGCGCGCTTCCTCGACGCGCTGCGCGACCGGCCCGGGGAGCGCTGCCTCGTGCTGGAGCGCGGCGGGGCGCGGGAAGCGCTGAGCTTCCGCGAGATGGGGGCGCGCATCGCGGCCCGCGCGGCAACGTTGCACGCGGCGGGCCTCGGCCCCGGGCAGGTTCTGCTGATCTTTTCCGACACGCGGGTGGACCTGCACGTCACCTTTTTCGCGGCGCAGTTCCTGGGGGCGGTGCCCGCCATCATGCCGCCCCCCAATGCCAAGCAGGACGAGGCGCACTGGCGCGACAGCCACCGCGCGCTGGTGCGGCATATCGGTCCCGGCCTGCTCTGCGGCGTCGGGCCCGCGCTGGACGCGCTGGGTGACACCGGCGTGCCCGCGATCAGCTTCGCAGCCCTGGGCGCGCGGGAGGTCGTGGCGGACGGCGCCGTGCCGGAGGTCGCCGCGGGCGACGACGGGCCGGCGCTGCTGCAACATTCCTCCGGCACCACCGGGCTCAAGAAGGGCGTGATGCTGGGCTACGGCGCGCTGGTGCGTCAGGCCGACAGCTACGGCGCAGCGCTGGCACTGCGCCCGGACGACGTGGTGGCGACCTGGCTGCCGCTGTACCACGACATGGGGCTGATCGCCTGCACGGTGCTGCCCTTCATCGCCGCGATGCCGGTGGTGGGCGTCGATCCCTTCGAGTGGCTCACCGACCCTCTGCTGATCCTGCGCCTGGCGGAGCGCGAGCGCGCCACGCTGGCGTGGCTGCCCAACTTCGCCTTCGAGCACCTGGCCAATGCCGCGCGGCGGCTTCGCAACACCCGGCTCGACCTGGGCACGCTGCGCGCGGTGGTGAACTGTTCCGAGGTTTGCCGCCCGGCCTCAATGGACCGCTTCGCCGCCGCCTACGCCGCGCACGGGCTCGACTCCGCGGCGCCGGCGACCTGCTACGCCCTGGCAGAAAACGTCTTCGCCGCCACGCAGAGCCGGCCCGGCGTGCCGCCGAAGCGCCTCGTGCTCGACCGCGCCGCCCTGGACGCGGGGCGCCTCGTCGCGGTGGAGGCCGGCGCGCCCGCTTCGGTGGCGCTGGTGTCGAGCGGCGCGCCCGTCGACGGCTGCCGGATACGGTTTCGCCCGGCCGAGGGTTATGCCGGGGAGGTGGGCGAGATCCTGCTCAGCTCCCCCTGCCTGTTCGACGGCTATCTCGGCTCCCCCACGCTCACCGCCGAGCGGCTGGAGGATGGGTGGCTGCGCACGCGCGACCTCGGCTTCCTTCATGAAGGCGAGGTCTTCGTGCTCGGCCGCCTCGACGACATCGTCATCTATCGCGGCCGCAACCTCGTGGCGCCGGACCTCGAGGCCGCGCTGAGCGACGTGGCGGCGGTGAAGCCCGGCCGCGCCGTGGTGTTTCCCATACCCGACGAGCGCGTGGGCAGCGACCAGATCGTGGTCCTCTACGAACCGTCAGAGCCGCTCGACGCGGCGGCAGCGGCCGAGGCCGAGCGCGCCGTCCGCGCGCTGCTGGGCGAGCGCTTCGCCGTGAACCCGGTGCATGTCGGCTGCGTCGAGCCCGGTTCGCTGCGCAAGACCACGAGCGGCAAGGTCAGCCGCGTTCTCAACCGTGCCGCATTCCTCGCGGATCAGGATGGAACCACCCCATGAGCGACCATGACGTGCCGGCCCGGTTCGAGGCGGTGCTGCGCCGCGCCTTTCCGCGTTTCACCGGGTCGTTCCGTGAATCGATGACGGCGGCCGATGTCCCAGGCTGGGACTCGGTCGCGCACGTCAACCTGCTGATGGACCTGGAAGACGAGTTCGGGATCGAGATCCCGCCCGAGGCCGCCGCCGAGATCCCCGACGTGGGCGGGCTGATCGGCATCATCCGCGACCGCATGGCCGCCTAAAGCGCGGCCCGGCGCCCTGTTGCGCAGGGCCGGAGTTCCGCCGGGTCGGGTGGGACGACCGCGACACGGGGCGGCGGCACAGGCCCGCGCACAGGGGGAGGGGCGGTCCCTACCGAAACCGCCCTCCGGCAGCGTTTCAGCGACGCGCCAGCTGCAGGCCGGCCAGCGCCAGCGCGGTCTTCACCACCGTGCCCGGCACGAAGACCAGGAAACCCACCGCCCAGGCGTGCTCAAGGCCCACGAAGCCGCTCAGCCACAGCACGCCGGGGATGAACATGGACAGGTGCGCCGCCAGCAGCGTGGCGCCGGCGCGCAGCCAGCCGCCCCGCGCCTGCGCCGCGATCCAGGCGCCGGGCAGGAAGCCGAGGAGGAAGCCCGCGGTCGGCCCAGCCAGCACGGCGGGTCCCGCGGCGCCGGCGGCGAAGACCGGCAGGCCCATCGCGCCCTCGGCCAGGTAGAACAGCACGCTGGCCACGCCGAGCCGTGCGCCGCCCAGGGCGCCCAGCGCCAGCACCGCCAGCGACTGCAGCGTGGCCGGCACCGGCCACATCGGCAGGGCGATCCGCGCCGAGGCCGCGATCACGGCCGAGCCGAGAATGGCCAGGGCCAGAAAGCGCATCGCCTCGCGGGCGGAGGAGCGGGAAGAAAGAGAGATCTGCATCAAGCGGTCCGCCGTGTTCGGCCGCCCCGCCGCGCGGCGGGGGCCGTGGTTTCGCCGCTGGGTGCCACGGGGGAGGCGGGCTCCGCAAGCAGAGGGCCGTTCGCGCCGGCGTCATCCCTGGCTCCGGCGCCGCCCTCGGCCAGTGCCAGCAGGCGGCGCATCGCGGTGGGCAGCGTCGCGCGGGCTTCCTCGGCCGGCAGCCAGAAGCAGCCCGGGGGCGCCGCCACGCTGGCCTCCGCGACGGCCAGCCGCATCAGCAGCTCCATATGCGTGAAGCCGTGCTGCGCAGTGCCCGGCAGCAGCCGCCACGCCGCCGCGACCGGCGCCTGCGGCAGCGCCTCCGCCAGGGTCCAGGGTGTTTCGAGGCGCCAGGGCGTGCCGGGGATCTCGGCCATGCCGCCGAGCAGCCCGCTGGGCGGCCGCTGCCGCAGCAGCATCCGGCCCTCGCGGTCGCGCAGGAGGAAGTGGAGGCCGAAGCGCTGCGCTCGCGCCGCTTTCGGGGCCTTGGCCGGCAGGCTGTCCTGCACCCCGGCGGCGCGGGCGGCGCAGTGCGCGTTCCAGGGACACAGCGCGCAGGCCGGCCGGCGCGGCGTGCAGAGCGTGGCGCCGAGGTCGAACAGCGCCTGCGCGAAATCGCCCGGACGTTCCCGCACCAGGGCCTGGTCGAGGAAGCCGCGCGCCAGCACCGCCAGGCGCGCACGGCTGCCGGGCAGCGGATCGCGAACATCGAACACCCGCGCCGTCACGCGCTCCACGTTGCCGTCCACCGGCACGGCGGGCTGGTTGAAGGCGATCGCCGCCACGGCGGCGGCGGTATAGGCGCCGATGCCGGGCAGGGCGCGCAGCCCCGCCTCGTCCCCGGGGAAGCCGCCGCGCGCCACCACCGCCCGCGCCGCGGCATGGAGGTTGCGGGCCCGCGCGTAGTAGCCGAGCCCGGCCCATTCTGCCGCCACCGCCTCCCAGGGGGCGGCCGCCAGGGCCTCGACATCGGGGAAGCGATCGAGGAAGCGGCGGTAGCGCGGCTCGACCGCGGCCACGGTGGTCTGCTGGAGCATCACCTCCGACAGCCAGATGCGGTATGGATCGCGGGCGCCGCGCCACGGCATCACGCGCCGGTGGCGGTCGTACCAGCCGAGCAGTTCGGAAGCGGGGGGATGCATATGGCGGCACAGGACGGCGAGACGCCGCGCGGATCAAGCCCCCGCGCCACCCGGTCGCGCGCAAATTCCGCCGCGGCAGGTGCTTCCGTCGGTGCGGGGGGCGCTGTCCGGGCCGGAGCCGGCAACCGGACCGATGGCGGGGCCGGTGGCCGGGCGGGTGCCCAGGCGCGTGTCGGGGCCGACGCCCCGCCCGGCGCACCGCGCCCGGGGCCGGCCCGACCTGCTGCCCAGCGCGCGAACCCCGCCGCCCCGCCCCGCCCGCCCGCGCCGTTGCCGGAAGCGCCGCGGCGGCCCGAACTCGGCCTGCGCCCGATGGAAGCGCTCCTGTCGCGCTTCACCCGCCCGGTGTTCCGCAAGCGATCGCCGGCCGGTGCCACGCTGATGACCGACTGGCCGCAGCTGGTCGGCCCGGCGCTGGCGGCGGTGACGCAACCGCTGCGCCTGGTGCGCGGCACGCTGACGGTTGCCTGTTCCGGCCCCGTGGCGATGGAGCTGCAGCACCTGGGGCCGCAGCTGATGGCCCGCATCAACGGCGCGTCCGGCGCCGTGGTGGTGGAAGCGCTGCGCTTCGTGCAGCAGGCCCCGGCCTCCCGTCCCGTGCCCCGCCCGGCGCCCAAGCCGGTCGCGCTGCCGGAGCCCGTGGCGGACCGGTTGTCGGGCGTGCAACATCCTGAATTGCGGGCCGCGCTGGAAAAGATGGCCAAGGGCGTTTATCGGAAGCGCTGAGCGCTGAAGCGAGGCCCGCCCGCCATGACCATTTCCCGCCGTGACCTGATCGTCGCCACCGCAGCCCTGGGCGCCACGCTCGGCGCGCCGGCGCTGCTGGGCCTCCGTCCCGCCGCGGCGCAGGGCGCCACGCCCGCCGGGCCCGCCCCCGCCACGCCGCCCGCCGCCGCGCCGGCCGCGAACGACCCGCGCCTGGCCGAGCGTTCCGCCGGCAAGGCCGACGCGCCGGTGACGGTGCTGGAATACTTCTCGCTGACCTGCCCGCACTGCGCCCGCTTCCACAACGAGGTGTGGCCTGAGGTGAAGAAGAACCTCGTGGACACCGGCAAGGTCCGCATGGTGTGGCGCGAGTTCCCGCTGGACCAGCTGGCGCTCGCCGCTTCCTGCGCCGCCCGCGCCCTGCCGGTGGACCGCTACGAGGGCTTCGTGTCGGCGTTGTTCCAGACGCAGGACCGCTGGGCCTTCGCGCGCGGCGTGGACAACCTGGGCGAGATCGCCAAGATCGCCGCCCTGGCCGGCCTGTCGCGCGCCGATTTCGACGCCGCCCAGAACGACGTGGCGCTGCGCCGCGCCATCCTGGAGATGCGGCAGGGGGGCGAGACCGAGTTCAAGGTCAACAGCACGCCCACCTTCATCTTCGGCAACAAGGCCGTGCCGGGCGAGATCCCCTACGAGCGCTTCGCCGAGCTGGTGAAGCAGGCCACCCCGTCCTGACGGATCAGACCCTCTGATGGATGCATTGCCGCCGGGCCGCCTGCCCGGTGAGGAAGACGGGCAGAACACCGCCACGGTGCGCCCCGACGGGTACGGGGACGGGTTGCCGGCGGGCGCGCCGGAAGACCCGTCCGGGGATGCCGCCACGGGCGACGCGTCGCCGCGGCTGCGCACCGCCACGCTCACCCGGCTGCGCATCGCCGGCTTCAAATCCTTCGCCGAACCCCAGACCGTCGAGGTCCTGCCCGGTCTGACCGGCATCGTCGGCCCCAATGGCTGCGGCAAGAGCAACGTGGTCGAGGCGCTGCGCTGGGCCATGGGCGAGAGCAACGCGCGCGCCATGCGCGGCGGCGGCATGGACGACGTGGTCTTCGCCGGCACCGCCAGCCGCGCCGCGCGCAACCATGCCGAGGTGGCGCTGAGCCTGGAGGACGCGGCCGGCCTCGCGCCACCGCCCAATGCCGAGACGACGGAGCTCGAGATCGTGCGCCGCATCGAGCGCGGCGAGGGCACGGGCTACCGCATCAACGGGCGCGAAGCGCGCGGGCGCGACGTGTCCACGATGTTCGCCGACCTGGGCTCGGGCTCGCGGTCTTCGGGCATGGTCAGCCAGGGCAAGGTCGCGGCGCTGATCGGCGCCAAGCCCGAGGAACGGCGGCAGGTCCTGGAGGAAGCCGCCGGCATCGCCGGCCTGCGCGCCCGCCGCCACGAGGCGGAGCTGAAGCTGCGCCAGGCCGAAACCAACCTGACCCGCGCCGAGGACCTGCGCGCCCAGCTGGAGCGCCAGCGCGACGGCCTCCGCCGTCAGGCGAAGCAGGCCGCGCGCTACCGCAACCTGTCCGGCCTGACGCGCGACGCCGAGGCCGAGTGGCTGAGCCTGCTCGCCGCCCGCACCGAGGCCGCGCTGATCGCCGCGCGCAACGACGGTGCCCGCGCCCAGGCGGCGCTGCAGGCGGCCGAGAACGAGGCCACCCGCGCCGCCGTCGCCGCCCATGGTGCCGCGAACGCCGTGGCCGCCCCGCGCGAGGCGGAAGGCCTGGCGCGCGCCCTGCTGGAACGCCGCCGGGTGGAGGCCGAGAACTTCTCGGCCGAGGAAGCCCGCGCCCGCGAAGCGCTGGAGGCCGCGGAAGCGCGCCTCGCGCAGGTGGAACAGGACCGCGCCCACGCGGCCGGCATCGCCGCCGAGGCCGAGGCCGCCGCGAACCGCCTCGCCGCCGAGGACGCGGCGCTGGTGGCCGAGCTCGACGCCCTGCCGGACCGGCTGGAGGCCGCCGAGGCCGCCCATGCCGAGGCCCGCGACGCCCTGCGCGAGGCCGAGCGCGAAGCGGAGCGCGCCACCGAGGCCGCCGCCACCGCCGCCGCCGACGAGGCGAGCCGCCGCGCCGCCGCCGAGGCCGCCGAGGCCCGCCTTCACCGCGCCGCCGGCGCCCTGGCCCGCCTCGAAGCCGAGCGCCGCGAGGCCGAGGCGGTGCTGCCCCCGCCCGAAGCTCTGCCGGCCGCCGAAACCGCGCTGCAGGAGGCCGAGGCCGCTCGCCTGGCCGCCGATGCCGCGCTGGAAGCCGCGGGCCTCGCCCGCGTGGCGGCGCAGGACGCGCACGTCGCCGCCCGCCTGCGCGCCGATTCCGCCGCCGCCACCCGCAACCGCGCCGTGGCCGACCGCGACACCGCCGCCGCCCGCGCCGAGCGCGCCGGCCGGGAATCCCGCACCGTCGCGGCGGAGCGCGACAAGCTCGTCGCCGCCCGGCTGCCCGAAGGCGTGCTGGACGCCGCCGACCGCGCCGCCGCCGCGGCCGAGGAGGCGCTGGAAGCCGCCACCGCCCGCAGCGCCGCGGCCGAGGCTGCGGCCGACGCCGCCCGCGCCGCGCTGGCGGCCGCCCGCGCCGCGGTGGCCGAGGCCATGGCTCAGCGTGCCCGCCTCGACGGCGAGGCGCAGGGCCTGGAAGCCCTCCTCCGTGCCGAGGCTGGGGCGGACGACGCGCCGCTGCTGGACGCCGCCATGGTGCCGCCGGGCCTGGAAGCCGCGATCGGCGCCGCGCTGGGCGAGGCGCTGGAGGCTGCCGCCGAACACACCGCCGCCCGCCACTGGCGCCTCCTGCCCAGGCTCGCCGAGACCGCCCCGCTGCCGCCGGGCGTCGAGGCGCTGAACACCCTGGTGGACGCCCCGCCGGCGCTGAGCCGCGCCCTGTCGCATGTCGGCCTCCTGCCCGAGGGCGAGACGGGCGAACACCTGCACCACGCCCTGCTGCCCGGTCAGGCGATCGTGTCGCGCGACGGCGGTCTGTGGCGCTGGGACGGCCATGCCGTGCGCCCCGGCCAGCCCAGCGCCGGCGCCATCCGCCTCCAGCGCCGCAACCGCCTGCGCGCCCTGGCCGCCGAGCGTGCCGCCGCCGAGGCCGCCATCAGCCGCGGCCGCGACGACGCCGCGGAAGCCGAGGCGGCGGAAAAGCGCGCCGCCGCCGACGGCATCGCCGCCCGCGAGGCCCGCCGCACGGCGGAAGCCCATCTGGGCCGCACCCGCGCCGAGGCCGCCCGCCTTTCAACCGAGGCCGCCACGCTGGCCGCGCGCGAAGCGGCGCTCGCCCCCCGGGTCGAGGCCGCCGCGCGCGAGGACGCCGAGGCCACCCGCGCCCTGCTGGCCGCCGAAACCGCGCTGCGCGACCTGCCCGACCTCGCGGCCGTGGCCGCCGCCCGCGACGCGGCCCGCGCCGCCGAGGCCGAGGCCGTGGCCGCCGAGGGCAACCTGCGCTCCGGCCGGCGGGACGTGGTGGCGCGGCTGGACGCGGCCCGCACGGCGCGCGACCGGCTCCTGGCCGCGACCTCGCGCGCGGAAAGCCGCCTCGCCGCCATCCTGCCCGAGATCGAGCGCGCCCTGGCCGAGCAGCGCGACGCCCAGGCTTCCGCCGAGGCCACCGGCAACGCCACTGCGGCCTCGCTCCCCGAAGCGCGGGCCGCCGCCGAGGCCGCCCGTGCCGCCGTGGGTGCGGCGCGCGACCGGGAAGGCTCCGCCCGCGCCGCCGTGACCGCGGTGCTGGGGGAGCGCGGCCGCATCGGCGCCCGCCGCAACGCCCTGCATGCCGAGCGCGACACCTGGGCCACGCGCGGCCGCGACGCCAATGCCCGCCTGGCGGAGCTCGAAGCGCGGGCCGAGGCCGCCCGCACCGCCTGCCGCCTGGCTGCCGAGGCGCCCGACAGCACCGCGGCCCGCCGCGAGGCCGCCGGGCGCGTGCTGGCTGAGGCCGAGGCCGCCCATGCCGCCGCCGTGGCCGCGATGGAGGCTGCCGAGACCGCGCTCCGCGACACCGCCGAGGCGCGTCGCACCGCCGAGGCCGCCCATGCCGCGGCGCGCGAGAACCGCCTCGCCGCCGACGCGGCGCGGCAGCGTGCCGAGGACGCGGCCGGGGCGCTGATGGCCCGCGTGGCCGAGCGCCTGGGTCCCGACGCCGCCCTGCCCGCGGCGCCGGAGGATCTCAGCGAGGCGGCCGAGGAACGCGCCCGCCGCAAGGCCGAGCGCCTGGCGCGCGAGCGCGAGGAGATGGGCCCCGTCAACCTGCGCGCCGACACCGAGGTGGCGGAGATCGAGGCGCGGCTCGCGGGGTTGGACGCCGAGCGCGACAGCGTCGCCACCGCGATCAACCGCCTGCGCGGCTCGGTCGGCCACCTGAATCGCGAGGCAAGGGGACGTCTGCGCGCCGTGTTCGACCGGGTGGATGCGGAGTTCCGCAACCTGTTCACCACGCTCTTCGGCGGCGGTCAGGCGCAACTGGCGCTGGTGGGCTCGGACGACATCCTGGAAGCGGGGCTGGAGCTGTTTGCCGAGCCGCCGGGCAAGAAGCTGTCCTCCCTCTCGCTGCTCTCGGGCGGCGAGCAGGCGCTGACCGCCCTGTCGCTGATCTTCGCGGTGTTCCGCTGCCAGCCCGCGCCCGTCTGCGTGCTGGACGAGGTGGACGCGCCGCTCGACGACGCCAATGTCGAGCGCCTGTGCAACCTCCTCGAGATCATGGCCAAGGACGACGGCGCCGGGCGGCCGACGCGCTTCCTGGTGGTCACGCATCACCCGCTGACCATGGCGCGGATGCACCGCCTTTACGGTGTCACCATGCAGGAGCGCGGCGTGTCGCGGCTGCTGAGCGTCGACCTGTCGGGCGCGGCGGAGCTGGTGGGGGAGGGCGCGGCGGCCTGATCCCGCCGGGCGTTCTGGCGGACCCGGCGGCGCGGCCAGGCCGGAACGCTTTCGTGCGTTGACGGGTGCGGGCGGCGGGCGTTGGCTCCCGCCCGATGTTCCGCTTCTTCGAGAGCCTGGTGAACCCCTCGGCCGCGCCGGGGGAGAAGGCGTCGCGCTTCCTGGGCGTGCCCGTGCCGGACACCCCGCCGCCGCACAGCCTGCTCGGCTTCTACTGGCACTATGCCCGGCAGGCGAAGTTCATCTTCATCCTGCTCTTCGTGCTGGGCATGTGGGTGGCGCTGCTCGACGCCACGATCCCGATCTTCATCGGCCGCGTGGTGGCGCTTCTGGGCACGCACGCGCCGGAAAACCTGCTGCACGACGCCTGGATGCCGCTGCTGGGCATGGCGGCGGTGCTGCTGATCCTGCGCCCGGCCTCGATCCTGCTGCAGAATCTCGTGGTGCAGCAGTGCATCGTGCCCAACGTCACCGGCATGGTGCGCTGGCAGGCGCACTGGCACGTGGTGCGCCAGGGCTGGAGCTTCTTTCAGGAGGACTTTTCCGGCCGCATCGCCACCCGCGTGATGCAGGCGGGCCCGGCGCTGCGCGAAAGCGTGGTTTCGGGCGTCAATGCCGTCTGGTACATCCTGGTCTATGCCAGCGGCGCGGTGTTGTGGCTGGCCACGGCGGACTGGCGCCTCGCCCTGCCGGTGCTGCTGTGGTTCTGCTTCTACGCCGCCCTGCTGCGCATCCTGGTGCCGCGCCTGCGGGAGCGTGCCCGCAAGGCCTCGGAAGCGCGCTCGCTGCTCACCGGCCGGGTGGTGGACAGCTACACCAACATCCTGACCGTCAAGCTGTTTGCCCGCGCGGCGGACGAGGATCAGTTCGTGGGCGAGGGGCTCGACCAGCTCACCGACCGCTTCCAGCGGCAAACGCGGATCGTGACGCTCAACACCGTGCTGCTGGCATCCCTCAACGCCTGCCTGATGGTGGGTATGGGGGCGCTGGCGATCTGGCTCTGGACGCAGGGCGCGGTGCCGCTGGCGGTGGTGGCGACGGCGCTGCCGATGGCCTGGCAGATCGTGAACATCTCGGGCTGGGTCGCCTTCAACGTGTCCTCGATCTTCGAGAACATCGGCGTGGTGCAGGAAGGCATGAATTCCATCGCCGTGCCGCCCACCGCACCCGACCCGCCCGATGCCCGCACCCTGCGCGTGCCGCGCGGCGAGATCCGATTCGAAAAGGTCCATTTCGGCTACGGCGCGGAAGGCCGCCCGGTACTGGACGGCTTCGACCTCACCATCGCGCCGGGCGAGCGGATCGGGCTGATCGGCCATTCCGGGGCCGGCAAGACCACCGCGGTGAACCTGCTGCTGCGCTTCTTCGAGCCGTCGGCGGGCCGCATCCTGATCGACGGCCAGGACATCGCCGGCGTCACCGCCGAATCGCTGCGCGGCGCGGTCGGCCTCGTGACGCAGGACACCGCGCTGCTGCACCGCTCGATTCGCGACAACATCCGCTACGGCCGCCCCGGCGCCACCGACGCCGACATCCGTGACGCCGCCCGCCAGGCCCAGGCGGAGGAGTTCATCGAGCGGCTGGAAGACTGGCGCGGCCGCAAGGGCTTCGAGGCCCATGTGGGCGAGCGCGGCGTGAAGCTGTCGGGCGGGCAGCGGCAGCGCGTGGCCATCGCCCGCGTGCTGCTCAAGGACGCGCCGATCCTGGTGCTGGACGAGGCCACCAGCGCCCTCGATTCGGAGGTCGAGGCCGCGATCCAGGAACAGCTGGAACAGTTAATGGGCGGCAAAACCGTGATCGCCATCGCGCACCGCCTGTCTACCATCGCGCGCATGGACCGGCTGGTCGTGCTGGAACGAGGCCACATCGTCGAACTCGGCACGCACTCGGAGTTGCTGAAGGCCGGCGGCGCCTACGCGCGGCTGTGGAACCGGCAGTCCGGCGGCTTTGTCTCGGCTTGACTTAACGTGAACGGTTCCTTACGAGCCCGATGCCTTCCGAGGGTAAAACCCGCAGGGAGCAAGGGTGGATCAGCGAAGCGACTTCGACGAGCGGCTGCGCAAGGCCCGGGTCCAACAGGGCCTCGAACCCCCTCCCGGCAAGGGAGATGGGGGGCTGCCAGCAGGCTCATGGGGTCTGGGCCTCCGGATCGGTACCGAGCTCGTCTCGGCGCTGGCCGTTGGCTTGATCATCGGGCTGGCGCTGGATCGCTGGCTCGGGACTTCCCCCTGGCTCCTGCTGGTGTTCTTCTTTGCAGGCGGTGCTGCCGGGGTTCTGAACCTGTATCGTCTCCTGGCCCCGGGGCGCGCACGCTGACCGCTGGATGAGGGATAGTGACTTGGCCGCCGAAGGCAAATCGATCGACGCGCTGAGCCAGTTCGAGCTCATTCCCATGCTGGGCCCCATCGGCCGTGCCACGGGCTTCAGCCAGTCCAACGCCCATATGCTGCTGGCCATCGGGCTGGTCACGGTGCTGATGCTGGTGGGCATCCGCAAGCGGGCCCTGATCCCCGGCCGCTTCCAGGCGGCCGCCGAGATCTTCTACGAGTTCGTCGAGGGACTGGTCACGGCCCAGGTCGGGCACGAGGGCAAGCGCTACTTCCCCTTCGTGTTCGCGCTGTTCATGTTCGTGCTGTTCGGCAACCTGCTGGGCCTGTTCCCCTACGCCTTCACCTACACCAGCCATATCGCGGTGACGCTGGGCCTGGCCCTGATCGTGTTCCTCACGACCACGATCGTGGCCCTGGTGCTCCATGGCCGGAAGTTCTTCGGCTACTTCTTTCCCGAAGGCGCGCCGATCTGGCTGGCTCCCATCATCGTGCCGGTGGAGGTGCTCTCCTACCTTTCCCGCCCGATCAGCCTGTCCATCCGCTTGTTCGCGAACATGGTGGCCGGGCACGTGCTGCTGAAGGTGTTCGCCACCTTCGTCGTCCTGCTCGGCGGCCTCGGCGTCGTCGGCCCCTTCATCGCCGCACTGCCGCTCGCGGTGAACGTGCTCCTGATCGGCTTCGAGCTGCTGGTGGCGTTCCTGCAGGCCTACGTGTTCGCGATCCTCACCTGCATCTACCTGCACGACGCGGTGCACCTGCACTGAGCGCCGGCCGGCCGCAGACCTCTCTCGAAACAGCAAGGAAAGAGCTGACTTCATGAACGATCCTGTCGCCTATCTTGGCGCCATGAAGGCCATCGGCGCCGGTATCGCCGTGGTCGCCCTGCTCGGCGTGGGCCTTGGCCTGGGCAACATCTTCTCGGCGCTGGTCACCTCCGTGGCTCGCAACCCGGGCGCCCGCGACACCGTCTTCCCGATCGGCATCCTGGGCTTCGCCCTGACGGAAGCCGTGGCGCTCTTCGCGCTGCTGATCGCCTTCCTGATCCTCTTCACCTGACACCCCTGGTGCCGCGGGCCGCAGCGCCCGCGGCACCGGTTCTTCCGGGAGCCATGATGATCCGCCGCAAGACCACCGCGCTGGCCGCGGCCCTGGTTCTCCTGCCGATGCTGGGTTTTGCCCAGGCACCGGTGCACGACCCCGCGCCCCTTCCGGTCGCCCCCAGCAGCGCCCCGCTCCTCGATGCCGACCGCGCCAAGGCCATCGCCCGCACCGAGGCCGCCGCCGAGGACTACGCCGCGGCCGCCCAGCAGGCGCACGACAAGGGCGGCATGCCGCAGCTGGACTTCAACAACCCGCTGACCATCGCGCAGGTTGTCTGGCTCCTGATCATCTTCGGCCTCTTCGTGCTGATCAGCTACCAGTGGCTGCTGCCGCCGGTGGGCGCCGTGCTGACGGACCGCCGCAAGCGCATCAGCGACGACCTGGAAGCCGCGCGCAGCGCCAAGTCCGAGGCCGACGCCGCCCAGGCCGCGCACCGCGCCGCCACCCAGCGCTCGCACGCCGAGGCGCAGGCCGCCATCACCGCCGCGGTGAACGCCGCCAACGCCGATGCCGCCGCCAAGGCCGCCGTGCTGAACGAGCGTCTCAACAGCCAGATCGCCGCCGCCGAGGCCCGCATCGGCCAGGCCCGCGACGCCGCCATGGGCGCGCTGCGCGAGGTCGCCACCGACGCCGCCACCTCGCTGGTGGACCGCCTCGTGGGCATCAAGGACCAGGCCGCCGTGTCCGCCGCCGTGAGCCGCGAACTCGCCGCCCGAGGGAGGGCCTGATGGCACATCATTACGAACACTTCTGGCTCGACCCGAAGTTCTGGGTCGCCGTCTCGGTCATCATCTTCGTGGTGCTGCTCGGCCGCACGATCTGGAGCAAGCTCGGTGCCATGCTCGACGCCCGCGGCGCCGCCGTGCGGGCGGAGCTGGAGGAAGCCCGCCGCCTGCGCGACGAGGCCGAGGCGCTGCGCAAGCAGGCTGAGGCCGACCGCACGGCCGCCGCGGCCGAGGCCGAGGCGCTGATCGCCCGCGCCAGGCTGGAAGCGGAGCGCCTGTCGGCCGCTGCCACCGCCGAGGCCGAGGCGAGCGCCACCCGGCGTGAGCGCATGGCGATGGACCGCATCGCCGCCGCCGAGGCCAGCGCCCTGGCCGAGGTTCGCACCGCCGCCGCCGAGATCGCCACCGCGGCGGCGCGCGACGTGATCGCGAGCAAGCTCGACGCCGGCACCGACGCCGCCATGGTGGACCGCGCCGTCGCGGACCTGCCCAAGGCCCTGCGCGCCGCCTGAGTCCCCCGCATCTCCGACAGGAAAACCCCTCCGCATCCCGGTGCGGAGGGGTTTTTCGTTTTTCGCCAAGCCGCTTCGGGCGCGCCCTTCCTCCCACCGGCCTGCTCACCCGGCAGGCCGCTGGGAGGAGGGATCGCATCAGCCCTCCCGCGGCCGTCCTACTTTCTGCGTCACGGAGGAGGTGAGGGCGCCGGCCGTTTCGGCGGTCTTCGGGGCAGAACGCTCCTCGTGCAGCGGCAGCCAGGATCGTCCGTCCCGCGCCAGCAGCGCGTCGGCCGCTGCCGGTCCCTCGCTGCCCGCGGCGTAGGTCGCCCCCGCATCCGTCCGGCCTCCCCAGTCGTCGAGCACGGGCTGCACCGCCGCCCAGGCCGCCTCGATCGCGTCGGCGCGCTGGAACAGCGTCGCATCACCCCGCATGCAGTCGTAGAGCAGCGTTTCGTACCCGACCGAGGGCTTCTGCTCGAAGAAGTCGTCGTAGCGCATCCTGGTGCAAACCCGCCCCAGACGCATGGAAGGCCCGGGCAGCTTGGCATCGAACTGCGTTTCGAACCCGCGCTCCGGGTCGATCAGCAGCCGCACGACGTTGGGCGTGGTGTGATCGGCGGGCGTGTCGCGGAACAGGCGATAGGGGGCGGGCCTGAAGTGGACCGAGATCTCGGTGCGCCGTCCCGTGAGGCGCTTGCCGGTGCGCAGGTAGAAGGGAACGCCGGCCCAGCGCCAGTTCTCGATGCGGAGCTTCATCGCCACGTAGGTCTCGGTCGCGCTGGCCGGGTCGACGCCGTGCTCGTCGCGATAGGCGGGAACCGGGTGTCCCACTTCCTCGCCCGCGGTGTACTGCCCCCGCACCGCGTCCTCCGGCGGCACCGGGCGGATGGCCTGTAGCAGGCGGAACTTCTCGGTCCGCACGTCCTCGGCGGCAAAGGAGTTGGGCGGGTCCATGGCCACCATGCAGAGCAGGGTGAACAGATGGTTCGGCACCATGTCGCGCAGCGCGCCCGTGGTCTCGTAGAAGGCGCCCCGCTCTTCCACCCCGACGGTCTCGGCGGCGGTGATCTGCACGTGGTCGATGTACTCGCGCCGCCAGGTCGGCTCGAACATGCCGTTGGCGAAGCGCACCGCCATGATGCTCTGCACGGTTTCCTTGCCGAGGAAGTGGTCGATCCGGAAGACCTGCTCCTCCTGGGCCTGCCGGAGGATGCGCCGGTTCAGCGCCTGCGCGCTCGGCAGGTCGCTGCCGAAAGGCTTCTCCACCACCAGCCGTCGGAATCCCCCGGCCGACTGGTCCAGCAGCCCGGCGGTGCCGAGACGGTCCACGAGATCCCCCACGAAGCGGCTGGCCACCGCGAGGTAGAAGATCACGTTCCCCCCGCCGAGCCGCTCCTTGAGGTGCCCGAACAGGGCGGCATCGGTGAAGTCGCCCTGGAGGTAGTCGAGCCTGCTTTCCACGAAGCCCCATGACGCCGCGTCCAGCTGCGGCGTGTAGAACTCGGCCGTGGGGTCCTCGGTGAAGGAGTTCATGGTGGCGGTGAGGCCCCTGGCCCAGCCATCCCGATCCAGCGCGGCGCGATCCACGCCCACCACGCTGAAGCCTTCCGCCAGCAGCCCCTCGGAGGCCAGGTTGTAGAGAGCCGGCATCAGCAGGCGCTTGGTGAGGTCCCCGGCGGCGCCGAAGATCACCAGCGTGCAGGATGGAGCCGTTTTCTGCGCAACGAGGTTCAAGGCAGGCTCGCTTTCTCATGGATGACGGGACCCGGCGCGAGCGCAACGCATGGTGCGCCGCGAAGCTTCCGGCCGTGATTGTCCACGATGTGCCTGAGCCGCTCCCCACGGCAGGCAGCCGCCTCAGAACAGGGCCAGCTGCTCCGGCTCCAGCGCCGTGTCGCGGGGCGGCGCGAAGCTCGCGCAGTCCAGGCGGTTGTTCTGCCCGGCCTGCTCGAAACCGTGCCGCCGCAGCGCCAGGGCGAAGCGCTGCGCGATCGTTTCGGCATAGGCGCCGGTGCCGACCTGGCGCGTGCCGAAGCGGCTGTCGTACATCCCGCCGCCGCGCGTTTCGCGGATCAGCTTGAGCACCTTTGCCGCGCGCTCCGGGAAATGCGCGTGAAGCCAGCCCTCGAACATTTCCGCGATCTCCAGCGGCAGGCGCAGCAGCACGTAGGCCGCCCGGGTCGCGCCGGCATCGCGTGCCGCCCCGAGGATGCGCTCCATCTCGGCATCGTTGACGCCCGGGATCATCGGCGCCGCCAGCACGCCGACCGGGATGCCCGCTTCCGCCAGCGCCCGCACCGCCGCCAGCCGCCGGGTCGGGGCCGCCGCGCGCGGTTCCATCACGCGCGCGAGGCGGTCGTCCAGCGTGGTGATCGACAGGCAGACATGGACGAGGTTGCGCTGGGCCATGCGGCCGAGGATGTCGAGGTCGCGCAGCACCCCGGCCGACTTGGTGACGATGGTCACCGGGTGGTTGAAGCGGTCCAACACCTCCAGCACCTGCCGCGTCAGCTTCAGCGTGCGCTCCACCGGCTGGTAGGGGTCGGTGTTGGAGCCCAGCGCGATCGGCCGCGCCACGTAACCCGGCCGGCGCAGCTCCCGCTCCAGGATCGCCGCGACCTCGGGCTTGAAGACGAGGCGCGTTTCGAAGTCGAGGCCGGGCGACAGGCCCAGCCAGGCATGGGTCGGCCGGGCGTAGCAGTAGATGCAGCCGTGCTCGCACCCGCGGTACGGGTTGATGCTGCGGTCGAAGCCGAGGTCGGGGCTGTCGTTCCAGCTCAGCGCCCGGCGGGCATTGTCGCGCGTCAGCGTGGTGGCGAGCGGCGGCAGGTCGGCCAGCGCCGCTTCCAGCGTGCTCCAGCCGTCGTCGAAGGGGTCCCGGACGGAGCGTTCGTACCGGTTGGCAGGGTTCGAAAGGGCGCCGCGGCCCTTGCGAACACCGGGGAGGGGAGTCCCGGTCGGGTTCCCGCGGGGGGCGGGGGAAAAGCCCAGGCTGCCATCGGGCATGGTACGAAGCTCCATCCGGGACGACCACGGGGGGTACGTGGTCGTTCTTTCTTCGTTCCTGCAGACTATGGGGATGCGCGGAAGCCGGGTCAAGAACATTAAGGGAACATCAACCATCCCCGTGTTCCCGTACCCCTCGTTCCGGCGTGCCGTGTTCCGGCACCGGTGACACCTTGGTTTCGCTGCGGTGCACAGGGTTTCGCCCCGGGGCGGGCTTGGCTAAGGTCGCGGCGCAGCGCGTGTCGCGTCGCAACAAAGATGAGCGGGGTCCGGGCCTGGGATGAAGCGACTGGTGGTGGATCTCGACGGCACGCTGACCGTGGACGATCCCGGGCGATCCTACCCCGACAAGGAGCCGAACCTGCCGGTGATCGAGCGGCTCCGCGAATACAAGCGTGAAGGCTTCGAGATCGTCATCGCCACGGCCCGCAACATGCGGACCTATGAGGGCAATGTCGGCAAGATCAACGCCAACACCCTGCCGGTGATCCTCGACTGGCTGCGCAAGCACGACGTGCCTTACGACGAGGTGCATGTCGGCAAGCCCTGGTGCGGCCATGACGGCTTCCACATCGACGACAAGTCCCTGCGGCCCGACGAGTTCGCCCGCATGTCCTACGCCGAGATCTCGCAGCTCCTGAACCTGGGACGCAACGCCGTATGAGCGACGACACCTCACTCGCCCTCATCACCTCGGCCGCCTACGTCAATGCCGAGCTCGCGGCCGAGTTCGGCCAGCTGCCCCCCTGCTTCCTGCCCTTCGGCCACAAGCGCCTCTTCGGTGCCCAGGTGGCCAGCCTCGCCGGCCGCGCCGCCCGCACGGTGCTGACGCTGCCGGCCAGCTTCCAGCCCGGCTCCTGGGAGCTCGCCCGGCTGCGCGAGGACGGGGTGGAGGTGATCTCCATCCCCGACGGCCTCAGCCTGGGCGAAAGCATCCAGTACGCGCTGACGCTGTGCGACGCGCGCGGGACCGTCAGCATCCTCCATGGCGACACGCTGTTCCTCGACCCGCTGCCCGAGGAAACCGACGTGGTGGGCGTCGCCACCACCCAGGACGCCTATGCCTGGGGTGCGGTGGAGGCGACCGGCCGCCGCTTCGTCAACCGCCGCCCCGCCGCCACCGAGCTGGGCGAGAGCGTGCTGACCGGCTGGTTCTCGTTCCGCTCCGCCCCCGCCTTCCTGCGCGCGCTGACGCTGTCGCGCGGCGACTTCCTGGGTGCCCTGGACGCCTATTCCGCGGAACACCCGCTGCAGTCGCGCGAGGTCGGCGGCTGGCTCGACTTCGGCCACCTGCAGACCTTTCACCGGGCGCGGGCCCGCGTGTCCACGGCGCGGAGCTTCAACTCCATTGCCATCAGCAACCGCTCGGTGCTCAAGACCGGCGAGAAGCCCGACAAGCTCGCGGCCGAGGCGAACTGGTTCGCCAACGTGCCGCCGCCGATGCGCCTGCACACCCCCGCCTTCCTGGGCCACGAGAACGGCGGCTACCGCATCGGCTACGAGTTCTCGCCCACCCTGCACGAGCTCTTCGTGTTCGGCGCGCTGGAGCCCGCGGCCTGGCGGCAGATCATGGAAGGCTGCTTCGATTACCTCGGCGCCTGCGTGCGCAACGGCGGGGAAGGGGCGGCCGCCGTCGCCCCCGACGCGCTGCGGGCGCTCGCGCTCGACAAGACCGGCGCGCGCCTGGAAACCTGGGCCGCGGCCGCCGGCGTCAGCCTCGACGACGAGTGGCAGTACAACGGCAGGCCGCTGCCCTCGCTGCGCCGCATCGCCGCCGAGGCCGGGCGGCTGGCCGCCGACAGCCGGCCGATCGCGGGCGTGATGCAGGGCGACTTCTGCTTCCCCAACGCCTTCTTCGACTTCCGCCAGCGGCTGGTGAAGGTGATCGACCCGCGCGGCAGCGTGCGCGACGGCACCCACACCGTGTTCGGCGACCTGCGCTACGACCTCGCCAAGATGAACCACTCGATCGAGGGCTACGACCTGATCCTCGCGGGACGGTACATGCTGGAAGGGGCCGGCACGCGCTCGGTCACGCTGAACCTGTCGCGCGAGGGCGCCGCCGCCTTCCTGCCGCAAGTGGCCTCGGAGTTCGAGCTCGAAGGCCGTCGCGTCAGCGACCGCGGCATCGCGGCGCTGACGGTTCACCTGTTCCTGTCGATGCTGCCGCTGCACGCCGACCGGCCCGACCGGCAGCAGGCCTTCCTGGCCAACGCGCTGCGCCTGTACGCGAACCTGGAGAACGCCGCGTGATCGTCTTCCCCATGGCCGGGCTGAGCAGCCGCTTCACCCGCGCGGGCTACGACCGGCCGAAATGGATGCTGCCGCTGGCCGAGCGGCCGCTGCTGGACTGGTCGCTGCTGGGCTTCCGCGAGATGTTCGAGCGCGAGGCTTTCCTGATTATCCACCTCGACATGCCGGGCGTGGCCGAGTTCGTGCGCGAGCGGATCGCCGCCCTGGGCATCCGCCGGGCCGAGCTGGTGCCGCTGGCCAACCCGACGCGCGGCCAGGCCGACACCGTGGCGCTGGGCCTCGACGCCGCGAAGCCCGACGCGGCCGAGCCGCTGACCATCTTCAACATCGACACCATCCGCCCCGGCTACCACCCGCCGGCGGTGCTGGGTTCCTGTGACGGCTGGCTCGAGTGCTTCGACGGCGAGGGGGACCATTGGTCCTTCGTGAAGCCCGTCGAGGGCTCCGCCGACCGGGCGGCCCAGGTGACGGAGAAGGTGCGCGTGTCGTCCTTCTGCTGCACCGGCCTGTACTACTTCGGCTCGGTGAAAACCTTCCGCGACGCGCTCGCCGCCGAGGAAGCCAAGCCCAGCGCCAAGGAACTCTACGTCGCGCCGATGTACCAGCACATGATCGAGGCGGGGCAGGACGTACGCTACGGCGTGATCGGCCCCGACGAGATCTTCTTCAGCGGCACGCCCGACGAGTACCAGGCGGCTTTAAAGAACACTGAAGCCCTGAGGCGCGCCTTTCCGGACTGAACCGCCGCCGCGCCGGACCGCTCCAGCCGCGTCGCGCCGAAGGGGCCGGGCACGGCAGTCGCCCCGATCACGGGCGGCGATCGCGCGTCTGGGCTGCCTGAGCTTTCCCATCGAGGCTCCTGGCTGCCCTCCACCGAACCTCCTCTGCAGGGCACCCAAGGGCCCGTTGAAGCATCCGGGTTACGCTTCCCGCCGTGCCGTCCTGCGGCACTGCGGCGAAAACCTGCTCCCGCCCTCGCACTGCCCCTGGCGTGCCATCAATTCGCCGCATAGGCTGCCCCCATGATCCGTCTTCCCCTCCGGTCGGCGCCCCGCTCCATCCTGCTGGGGGCCGCGTTGCTGACCGGCTGCGCCGCTGGCGGCAGTCCGGGCGGCGGTTCCTCCACCGCCGAGCCGGCGGGCGCCTTCGGCCCCTACCTTGCCGGTCGCTTCGCGGCCTCGCAGGCCGATGCCGCCGCCGCCACGCAACAGTTCTCCGAAGCGCTGGACCGCGACCCTGACCAGCCCGAGGTGGTGGCGCAGGCCTTCGGCGCCGCGGTGATGGGCGGCGGCTCCGAGGCCAGTCGCCTGGCCCGCCGCCTGCCCTCCGACCAGCTGGCCGAGCTGCTGCTGGCCGGCAGCGATGCCCAGGCCGGCCGCTGGGACCGCGCCGAGCAGCGCCTGCGTACCCTGCCGCGGCGCGGTGCGGCCCAGATCCTGCAGCCGCTGCTGATCGCCTGGACCCAGGCCGGCCACGGCAACACCGACAACGCGCTGGGCCTGCTGCGGCCCTTTATCGAGGACCCGCGCCTGCGCGGGCTGGCCTCGCTGCACGCCGCGATGATCGCCGATCTCGGCGGCCGGCCCGCGGAAGCCCTGCGCTACGCCCGCGCCGCCCTGGCGGACAGCCGCGATCCCAACCTGCGCCTCGTGCAGATCGCCGCCGGCATCTTCGCGCGCGCGGGGCAGGAGGCCGACGGCGCCCGCCTGTTCGACGTGATGGCCGCCGGCCAGGACGACATCGCCATCGTGGCCACCCCGGCCGTGCGGCAGGCGGCGCTGCGCGGCCGCGCGGTGGCCAGCGCCACCGAGGGCATGGCCGAGGCCGAGGTGACGCTGGGGGCGGCGCTACGCACGCAGGGCGCGCCGGAACTATCGCTGATGCTGTCGCGCCTGGCGCTGCGGCTGCGGCCCAACTTCACGCCGGCGATCCTCCTGGCCGCCGATGCCCTGGCGGACCAGAGCCATCCCGAGGCCGCGCTGGCGACGCTGGACACGGCGCCCGCCGATGACGGCTTCGCGCCGCTGGTGGCGCTGCGCCGCGCCAGCCTGCTCAACGCCGCCGGCCGCGCCGACGAGGCGCAGGCCCTGCTGCGCCGGCTGGCGGAAACCCGGCCCGACGCGGTGCAGCCCTACGCGCGGCTGGGCGACATGATGCGCGCCGCCGGCCGCTACGACGAGGCGGTGGCCGCCTACGGGCAGGCGCTGCAGCGGCTGCGGCCGGGTTCCGGCAATGGCTGGTCGCTGTACTACGCGCGCGGCATCGCGCTGGAGCGCGCGGGCCAGTGGCCGGAGGCCGAGGCGGCCTTTCAGCAGGCGCTGACGCTTTCGCCCGACCAGCCCTACGTCCTGAACTACCTGGCCTATACCTGGGCCGAGCGTGGCGAGCGCCTGCCCGAGGCGCGCCGCATGCTCGAGCGCGCGGCGCAAGCCCGGCCCACCGACGGCAACATCGCCGACAGCCTGGGTTGGGTGATGTTCCGGCAGGGCGACCTGTCCGGCGCGGTCAAGGCGCTGGAACGCGCGGCCGAGATCGACCCGCGCAACGCTACGGTGAACGACCACCTGGGCGACGCCTACTGGTCGGTGAACCGCCGCACCGAGGCACGCTACCAGTGGCGGCGCGCGCTCGACCTCGACCCTTCCGCGCAGGACGCGGCGCGGCTGGACGCCAAGCTGCGCGACGGGCTGCAGCCCTCCGCCGCCACCGCCGCCGCGACGCGCTGAGCCGCGTGGAACCCGCGACCATGACGGCTGCGCGCGCGCCCAGCCCGGCGCCGGCGGCGGAGTTCGCCCCGGCCAAGGTAAACCTGTTCCTCCACGTCACCGGCCGGCGGGAGGATGGCTACCACCTCCTCGACAGCCTGGCGGTCTTCGCGGGCGTGGGGGATGAGCTCTCGCTCCAGCCAGGCGCGGCGCTGAGCCTGGCCGTCGAGGGGCCGGAGGCGGCGGCGCTCGCTGTGGAGCCCGACAACCTCGTGCTGTGCGCGGCACGCCTCCTGCGCCCCGAAGGGGAGGGGCCCGGCGCTGCGCTGCGGCTGCGCAAGCACCTGCCGGTGGCTTCCGGCATCGGCGGCGGCTCGGCCGACGCGGCGGCGGCGCTGCGGCTGCTGTCGCGCCACTGGGAGCTGCCGCTGCCGGGCAACGCGGCCGTCACCCGCCTGGGCGCCGACGTCCCGGTCTGCCTGCGCTCCGAGGCCGCGCGCATGGGCGGCGTGGGGGAGGTGCTGCACGACGCCCCCGCGCTGCCGGAATGCGGGCTGCTGTTGGCCAACCCGCGCATCCCGCTCTCCACCCCGGCCGTGTTCCGCGCGCGGGCGCCGGGCTTCACCCCGCCCGCGACCCTGCCGGAGCGGTGGCACGAGGCCGGGGCCATGGCCGAGGCGCTGCGCCGCTGCACCAACGACCTGGAAGCGGCGGCGCTCAGCCTGTGCGCCCCGGTCGGCGAGGTGCTGCGGGCCATCGCGGCCCAGCCCGGCTGCCTGCTGTCGCGCATGAGCGGCTCCGGCGCCACCTGCTTCGGGCTGTTCCCCACCGCCGCCGCCGCCGAGGCCGCCGCGCGCGGCCTGCCGGCTGCCTGGTGGCGCTGGGGCGGGGCGCTGCACCGCGCGGTGGCCTGAGCCGCGCAAGGAGCGCGGAAAAAGCAGTCTTCGGGCTTTACGAGGGCGCTCTGCTCCGACTATCTGCCGTCAGCCGCGCTGGGGCGTCGCCAAGTGGTAAGGCAGCGGTTTTTGGTACCGCCATTCCCAGGTTCGAATCCTGGCGCCCCAACCAGCGGTCCGGTTCTTCCGTAAAATCATCATGTTGTGAGGCGGTCGCAGCTACTTCGCTTCCTGGCGGCTGCGATACAGCGACGGGTCTCCTCGGCTCCCCCTCTACAGGGCGGCCAGCCGCCTAGCTGAGACGTTCCCAAACCCCTGCGAGTGCTGCCGCGACATCCGTGGAGCGAATGACCTCTGCGCCGGAGGGCGAGAGTGCAGTCACCCAGAACGAAGCCGTGCGGCAAATGCACCAGGGGCAGCGGGTGCCCGGAGGGGTAACAGAAAAGTAGGCGGTGCCTCCTTCGGCGCGTGCTTCCTCCACTCGCCAAGAAGGGTTCCACGTCGTGAATGCTTCTGCCTTCGCTCGATCCTCAGGCGTGATGTCAATGATGATGGAAGAAGCGTCGGAGATCATGGGGCGAAATCCTCGCTAGGTCGGAGGTGTGCTGGGGCAACACCGACGAAGGGAGGGCGTAAACGCTCCAAAGATGTGGCCTGCCTGAGACGCCGGGGAGGCACCTCCAGGCTACACGATGGTCATTTGTGGGCACGATGATCGTGCCAGTGCGCCGGAGGGGCATCGGCCGAGATCGGGGGCTCTCCGGTCAACGAAGCTCTCCTCGTCGACCTGTCGGGGATCAGCTCTTGTTCAGGACGGTCCACCACAGCAGGTGACGAGCGGCATGGCTCCGCACTGAAGGAAGGGGCGGGTACGGAGCCGCGCTTCGGGGGAGCCCCCGGTTGCTGCCGTGCATCAATTACCGCGTCAGCACGGTTCCCATCGCCGCATCTGCCACGACCCTCGCCGCGTACTCGGTGGCTTCCACGAAGCCACTGCATGGGCGCTTGCCTGCCGTGCCATCCGGATGCCGCCACAGGAGCGTCACCGGAGCTACAGCCCTCCCGCCATCGCTCACGACCGGGCGGGTCCAGATGCGGAAGGCGATGCCTGAGCCGTCGAACTCGAAGCGTGTCAGGCCGAGAGGCGTGTAGGGCATCTGGATCATCGCGGCCTCCCGTATGTGGTGGAGCAGCGGCACGGATGCGTGAAGATTGCCGGAACCATGTTCTCAATATGTTCTCTCTCCTGCTAGCGTCCAGCCCATGAGCGACGCCTTGCCCCCTCCCGATTCCCTGGACCTGCCCGCGACACGCGCCCTGGCAGCCGCCTACGCCGCTGAGGTGGCGCAGGGTATTGCTGAGGGAGCCGCATGGTCCGCGGCGGTAGAAGCGTTCGGCTGTCTTCACCCGGCGTGGCCGAAGCCGATGGTGGAGCGGGAGGCGGCGCGGGTGATTGGTGGCTTAGCCATGCTGAAGCTCAGCAGGGAACAGCCAGGTCTTCAGCTTCGCATCAGCCCGCCCAGCCGTGGGCTCAGGCTGGCACTCGTGACGCCGTGGTTGCCTGAGGACACCCAAGATGAGGCCAGGGAAGCAGACGAGCGGCAGGAGGTCTTCGACTTCATCAGGTCGCCGGAGGAGGCTCAGGAGCCTCATGATGAAACACCTGAGCCGTCTTCAATGCAGGCCGCTGACCCGCCAGTAACGGGAGGGGGCTTCCGCACCTTCGTGCTGCGATGGTGGGGAGCGATGGGCGCAATGGAGAACAGGCATCGCTGCTGACAGCCGTTCACCGCTTCCCGCTGAGCCACCCCGCCCCACTCCGGGCCACCTGTCCGGGCGACGCGGGTCAGACGGGCGCAGGGCGATCCCCTGCCGGCGCGTGCTCCGGCGCGGTGCGTGGTGCCGGGTACAGGGCGGCGATCACGGCGGCCAGCAGCAGGAAGCCCGCGATGGTCAGCAGTGCCAGAGTGAAGCTGCCGGTGCTGGACCTGACGAAGCCGATCATCCACGGCCCGATCAGCCCGCCGAACTGCGCCACTGTGTTGACGAAGGCGATCGAGGTCGCGGCCGCCGCACCGGTCATGATCGACGCATTGAGGCTCCAGAACAGGGCGTTGCCGGAGTTGAGGCCGAGCCCCGCCAGGCAGAGCAGCAGGTAGCCGGCCGTGGCATTGCCGGTCAGGGCGCTGCCGGCCAGGCCCAGGAAGCCGATGCCGTACACGGCGGCCAGGTGGAACTTGCGGTCGCCGGTGCGATCGGAGGAGCGGCTGACCACCACGGTGGCGATCACCCCCAGCAGCGGCGGCACGGCCGACAGCAGCCCGACCTGGATGTCCGACAGGCCACCGATGGCGCTGATGATCTGCGGCATCCAGATCAGCAGGCCGTAGATCCCCACCAGCGCGCAACCGAACAGTGCCGCCAGCGCCCAGACCCGCCCGCTGCGCACCACCTGGGCAAAGCCGGTATGGGGGTCCTGCCGGATGGCGGAGCGTTCCGAGGCCAGTTGCTGGGTGAGCCATTGCCGCTGCTCCGGCGTGAGCCAGCGGGCATCCTCCGGCCGGTCCGTCAGCACGAGCAGGAACACCACGCCCAGCACCATCGTCGGCACGCCCTCGATGATGAACATCCACTGCCAGCCATGCAGCCCGCCGAGGCCGTCGCCATAGGTCATCAGCATCGTGGAAAGCGGGCCGCCCACCACCGCCGCGATCTGGCCCGCAATGATGTAGCCGGCCACGGCTCGGGCCCGGTAGGCCGCCGGAAACCAGAGTGTCAGGTACAGCGCCAGCCCGGGCAGGAAGCCGGCCTCGGCGATGCCCAGCAGCAGGCGGAGGGCATAGAAGCTGGTGTCGCTCCATACGAAAGCCATCAGCGCCGCGATCAGACCCCAGCTCAACAGGATCCGTGCGAGCCACAGGCGGGCGCCCAGTCGGTAGAGCATGATGTTGCTCGGCACCTCCAGCAGCATGTATCCGAAGAAGAAGATGCTGGCGCCGAAGCCGAACACGGCGGGGCTGAAGCCCAGGTCCCCGTTCATCCTCAGGCTGGCGAAGCCGATATTGATGCGGTCGAGGTAGTTGAAGAACATGGCCAGGAAGAACAGTGGGATAACCCGCCAGTAGACGCGGCGGATCGTGCTGGTTTCAACCGCAGTTGCCACTCTTCCCCCGCCCGCGCTTCTGGAGCACCGTTCCTTCGCTGCCCTTCCAACGCTTCAGCGGCGATCCGGCGGCGTGCCGGAAGGGCACATGTCCTAACTGTAAGGATCGTGCCGGGGGGCAGCCTGCTTCCGTTCTGCCACCAATGTTCGGATGACCGGTGAAAAAGGCTGGCGGCACGACGCCGAACTGCGGTGGCAATGTCCCGCGCAACGCAGTGCGCGCGATCCGCCGTGGGCACTGCGGCCCGCTCGGCCGCCGGTCAAGGGCCGCCGGTCAGGGGGCGCGAGGTTCCTCCACCCGGCGCAGCCCGCCAGCGAAGCGCCGCCAGTTACTGACGTAGCGCGCGGCACTGTCGCGTAGCCGCGCCACCGCCGCCTCGTCGAGCATCCGTGCCACCCGCGCCGGGCTGCCCAGGATCAGGGCGCCGTCGGGAAAGTGCTTGTTCTCGGTCACCAGCGCGCCGGCGCCCACGAGGCAGCCGCGGCCGATCCGCGCCCCGTTGAGCACCGTGGCGCCCATGCCGATCAGCGACCCGTCGCCCACGGTGCAGCCGTGCAGGATCGCGCGGTGGCCCACGGTCACGTCTTCCCCGATCATGAGAGGAAAGCCCGGGTCGACGTGGAGCACCGCGCCGTCTTGGATGTTGCTGCGCGCCCCGATGGTGATGCGCGCGTTGTCGCCGCGCAGCACGGCGCCGAACCAGAGGCTGGTGTCCTCGCCCAGCTCCACCTGGCCGATCACCTGCGCGTCCGGGGCGATCCAGCCCTGGGCCGGGAGTTGGGGGACATGGTTGTCCAGGGCGTAGATGGGCATCCGCTTGCCTCCGCCGCGCGTCAGGCCGCCGGGTCGACGCGGCGGGCCAGCCGCCGGGCGAAGCCGTAGCCCAGCAGGCCAGAGACCGGCGCCGCCGGCAGCGCCAGCAGCCAGCCGATATTCGCCCCCTGCACCGCGAGGCCCAGGCCGATCGCCAGCATCGTGCCGCCCACGAGGCAGCCCACGACCCCCGCGGTCAGGCCGAGCACCAGGATCTCTTCGCGCCGGATCATTCCGCGGCAGTCGCAGATCGCCGCGGCGGTGGCAAGGTGGCGCGGGCTGAGCGGGTTTGACATCCGGGGCGGTGGCGGGTATGGCGCGCCCTCCTTCCTGGGAACGTGGACGCGGCATCCGGCCGTGCGCCCGCTTGCCTGTGCCCTCGGCACGGGTGGGACTACCGGGACAAAACAGGTGCCGCATGGTGCCGAAGACAGTGCAAGGACCCGTCGCATGACCAAGCGCGCGGAAAGCAAGTACAAGATCAACCGCCGCCTCGGCGTGAACCTGTGGGGCCGCGCCAAGTCCCCGCTGGCCAAGCGCGAGTACGGCCCCGGCCAGCACGGCCAGCGCCGCAAGCAGAAGCCGACCGACTTCGGCATCCAGCTGATGGCCAAGCAGAAGCTCAAGGGCTACTACGGCAACATCGGCGAGAAGCAGTTCCGCAAGTACTACGAGGAGGCCGTGCGCCGTAAGGGTGACACCTCCGAGAACCTGATCGAGCTGCTGGAGCGTCGCCTCGACGCCGTGATCTACCGCATGAAGCTGGCGGTGACGCCCTTCGCGGCGCGTCAGTTCGTCAACCACGGCCACATCACGGTCAACGGCCGCAAGGTCAACATCCCCTCCTTCCTGGTGAAGGACGGCGACGTGATCGAGGTCAAGGAGAAGAGCAAGCAGCTCACCGCCGTGCTCGACGCAGCCCAGTCGGGTGAGCGCGACGTGCCGGAATACATCCAGGTGGACCACCGCCAGATGAAGGGCACCTACGTCCGCGCGCCGAAGCTGGGCGACGTGCCCTACCCGGTGCAGATGGAGCCCAACCTGGTGGTTGAGTTCTACTCGCGCTGATCTCCGGACTTCCGCGGCGGACCGTCCCCTGGATGGTCGCCGCGCGAGGCCAAGTTTCGAACGCCGCCCCCGGGAACAAACTCCCTGGGGCGGCGTTTCGCGTTCGGGCGCCCCGTGCCTGGGCGTCCCGTGCCGAGCCAGGAGTTCACCGTGCCGATCCATGACCTGCGACGCTGGCTCTGCCTCAGCCTGCCCTTCGCGCAGATCCTGATGGGGCTGCTGCCGATGTGGGGCATCGGCACCTCGATGGCGCAGGTCTCGGGGGCGAGCCAGACGCCGGTGATCCCGGCGGGCTACGCCTTTCCGGTGATGTGGGGCGTGATCTTCCTGCTCTCGGCGGTGTACGGCATCTGGCAGTTCCTGCCCGCGGCCGACCGACACCCGATCCTGGCCCGCGTCGGCTGGCCGCTCGCCGGTTGCTTCGCGCTGAACACCCTGTGGGAGGCGGTGGCGCAGGGCACCGGCTCCAACGGCTTCGGGCTGGTGGTGGTGATGCTGCTCGACCTCGGCTGCGCGCTTACGGCGTTCCTGCTGGCGCGGCGCTGGACCGAGGACAGTGGTGCCGTGGCGCGCTGGCTCGTGCGGCCGCTGACGGGGCTGCTGGCGGGTTGGCTGACGGCGGCGCTGTTCGCCAACCTGTCGGGTGCGGCGCGCGCGGTGGGGATGGTGCCGGCCGAGGGCTTCACCGCCACCGCCACCGCGGTGCTGCTGCTGCTGGCGGCGGGCGGCTTCGCGGCCGGGGTCACCTGGGCTTCGCGCGGGAGCCCCTGGTACCTGGGTGGGGTGGGGTGGGGCCTGCTCGCGGTCGTGGTGGCGAATCTTGGCGTGAACCAGGTGAACATCGTGGCGGCGATCGTGGCGGCGCTGATGCTGGCGCTGGTGGTGGGCGTGGCCTGGAGCCGCCGCAAGGCGGCCGGGGTGCTGCCGGCCTGAGCCCCGCGGATCGGGTGCGGGGTGGGTGAAGCCCGTTTCCGGCCCCGTTTCCCGGGCTCTGAATGGCGCCGGTTGGCGCGTGGCGGTTTTCCGCGTTCCGGCGCCTTTGGGACAAATCCTGAAAACGACGACGCCCGCGCCGTGAAGGGGCGCGGGCGTCGGAAGCTCTGACCGGGTGGCGGTCAGGGGCAAGGGGTCAGGCCGCCTGGCCCGCCGTGATGCCCTTGTCGGCGAAGAGGGTCTGGAGCTCGCCGCTCTGGAACATCTCCATGACGATGTCGCAGCCGCCCACGAACTCGCCCTTCACGTAGAGCTGCGGGATGGTCGGCCAGTTGGTGAAGGCCTTGATCCCTTCGCGGATCTCGGGGTCCTCGAGGACGTTGACGCCCTTGAAGGGCACGCCGACGTGGCTGAGGATCTGCACCACGCGGGCGGAGAAGCCGCACTGCGGGAAGCTCGGTGTGCCCTTCATGTAGAGGACAACCGGGTTCTCGTTGATCTGGCCCTGGATGCGGGCGCTGGTGGCGTCGCTCATCGCTGTGTTCCTTTCAATCGGGCGCCGAGGTCTGCAGGGCGAGGGCGTGGAGCTCCCCTCCCATGCGGCCGCGGAGTGCTGCGTAGACGAGCTGGTGCTGCTGGACGCGGGACTTGCCGCGAAAGGCCTCGGACACGACGGTGGCGGCGTAGTGGTCGCCGTCGCCCGCCAGGTCCTCGATGGTCACGCGGGCGTCCGGGATGGCGGCGCGGATGAGCGCCTCGATCTCGGCTTGCTCCATGGCCATGCGTCAGTTCCCTTCCATCAGGCGCGGCAGGGTAGCCTCGTTGGCGTCCCGCAGCGAAGCCACCGATATGGCGGCGCCGTCGGGGAGAACCAAGGTGTCGCCGCCGGTCTCGCCCAGGATCGTAGCAGGGATGCCGGCGGCCTGCGCGGCGGCAGTCAGGGCGGCCGGGTCGCGGGTGGCCAGGATGTAGCGGCCCTGGTCCTCACCGAACCAGTAGGCGTGGGCGGGGGTGCTGCCCGCCACGTCGCGCAGGCGCAGGCCGGTGTTGCCGGCCATCAGCATCTCGGCGATCGCGACCAGGAGGCCGCCGTCGCTGAGGTCGTGGCAGGCCAGGACCTCGCCGGCGGTGATCCGGGCGCGGGTGAAGTCGCCCACGCGGCGCTCGGCAGCGAGGTCCACGGGGGGCGGGGCGCCTTCCTCGCGACCCGCGATCTCGCGCAGCCAGAGGGACTGGCCGAGGTGGCCGGCGGTGGAGCCCAGGAGGACCAGGGTGGCGCCGGCGGGGGCGGCGAGGCGGGTCGCCTTCGACGCGTCTTCCAGGACGCCCACGCCGCCGATGGCGGGGGTGGGGAGGATCGGGCGGCCCTCGGTCTCGTTGTAGAGGGAGACGTTGCCGCTCACGACCGGGAAGTCCAGGGCGATGCAGGCGGCGGCCATGCCGCGGACGGCAGAGGCGAACTGGCCCATGACCTCGGGCTTCTCGGGGTTGCCGAAGTTCATGTTGTCCGTCACCGCCAGGGGCAGGGCGCCGGTGGCGGTGATGTTGCGCCAGGCCTCGGCCACGGCCTGCATGCCGCCGATCTCGGGGTCGGCAAAGCAGTAGCGGGGGGTGGTGTCGGTGGTGATGGCCAGCGCGCGGGTGCCTTCGCCCACGCGGACCACGGCGGCGTCGGCGGCGCCGGGGCGGCGGACGGTCTGGCCGCCCACGGTGGCGTCGTACTGGTCGCTGATCCAGCGGCGCGAGCAGAGGTCGGGGGAGGCGATCAGGGTTTCGAGCGCCGCGGCGAGGCCGACGGGGTCGGGGACCGTGGCGGCGTCGAGGGTGGGCTGCTTCGGCGTCTCGGCCGTGGGGCGACGGTAGAGGGGGGCCTCGGATTCCAGGGGGGCGAGGGGGATGTCGGCCTCGACCTCACCCTTGTGCTTCACGACGATGCGGCCGGTATCGGTGATGTGGCCGACGACGGCGAAGTCCAGTTCCCACTTGTGGAAGATGCGCTCGGCGATGTGCTCGGCGCCCGGGCGGAGGACGATCAGCATGCGCTCCTGCGATTCGGAGAGCATCATCTCGTAGGCGGTCATGCCTTCTTCGCGCTGGGGGACGTTGTCGAGGACCAGCTCGATCCCGACGCCGCCCTTGCCGGCCATCTCGACGCCCGAGGAGGTGAGGCCGGCGGCGCCCATATCCTGGATGGCGACGATGGCGTCGGTGGCCATCAGCTCCTGGCAGGCCTCGATCAGCAGCTTCTCGGCGAAGGGGTCACCGATCTGGACGGTGGGGCGCTTGCTTTCGCTGTCGGCGGAGAATTCGGCCGAGGACATGGTGGCGCCGTGGATGCCGTCGCGGCCAGTCTTGGAGCCGACATAGACGACCGGGTTGCCGACGCCGGCGGCGGCCGAGAGGAAGATGCGGTCCTTCGGCGCGATGCCGACGGTCATGGCGTTGACCAGCGGGTTGCCGTCGTAGGCGGGGTGGAAGTTGACCTCTCCGCCCACGGTCGGGACGCCGACGCAGTTGCCGTAGCCGCCGATGCCGCGGACCACGCCGTCGAGGATGCGCTTGGTGCGGGGGTTATCGATGCTGCCGAAGCGGAGCGCGTTGAGGTTGGCGACGGGACGGGCGCCCATGGTGAAGACATCGCGCAGGATGCCGCCGACGCCGGTGGCGGCGCCCTGGTAGGGCTCGATGAAGCTCGGGTGGTTGTGGCTCTCCATCTTGAAGATGGCGGCCAGGCCTTCGCCGATGTCGATGACGCCGGCGTTCTCACCGGGGCCGTGGATGACCCAGGGGGCCTTGGTGGGGAGTTCGCGCAGCCAGACGCGGCTCGATTTGTAGGAGCAATGCTCGCTCCACATCACGGAGAAGATGCCGAGCTCACACAGGGAGGGCTGGCGGCCGAGGATGGCGAGGACGCGCTCATGTTCCTCCGGCTTCAGGCCGAACTCGGCGGAAAGCTGGGTGGCGCGTTCGGCGGGGAGGAGGACGGGCGTCGTCATGCCCGCCTTGTCAACAGCGGCGCGGGCCTTGTCCAGTGCGGGATTCGCGCCCGGCGGTTGCGCGGGGGGCGGTGCGGCGGCGGGCGCGGGGCGGGTGGTGGCGGGCATGGGCGGTTCAGGCCCAGCCGTGGCGCAGCGACAGGCGCACGCGACGGCCGAGGCTGGTGCGGAGAACGGCCTGAAAGGCGCGCAGGCCCTGGCGCCAGCGGGTGAGGGTGCCGCGCTTCGCGGGGCGGCGGAACCAACGGTTTCTGCAACGAAGCAGGGTTTGGGACAAATCCGGGTCGGGCAGCATCCAGGGCGGGCCGGGCAGGGCGGTGCTGAGGCCGAGGCGGCGGACGAGGAGCACCAGCGGCAGGCCGATGAGGCGGTAGGCGCGGCGGCAGGCGCGGCAGATCAGATACTCGATCGCCCGCAGGGGGTGGTTGGGGGCGAGGCTGTCCCCGGAAAGGGCGTGGAGCAGGCGCTGCCACAGGCCGGCATGGGTGAGGCGGCGGAAGTAGCGGGAAACGGTCTGTGCCTTGCCGTACTCGGCCGGGAGGGCGCGCCAGGGGTCGGTGGTGGAGGCGAGGTGGAAGATGGCGTCCATCCGGGCGCGGAGGTCGCGGATGGGGCGGCCGGGGCCGGAACGGGGGAGGACATACGGGAGGAGGGCGGCCCAGGCGTCGTCGGAGAGTGGGGTCCAGGGGGTTGATGGGGTGAGGCGGGAGGGGGTGGAGCTGAGGGCGGCGTGGGGCATGGTGGGGAGGGCGTAGCATGGATGAAGGATTTAGGCAAGTTTTCCTACGTTTCGGAGGCTGTGGCTGAGCCTGCCTCAGTGCCTTTAAGCAATTCTACAAGTCTACTTCTCAACTTAGTGCTTCCTACAGAACAAGCGCTCAATCTTTCAAACACTGAGTTTGCTGAGAAATCACTGTTTGCCTTACGATGAAACCGAGTTATTGACCTTGCCTTGTGCTTCTCATAATATTCAGCAAACTTAAGACTCAAAAAAATGCTTGTGCATTCAAGCACATATTTTCCTCTCAGCCAAGCCAACGCATCACTTGAAGAAAACGTTGATCCACGCGCTAGACTTTCATCATTGAAGTGACGTTCTTCTAAGCCAACATTCTTCCAGAGCGCTTTTGGGATTCTCGCGGGGAGCCGATTCCCACTGTAAAGAATTTTGTAGTATTGCTCTAGGTTAACTTGATTGAGGTCAAGTTTCAATCTTTCTTGGATGGCCTCCAAGATTGCACCAATAACGGGCGAGAGCCACTTAAACAGAGTATCAATGTTCTTTGCGTGAATGGCCGCTTCCGCTGCAATATCCACTTCTGTTGCATCTAGTCCGAAAGATGTTCTCATGAATTTAACAATTGTATCGGTATCGCAAACGTAGTTTTCCACCGAGTAGCCGCAAGTAATAAAAACTTTATCGCCTGCAGGCAGGTTTCGCAAAAAGGCATCAAAATCGCTATCGCGAATGAAAAGAGAGTTGCTGGACGAAAATTTAGAGGAATAAAAAAGTTTGATTATTTCATCCATGTTAAACTTACCAAAGCAAATATGGAATTTCCAGTTAGACGTCCCGTTGTTATCTACACTCGACAAAATTCGGTCGTAGAAGATGGAGTCTTCATATCCTTCGACAAAAACGTGGACCGCTGACAGATCCTTTGCGCCAGTTCTGAACTTATGAAAGATCGCAACTGGAGTTTCACGTCTTTGCTTAATTTCTTTTTTGAAAGCCGCCATATTCAATGCTCGCTTGGTTGAGGGTCAAAATCCACAACCATCGAAGCCATGTTATTGTCGTAAACGAAGGGGGAGTGAGTGACTGCAATGAGTTGATTGCACGCGGGCGCAGCGACGATGTCAGGTATCAATTCACTTTGCCACGGAACAGATAGTGATAGCTCAGGTTCATCAATTAAAACATTGAATCTCTTATTCTCGCTTTGAAGATAAAGCTGGCTAAGAATGGAAACCAGCTGCTTTTCGCCTAAGGAAAGGTCTGAAAGTTCTAAATTCTCTCCGCCTGCCTCTTGAATGGATAGATGATATTTTTCAATATCGTAAGAAACTGCCTTTGGCAGAAAATACTTCTCCAGAGAAATTGCAAACTCTCTGATAGGTGCTTCTTTATCTTCAATTTCTGTGTTGACTTCGAGTAGCCTTACGAAAAAATGGGCAAGCCACTTTTTGTTAAAAGGCTGATTTCCGGCGCCAGGGCCTGCAGACAATTCCAAAATAATATCGGAAATTTGTTTCTTTTCTTTTGTAGATAATAGGCCTTCTTCAATCCGCGAAAGAACAACTTCAATGGTTTTCGCGTCTATCCTGTGAGAGCGGAGATCGCCAACAGAAAGGGAGCGAGAATTTGCCATTTCTTTTAGATAAGATGTCATCATGCGGTTAAACCGATTTCTTGCGAAGTCTCGTGTCTCTCGCTCAAAAGCTTGTATGGCTGAACTGACATCTTCCATGCCAAACTTTATAAGTTCGATTAGAAATTCGGTTGATATTCCCGTCTTTGCTTGCTTTGCAGCTTGGCTCCGATAGTAATCTGGAATTGCTCCCAAAACCCTTTCAAGTTCCAACTCAATTCTTCTGTACGTAGGCAGGTAAAGTGTTGGAGGAACTTCTTGCAGCCTCAGCTGGGAGGTGAAAGCCAGTATCTCCCTTTGGGCATCTTTGTCGTCGCTGCTGCTGCGGAAGCTTCTTTGTGAGGCCTTGAGCTCTGGAATTGAGAAGCCTGACATGTGTGAGTATTTCTGAACTGTCTCTTGGTTTTCCAAATCTGCGACAATGAAGTTTGTGAAGATGCCCAACTCGTTCAAAACTCGATTTATCGGGTTGTATCTGGAGGGGCGGCCTGGAGCGCGTGTGAATGCAAGGCATGCATTGCGCGTGACAGATGCAGTTTGCCCATTAGAGAAGGAAAACTCGATGCTGTCAAAACGAAGATTTGCCAGTTCTCGCCATTGTCTTCCAAGGGCATAAGCCGTTATCTGCAATGCAGTGCTTTTGCCTGTGCCATTTGGGCCAACGATAATGCAATGTCTTCCTTGAAACTCAAGGTAGACATCGCTTCTGCCGTTTAAGTTTATGATATCTATGCTGGTAATAGCTGCCATGAAGTGAGCCTCGTGGTAATTGAATCACATTGCGGGGCTCGCTTTGCCGATTCGAAAGCAACTTACTATCGTGCTTGACTGGAAGCTAGGACTGAAAGATGTATGCTTGTCTAGGCATGATGAGAAGCGCACAGTCTCTGTGCAGATGATGTGACATCATCTGCAAAGCCGCGAGATAAGAAGCCATCGGCAGATTTGAGCCGAGGACGCTAAGACAACGCCGTCACCCCACTGCCGCAAACACGTCGCTGATGCTCTGGAACATCGGCAGCCCGTCCTCACCGCCGCATAGCGGGTCGGCGTGGTTCTCGGGGTGGGGCATCATGCCCAGGACGCGCAGGTTGGGGGAGAGGATGCCGGCGATGTCGCGGGCCGCACCGTTGCGGTTGCCGTCGGCGTAGCGGAAGGCGACCAGGTTCTCGCCTTCCAGGCGGTCCAGCGTGGCGTCGTCGGCGAAGTAGTTGCCGTCGCCGTGGGCCATGGGGGTGCGGAAGGTTTCGCCCGCCTGCCAGCGGCTGGTGTAGGGGGTGCCGGAGCGCTCGACGCGCAGGGTGCAGTCCATGGCGAGGAAGCGCAGCGACCGGTTCTGCAGCAGGGCGCCGGGGAGGAGGCCGGCCTCGCAGAGGATCTGGAAGCCGTTGCAGACGCCGAGGACATGGCCGCCGCGGTTCGCGAAGTCGGCGACGGAGCGCATGATGGGCGACTGCGCGGCCATGGCGCCGCAGCGGAGATAGTCCCCATGCGAGAAGCCGCCGGGGAGGACCACGAGGTCGAGGCCCTGGGGCAGGTCGTGCTCACCGTGCCAGAGCATGCGGGGTTCGTGGCCGGAGGCGCGGCGGAGGGCCAGGGCCATGTCGCGCTCACGGTTGGTGCCGGGGAAGACGACGATGCCGGCCTTCATGGGTGCGGTCCTTAGAACTTAAGGGTTGAAGAGGACGCGGCCCCAGTGGAGGCCGCCCAGGATGAGGAGGGTGAGCACGGCGCCGACGGCGGCGGCGGTGACCCAGCGGTCCAGCCCGGCCTTGCCGCGCGCCAGGATGGAGCGGCGGCGGGGTGGCGGGTTGGCGGTGAAGCGTTCCTGTCGCCAGCGGAGGCCGAAGCTGACCGCGACGGTGAGGAGGAGCATCAGGAGGAGGGAGGCCTTGATCATGCGGCCTGCTCGCCTGCGTGCCGGGCCGGGCGGGTGCCCCGGTTGGGGCCGGGGCGCGGGTGATGGCGGGTCATGCGCGGCGCTCCCGGGGCCCGGTGGGGGTCAGGCGCCCGCGATCTCGACGCGGAAGCTCTCGATCACGGTGTTGGCGAGGAGCTTGCGGGCCATGTCCTCGGCCAGGGTCTGGGCCTTGGCGGGGTCGGTCTCGTGGAGGTCGAGCTCGATGACCTTGCCGGCGCGGACTTCCTCGACGCCCGCGTAGCCGAGGTTGCCGAGCGCGTGGGCGATGGCCTTGCCCTGCGGGTCGAGGACGCCGGGCTTGGGCATGACGGTGACGCGGGCGCGGAGGGTCTTGGGCGCGGCGGTGTTGCCGGGCATGGTGTTCATGGAAGTGCTCACTGCATCAGCTCCGGTCCCTTGAGGTCACGCACGCCGGCCTCGGGGAGGATGCCGAGGCGGCGGGCCACTTCCTGGTAGCCTTCCTCGACCTTGCCGAGGTCGCGGCGGAAGCGGTCCTTGTCCATCTTCTCACCTGTCTTGCTGTCCCACAGGCGGCAGTTGTCGGGCGAGATCTCGTCGGCCAGGACGATGCGCATCTCGTCGTTCTCGTAGAAGCGGCCGAATTCCAGCTTGAAGTCCACGAGGATGATGCCGATGCCCAGGAAGAGGCCGGTGAGGAAGTCGTTCACGCGGAGCGCCAGCTGGACCATGTCGTCGAGGTCCTGGGTGGCGGCCCAGCCGAAGCAGGTGATGTGTTCTTCCGAGACCATCGGGTCTTGGAGGGCGTCGTTCTTGTAGTAGTACTCGACGATCGAGCGCGGCAGGCGCTGGCCTTCGGGCAGGCCGAGGCGGGTGGCGAGGGAGCCGGCCGCGACGTTGCGGATCACCACCTCGAGCGGGATGATCTCGACTTCGCGGATCAGCTGTTCGCGCATGTTCAGGCGGCGGATGAAGTGCGTGGGCACGCCGATATCGGCGAGCTTGGTCATCAGGTATTCGCTGATGCGGTTATTCAGCACGCCCTTGCCGGTGATGATGCCCTTCTTGGTGCCGTTTCCGGCGGTGGCGTCATCCTTGAAATACTGGACCAGCGTGCCGGGCTCGGGGCCTTCGAACAGGATCTTCGCCTTGCCTTCATAGAGCTGCCGCCGTCGGGCCATGGGTGCTGCCGTTTCAGAAAATGCGTGCGGGGCCGGTTCCTGGCGCCGGCCTTGCGGGAGGGCCGGGGTGCCGGGGCGGTGCTTTGGCGTGGGGGTATAGCAAGGCTGGGTCGTGGGGGCCACCGCCGGGGATGGCGGGCTGATCCGCGCTGGGGGTGGATGGGGGCAGGGGGGGGCTGGGAGGCTGCCGGGTCCAGGTGGCGGCCGGGACGGGGAACGCGCCAGTGAAGGCACGGGACCGGCGGGGAAAAGGGTTGCCAGCGGGGCGTCGTGATTGCGGCGGAGGCGGGGCGGCGGTGCCGTGAAGATACCCCACAACGAAATCGCACCTGCCTCGTTAAGCCAGCACGCTGCCTGTTTGAGCGGCGGATGAAACGACGACAGAGGGAAAGACGCAATGCGGTCCACGATTTCCGGCCTGGCGCTGGCGGCCACCCTGCTCGCCTCGCCGGTTGCCTTCGCCCAGATCTCCGGCCACCCCGGCAGTGACCGTGGCACCGTCGGCAGCCCGACGGCGCCCGGCGGCGGTTCCACCACGCTGGCGCAGGGCACGCCGGGCACCAGCCCGGGCGGCATGAACTCGGGCAACGGCGCGGCGCCGAACACGGCCTCGCCCAACACGGGGATGCCCAGCACCGCCACGCCGCGCACGGGCCCGACCAACGGTGCCAACGCGGGTGCCGCGATGCCCAGCACGAGCGGCCCGGACGCGGTGGGCACCAAGTCCCCGCCGACCACGGCGACGCCGGCCTCGGGCGCCAACAGCTTCACCGAGGGCCAGGCGCGGTCGCGCATCGAGGCCGCGGGCTATTCCGACGTGCAGGGCCTGAAGAAGGATGAGCAGGGCGTGTGGCGCGGCCAGGGCATGCGCAACGGCCAGCGGGTCGATGTGGGCCTCGACTTCAAGGGCGACGTGGTGACCGGCAGCGCCTCGGCGACGCGCTGAAGCCAGCCCCCTCAACGATCACAACAAGGAGCCAGAACCATGGTCGCTCGTACCATCACCCGCCTCTTCGACACGCATGAGCACGCGCTCGCGGCCGTGCGGGACCTCGAGGCCGCGGGATATTCGCATGACGACGTCAGCATCCTGGCGAGCAACACCGACGACCGCTACGCCTCCGGCACCTCGACCGCTGCCACCGACACGGTGAGCGACGAGACCGCGGGCGAATCCGGCGCCGGCATCGGCGCGACGCTGGGCACTGTGCTCGGCGGCGGCGCTGGCCTGGCGGCGGGCCTGGGCGCCCTGGCCATCCCGGGCATCGGCCCGATCGTGGCGGCGGGCTGGCTGGTGGCGGCGCTGACCGGCGCCGGCGCGGGTGCCGCGGCGGGCGGTCTGCTCGGCGGCCTGACGGGCGCCGGCGTGAGCGAGACCGAGGCGCCAGTCTATGCCGAGGGCGTGCGCCGCGGCGGCAGCCTCGTGACCGTGCGCACCGATGACACCCGCCTGACCGAGGCGGAGTCCATCCTGGCCCGTCACAACCCGGTGGACGTCGCGAGCCGCGAGGCCGACTACCGCGCGGGCGGCTGGACCGGCTACAGCGACACCGACGACCTGAACACGCTGCGTGACCCGGCCGCCCCGACCACGGGCACCGTGGCGGGCGGCTCGATGGGCACCGCTGGCACCTACGGCACCACCGGTGTTGCGGGCACGAGCGGCGCCACCAGCACCGCCGGCACCACGGGCGTCACCAGCACGACCGGCACCACGGGTGTTTCCGATACGGGCAGCAACCCGCCCGGTACGGCGGCCACGCGCGCGGCGGACCGCACGCTGGGCACCAACATGAGCGGCGCCTATCCGGAGCAGTCGGACGGCACGCCGGCCAACCCGAAGGGCACGGCGCTGAGCCGCGAGACCGACCGCGTGGCCGGCACCAACATCAGCGGCACCAACCCGGGCGGCAACCGCACCTGAGCCGGCTTGGATGAGCCGGGGCAGCCCTGAGCGGCTGCCCCGACGATCCAGATGAAGGAAACGGCCCCGCCCCGATGAGGGGCGGGGCCGTTTTCGCGTTCAGTAACCCCAGTGCGGCCGGCCGTAGCCGTAGTAGGGCGGCGGAGGCGGTGGCGGCGCGTAGTAGGCACGCGGCGGCGGCGGCCTGCCGTACCAGTCGTGGTCGCGACGCCAGCGCCAGTCGCGGGGCGGTGGCGGCGGCAGCGGGCGGCCCCAGGCATCGCGCGGCACCCAGTCACGATACTGCACCGGCAGGACCGCTTCGGGCAGGTTGGGGACGGGCAGGTTGAGGCCGGGCTGGGCGGCGGCGGGCGGGACAGCCGCGGGCATGGCCGAGGCGGGCTGTGCGAGGCCGAGGCCCAGCGTCACCGCCAGCGCGGTGCCGCCGAGCAGGGCGGTGGGGAAAAACGGCGCACGAGACATCGGGTGGTCTCCTCCGGAATGGGGAGACCGTGCCGCCCGGTCGCGGCGGGGCGAGGGCAGTGTTTGCCGCCTTGCTGCCAAACTGTGGCAGCGGCGCGCCCGCCGTCGCCGGTGCCACGACGCGAGGCCGGGGCAGCGTCCGGACTGGCGGTGCTTCGAAGGGGTTTTCGCGAGCGTTGGAGGCCGCGCGTGGAGGCCCGGGCACGGGCGACAGAGGATGGGCCTCAGGACCCAGGCGCGAGGCACTGGAAAAGGGGCTTCGGGCCCCCGCGCGAGGCACCGGAGGAGGGGCGTTGGACCCGGGCACGAGGGCGCTGGGGAAAGGCCTCGGAGCCCGGGCGCAACGGCCCGGGCCTGAGCGGCCGGGGCGCAGGGCCCCGGCGTCTAGAGCCCGCCGGTGGCGAAGACGCGGGCCAGGGTGTTCCCGACGTGGCGGAAGTCCTTGGCCGGGTCCATCGCGGTGTCCAGGGCGGCGGCGTCGAGCTTGGCCGAGACCTCGGGGTCGGCCAGGAGTTCGTCACGGAAGGTGCGGCCGTTGGGGGTGCCGAGCGCGGTCCAGGTCGCCATCGCGGCGCGCTGGACGGCGCGGTAGCTGTCTTCACGGCTCATGCCCGCCTGGGTGAGGGCGAGGAGGACCTTCTGGGAGTGGACGACGCCGCCCAGGCTTTCGAGGTTGGCCTTCATGCGCTCGGGATAGACGGTCAGCTTGTCCATCATCCCGGCGGTGCGCATCAGGGCGAAGTCCAGGGTAATGGTGGCGTCGGGGCCGATCACGCGCTCGACCGATGAGTGGCTGATGTCGCGCTCGTGCCAGAGGGCGACGTTCTCCAGGGCGGGGGTGGCGTAGCCGCGGACGATGCGCGCCAGGCCGGTGAGGTTTTCCGAGAGCACCGGGTTGCGCTTGTGGGGCATCGCGGAGGAGCCCTTCTGGCCGGGGTGGAAGTATTCCTCGGCCTCGCGCACCTCGGAGCGCTGGAGGTGACGGACCTCGGTGGCCAGGCGCTCGATCGCGGAGGCGACGACGGCCAGGGTGCAGAAGAAGGCGGCGTGGCGGTCGCGCGGGATGACCTGGGTCGAGACGGGCTCGGGGCGCAAGCCGAGGCGCTCGGCGACGAAGGCCTCCACGCGCGGGTCGACGCTGGCGAAGGAGCCGACGGGGCCGGAGATGGCGCAGGTGGCGACCTCGGCGCGCGCGGCCTGGAGGCGGGTGCGGCAGCGGGCGAATTCGGCCCAGTGGCCGGCGAGCTTGATGCCGAAGGTGGTGGGTTCGGCGTGGATGCCGTGGGAGCGGCCGATGGTGGGGGTCAGCGCGTGTTCCTCGGCCCGGCGGCGCAGGGCGTCGAGCACGGCGTCGAGGTCGCGCAGCAAGAGGTCGGCGGCGCGGGTGAGCTGCACGTTCAGGCAGGTGTCGAGCACGTCGGAGGAGGTCATGCCCTGGTGCATGAAGCGCGCCTCGGGCCCGATGCCTTCGCCCAGCCAGGTCAGGAAGGCGATGACGTCGTGGCGGGTTTCGTGCTCGATCTCATCGATGCGGTCCACGTCGGTGGCGGTGATGTCGGCGGTGCGGGCGTCACCCTTCTCGCGGATGGTGCGGGCGGCGTCGGCGGGGATGGTGCCGAGGTTGCCCATGGCCTCGGCGGCCAGGGCCTCGATCTCGAACCAGATCTTGTAGCGGGTCTCGGGCGACCAGATGGCGGTCATCTCGGGGCGGGAATAGCGCGGGACCATGGGGGCGGGGGCTCCGGGAGGGTTCGGGGGCTCCCGTGGCGGGTGGGGGTGGGGGAGTCAAGAGGAATTGGCTAGAAGGTATTGCGAATGATTCAAACTGACTAAGGCTTTACAAGCAATGCAACGAAGATAACTCTTTACCCAAATTTGAGCTTTGTTGTCATGGCGTGCGAACGGAGATCAAGACGTTGAGCGAGGTTGATGACGAGCAAGACTATTGTATCTCATTTCCTCTGGAGCTAGTGATCGCACAAACGCCAGTGTCAGCTCAAGCCTCTGGGACCAAAGCAAAGGACGAATGGAAGAAGACTGTTGGTGAGCGTGCGAAGGCTGAGATAGATAGGTTGCGAGACTGGTACGATATTGATGACCGGCCCTTGATGGCCACTATATATTACTTCCCTCCCGGAAAGATGCAGGGGGATATCGACAATATTATAAAGCCTATACTGGATGGAATGATCGGTGTTGTATACTTGGACGATGCTGTGATCGAGAAAGTCGTGGCGCAGAAATTTGAAGTTGGGATTGACTGGAAATTTTCATCGCCCTCGTCTGCTTTGCAGGACGCTATAGATAGAGATAAGCCGGTGGTTTACATCATGGTTGAAGACGATCTCGATTGGAGGGAAGTGCAATGAACGAATTCGAGCGCGAAGATGCTGAGAGCAGCACCTTAATAAAAGTTGGCAATGATTTTATTTCTAAGGGCTATGATTTTCTGATTAATCCTTCCGATGCGGAGCTACCTGATTTCCTAAAGCCGTATAGACCTGACGCGCTGGCTATAAGCAAGAGCGGCGAGGATAAAGTCATTATTGAAATAAAGGGGAGGAATAGCCGTAGGTTGAAGGTGCCTCTGACGGAAATAGATAGTACTGCGGCCAACAAAAGTGGATGGAGATATCTGCTAATTTATACTGGGCAGGATCCTAGCGACATTATTGATCTTCCGAGGCCATCAAAATCGCAAATCAAAGAAGCTCTAGGTGAAGTTAAAAGCCTTAGTAGTTCCGGTTATTCGAAAGCTGCGATTTTAGAGGGGTGGTCGATTTTGGAGGCGCTGGCTCGGAGCATCTACCCAGCTAACATAACGACTTCTTTAAGGCCATTACCTTCTTCTGCTGTCATTGAGCGACTTGCCATGGATGGCCAGATTGATAGTGCTGCTGCAGAAAAGCTAAAGAAGATCAGTTCCGTGCGGAACTCTGTTGCTCATGGAAATCTTAGCGTGAGTGTTCCTAGAAATGATGTGGAGCAGCTTATCGAGAGCATAGAAAGTATTAGCGATCAAATAGCGTAATACTCTGACTATAAATTCTTCTCATAAGATAGTTGCTGTGTGAGATTTGGTAAAAATCCCGAGACTTCGATTGAGAAAATTGATAAGCGAATGCCGGGAGGTGCAGGAACCTCAGGTTCCTGCCGGGGTGCAGGGGCAGCGCCCCTGCGGGCACCGCCCGACCACCCCCGCGCAACGCCACCCCACCCGGCGCCCCCAGTGCGACGGATCACACCCCACCCACCGCCACCCCCGCCCGGCTCGCCCCCGGTGGCACCCCGGTGATCCGCTTGAAGGCCCGGCTGAACGCCGCCTGGGAGCTGTAGCCGAGGCGCCCGGCCACGGCCTCGATCGGCAGGCGGTCCTCCGTCAGCCACTGGCTGGCGAGGCGCATCCGCAGTTCCGTGGCGTAGCGCAGCGGCGGGACGCCGGTGGTGGCCTGGAAGCGCTCCGCGAAGACGGAGCGGGAGGTGCCGCTTTCGCGCGCGAGTTCCGCCACGGTCCAGTCGCGGCCGGGCTGTCGGTGGAGGGCCAGGATGGCGCGGGCCAGCCGGGGCTCGCGGAGCGCCGCGACGAGGCCGGTGGCGGTGCCGCAGCCGCTCTCGACCCAGCCGCGCACGATCACGGCGGCCACCACGTCGGCCAGGCGGGCGAGGATGCCGGCAAAGCCGACGCGGGCGGCGCAGGCCTCGTGCTCCATGGCGGCGAGGATGGGCATGAGGCCGGGGTGACGGCTGTCGAGCGCGTCCACGAGCATGAGGGCGGGCATGAGGCGGACGAGGCTCTGCATGCCGCCGAGCTCGAACTCCATGCAGCCGCTGAAGAGGATGGTGTCCGGCGCGGCCTCCGGGCAGGTGCAGGCGTCCACGGCGCAGACGGTGTCGCAGAGGGGGGCGGTGGAGAAGTTCGCGATGTCCTCCACGGGGGCATCGGCTGCGGAGAGGAGCTGGTGGGCCTCGGCATGGGGGAGGAAGGCGGCGGTGCCGGAGCGCAGGTCGTGCAGGGTGCCGTCGGCGGTGCGCAGCGTGGCGGTGCCGGTGGCGAGGAAGTGGAAGTGGGCGTAGCCGGGACGGGCGCCGAAGCCGAGGCCGAAGGGCGGGCGGGCCTGGATGCGGCGGTACTGGATGCCGCGCAGCCGCATGCCGAGGAGGAGTTCGCTCATCAGGTCGGGGGAGGGGGCGGGTTGGTCCAGCGGCGGCATTTCCGGGGTTTCGGTCAACGAATGCGGATGCACCAGCATGGATCGTCCGGGCGCCGTTGCCTAGCTTTCCCGGTGACACAGGGTTTCAGGGATTGCGCGTGATGAGTGAGTTTGTTGGGGAGGCCGTGCCGGATGTCGGCCTCGGCGCCGTGGCGGAACCGGCGGTGCCCGCCTGGGCGGCGGTGTTCTCGCTGACGCTGGGGGTGTTCGGGCTGGTGACGGCGGAGTTCCTGCCGGCGAGCCTGCTGACGCCGGTGGCGGCGGAGCTCGGGGTGTCGGAGGGGTTGGCGGGGCAGGCGGTGACGGTGACGGCGCTGGTGGCGCTGTTCTCGGGGCTGCTGGCGGCGAGCCTGACGCGGGGGATCGACCGGCGGGTGGTGCTGATCGGGTTCACCGTGCTGCTGATCGCGTCGAACCTGCTGGTGGCCTTCGCGCCGAGCCTCACCGTGCTGCTGGTGGCACGGGTGCTGCTGGGGATCGCGCTGGGCGGGTTCTGGAGCATGGCGGCGGCGACCGCGATGCGGCTGGTGCCCTCGGCGGTGTTGCCGCGGGCGCTGTCGATGATCTTCAGCGGGGTTTCGGTGGCGACCATCGTGGCGGCGCCGCTCGGGAGCTACCTGGGCGGGCGCTATGGCTGGCGCAGCGCCTTTCTGCTGGCGGCGGCGATCGGGGTGGTGACGCTGGTGTTCCAGCTGCTGGTGCTGCCGCGGCTGGCGCCGCGCGGGGCGGCGCGGCTGGGGACGCTGATCGAGGTGCTGCTGCGCCCGGGCATCGGCGTCGGGATCCTGGGCACGGTGCTGGTGTTCGGCGGGCACTTCGCGCTGTTCACCTATATCCGGCCGTTCCTGGAGGGTGTGGCGGGCGTCGGGCTCGACGGGCTGGCGCTGATGCTGCTGGGCTTCGGCGTGGCGAACTTCGGCGGCACGCTATTGGCGGGCTGGCTGCTGGAGCGGTCTCTGCGCGGGACGCTGGTGCTGATGCCGGTGCTGATCGGCGGGGCGGCGCTGCTGCTGGCGCTGCTGCCGGCGGGCGTGGCGGTGCAGGCGGCGCTGGTGGCGCTGTGGGGTGCGGCCTTCGGCGGCGTGCCGGTGGGCTGGTCGACCTGGGTGGCGCGGGCGGTGCCGGACCAGGCGGAAAGTGCCGGCGGCATGGTGGTGGCGTCGGTGCAGCTCGCGATCGCCACGGGGGCCGCGGCGGGCGGCGTGGTGTTCGGCATCGGCGGCGTCGCGGGGGTGTTCGTCGCGGCCGGCGCGCTGCTGCTCGTGGCGGCGGTGCTGGTGGCGGCGCGGGTCCGGGTGGTGGCGCCCCGGCCCGGTGCCGGGGCTGCGCCGGCGGTTCACGCCTGAGCGCTGCGCCGTCCGGCCCGCGCGGGTCGGACGGGGACGTGGCCGCCGCCTCCCGCCCAGGGAAGGCGGCGGTGGCTGGAGCGGTTACCGCCAGCCGAGCGCCGGCGCGACGTGCTTCAGGATGCCCTCGATGACGTGGGCGCAGTATTCGACGCCGAGCTGGTTGGGCACCGTCAGCAGCAGCGTGTCGGCCTCGGCGATGGCCTCGTCGGCGCGGAGCTGCCGGATCAGCGCCTCGGGCTCGGCGGTGTAGCCGCGGCCGAAGATGGCGCGGGTGGTGCCGCCCAGGAAGCCGACGGAGTCCGCCTCATCCCCGCCGCGGCCGAAATAAGCGCGGTCGCGGTCGTCGAGCAGCGGGAAGATGCTGCGGCTGACGGAGACGCGGGGCGTGCGGCTGTGGCCCGCCTCGTCCCAGGCGGCGCGGTAGGCGCGGATTTGCTTGGCCTGCTGGACGTGGAAGGGCTCGCCGGTCTCGTCGTCCTTGAGGGTGGAGCTTTGCAGGTTCATGCCCTGCTTGGCCGCCCAGACGGCGGTGGCGTCGGAGCCGGAGCCCCACCAGATGCGCTCGCGCAGGCCTTCGGAATGCGGCTCCAGCCGGATCAGGCCGGGCGGGTTGGGGAACATCGGGCGCGGGTTGGGGCGCGCGAAGCCTTCGCCCTTGAGGACCTCGAGGAAGACCTCGGCGTGGCGGCGGCCCATGTCGGCGTCGGTCTCGCCCTCGGCCGGCGCGTAGCCGAAGTGGCGCCAGCCATCGATCACCTGCTCGGGCGAGCCGCGGCTGATGCCGAGCTGGAGGCGGCCGCCGCTGATCAGGTCCGCCGCGCCCGCGTCCTCGGCCATGTAGAGCGGGTTCTCGTAGCGCATGTCGATCACGCCGGTGCCGAGCTCGATCCTGCTGGTCTTGGCGCCCATCGCGGCCAGCAGCGGAAAGGGCGAGGCGAGCTGGCGGGCGAAGTGGTGGACGCGGACGTAGGCGCCGTCGGCGCCCAGTTCTTCGGCCGCGACGGCGAGGTCGATGGACTGCAGCAGCACTTCGGCGGCGGAGCGGGTGCCGGACTGGGGCGAGGGGTTCCAGTGGCCGAAAGAAAGGAAGCCGATCTTCTTCATGAGGTGGGGTGTGTCCGTGGGGGCGGGGGTGTGATCCGCCGGAGAAGGGGGAGGCGGGTCCGGGCCGGGGTGCCCGGGCAGCGGCCTCGGTTGCCGGGGAATATGGGGCAGCGTGGAGGCGTCGCCCCATCAGCGAAGGCAATGACGGTCATGCCGGAGGGTGGATGGTCGGCGCGGCGGGGCAGGGAGGCCGCAGGCGGACGGGCGGCGCGACCCTGCCGGCGATGCCGTGCTGACCCTGCAAGCGATGGCAGCGCGGCGGGTTCCGTGGTCCGGGCGCGCCGCGGGCGACCGGCTATGTTGCCGAGGCTGCCGGGCCGCTCCGCGCCTCAGCCCACCGCCGCGGCGTCGGGGCCGGTGAGGGCCAGTTCCAGCAGGGTCTCGAAGGCCGGGCGCAGCTGCGCCTCGGCGGGCGCGGCGAGCGCCAGGCGAACGGCGTTGGGGGCGTGGGCGGGGCCGGCGGCGAACTCGGCCGCGGGCGACACGGCGATGCGGCGCCGCGCGGCGGCGGCCACGAAGGTTTCCGCGCGCCAGGGTTCGGGCAGTTCCAGCCAGAGGTGGTAGGCGCGCGGGTCGCCCTGCAGGGTCAGGCCGCCGCCGCCCAGGACCTCGCGCGCCAGGGCGTTGCGGGCGCGGGCATCCGCGCGCTTGCGACGGACGAGCTCCGCCACGCTGCCATCCTCGATCCAGGCGGTGCCGGCGGCGAGGCTGACGCCGGGCGCGACCCAGCCGCCCATGCGCAGCGCCGCGGCCAGGCGCGGGCGCAGCCGCGGCGGCGCCACCAGGAAGCCCAGCGTCATCCCGGGGGCGAGTCGCTTGCTCAGGCTGTCCACCAGCACGCTGTGGTCCGGGGCGAAGGCGGCCAGGGGCGGCAGGATGTCCTCCGACAGGAAGCCGTAAACGGCGTCCTCGACCACGAGGATGTCGAGGTCGCGGCACAGGGCGGCGAGGTCGCGGCGCCGCGCCTCGGGCATGGTGGTGCCGAGCGGGTTGTGCAGGTCCGGCTGCACGTAGAGCAGGCGCAGCGGGTGGGCGGCATGCGCCGCGGCGACGGCGTCGGGGCGCAGGCCGTCGCCGTCGGTGGCGAGCGGCACGGGCAGGATGCCGAGGCGCTGGGCGACGCCCTTGGCCAGCGAGTAGGTCAGGCCCTCGAAGCCCAGGCGCTCGCCCGGGGCGATCAGGGCGGTGAAGCAGGCCGCCAGCGCCTGCTGGCCGCGGCCGGCGAAGAGCAGGCTTTCGGGCTCGGGCGACCAGCCGTCGCGGCGCAGGAGGCGGGCGGCGGCGGCGCGGGCGGCCTCGTCGCCGGCAACGGCCGCGTGCGACAGCAGGGATTGCAGCGCGTCGGGGGCGGTCAGGCGCCGCAGGGCGGGGGCCAGGAGCGCGCCCTGCCCGGGCAGGACGCAGAAGTTCATCTCGAGGTCGGTGATCGCTTCGGCCTGGGCTTCGCGCGCCGGCACGGGCGGCAGGCCGGCGGCGGGCGCGGCGGTGGCGCGCAGGAAGGTGCCGCGCCCGACCTCGCCCACTGCGACGCCGCGCCGCACCAGCTCGGCATACACGCGCGAGGCTGTGGAGGGGGCGATGCGCTGGTGATGCGCGAAGTCGCGGCTGGTGGGCAGGCGCTCGCCGGGCTGGCGGCGGCCGGCGGCGAGGTCCTCGGCGAGGCTGCGGGCGAGGCGGTCGGCCAGGGTCCGGAAGTCCGTCATGAGAATATTGTACCGAGTGCAATCGCGTCGTTGAAGCCCCGATGTGGAGCGTGGCAAACCGCTGTTCGGAGCAATAAGGAACGATTCGCCATGATCGGAGCAATAAGGGCTGAAGGTCGGAGCAATGCGGTGGTCCGCAACCCGTTCCCGGCGATCTGGCTCCGTCTTTGCCGCTGGCACCGCAACGTGTCGACCCGGCGCGCCCTGCTGGAAATGGCCGACCACGAGCTGCGCGACGTCGGGCTGACGCGGATGCAGGCGCGGTGCGAGGCAGCGCGGCCCTTCTGGGATGACGCGGCGGACGAGAGCCTTGTCGTGGCCGTCAGGCAGGCTGCCTTCGTGGGGCGTCGCCCGTGACAGCGTGAAGCGGGCGGCGCAACAGATTGCCGATTCATTGCATAGCGTTTAAGGGGCGGAGCGAAGGTGCCTGATCCCCCGGCAGAACCGGGCGTGATCGAGCTGGGAGCGGCGAAGCGTCGATGACGATGGACTGGTTGATTGCCCTGGGGCAGGTGCTGCTGATCGACCTCGTGCTGGCTGGGGACAATGCCATCGTGGTCGGCATGGCGGCGGCGGGGCTGCCGCCGGACCAGCGGCGCAAGGCGATCCTGTGGGGCATCGGCGCCGCCACGATCATGCGGATCGGCTTCGCGGCGATCACCACGCAGCTGCTGGCGATCGCCGGGCTGACGCTGGTGGGCGGGCTGCTGCTGCTCTGGGTCTGCTGGAAGATGTACCGGGAGCTGCGCGGCGGCGCGCATCAGGCGGAAGGGGCCGAGGCGCTGCAGAACGGTGCCGCCGCCGGGGCGCCGCGCAAGACGCTGGGCCAGGCGATCATCCAGATCCTGGTGGCGGACGTGTCCATGTCGCTGGACAACGTCCTGGCGGTGGCGGGCGCGGCCAAGGAGCACCTCGATGTGCTGGTGGTGGGCCTCGCCATCTCGGTGATCCTGATGGGCGTGGCGGCGAGCTTCATTGCCCGGATGCTGGAGCGGTTCCGCTGGATCGCCTGGGTGGGCCTGCTGGTGATCCTGTACGTGGCGGTGAGCATGATCTGGGAAGGGTGGCACGAGTTCTGGCCGCACCTGCAGTTCTGGACCGGCACCGGCGGGCCCGTCGCGGCGGCGCCGGCCGCCCATTGACCGGGGCCCCGCGACGGATGGCGCACTGGAGGCCGTCCATCGTGGGGCGTCCACCAGCGCCGTCCGCCGGAGGCCGCCCACCGGGGGCCGCCCACCGGGGGCCGCCCACCGGAGGCCACCCACCGGGAGGCTGGCCGCTGAGGGCTTTCCGCTAAGGCCACCCACCGGGAGGCTGGCCACTGAAGGCTCTCCGCCAAGGCGGCCCGCCGGAGGCCCCGCCGCCGAGATCCCCCGACCGAGGCCCGGCCAGGGCCACGGGGCGCCGGCAGGGTTTGGCGCCGTGGCCCGCGACCCGGCGCACCGGCACGCGCCGGCGCTGACGCCGGGCGCGGTGGGCGGCCTCCCGGCAGCGTCGTTTCGCATCCCGGGCCGAGGGTCGGGGATGGTGCGCAGATGAACAACAGCTGTCCCCGGCTTCACCTGTTCCCGGCCAAGCCCTAGACTGCCGCCAATCCGCGCGGGCGGACGGGACGGGGCGGGGGCCTGTCCGGCCAGGCGGCGCCCCAGCGCCGGCCGCGCGGCCGAACGCCTTCGCGCGCATCGCGTCCCGCTGCCGGGAAGGGGCCAGTTCCGGCCCCGGGGCTTGAGGGAATGGACGCATGGAAGCGCTGACCGGGTCACTGCCCGGGCTGCTGGAGATCATCTGGCTCAACATCGTGCTGAGCGGCGACAATGCCGTGGTGATCGGCCTCGCCGCCGCGGGCCTGCCGGCGCATCAGCGCGGCAAGGCGGTGCTGTTCGGCATCATCGCCGCGGCGCTGCTGCGCGTGGTGTTCTCGATCTTCGCGAGCCTGCTGCTGTCGCTGTGGTGGATCGACCTCGTGGGTGGCCTGGCGCTGCTCTACATCGCCTGGAACTTCTGGCGGGAACTGCGCAGCAAGGCGGACGAGGCACATGGTGGCGGCAAGCCCGTGGCCGAGAAGACCCTGATGCAGGCGCTGTGGCAGATCGTGCTCGCCGACGTGTCCATGAGCCTCGACAACGTCCTGGCCGTGGCGGCGGTGGCGCACGACAACCTGCCGCTGCTGGTGGTGGGGCTGCTGATCTCCATCGTGATGATGGGCCTGCTGGGCGGGCTGCTGGCGCGGCTGCTCGATCGCTTCCGCTGGATCGCCTATATCGGCGTGGCGCTGATCCTTTACGTGGGGCTGGAGCTGCTGTGGGAAGGCGGCATCGCCGCCAACGCCGCGCTGCATCTCGACCTGCCGCTGCCCGGTGCCAGCCACGTCGCGGCACCCGCCACCACGGGGCACGCGCCGTGAGGCGCCGGCATCCGGCGGGACGCGGGGTTCAGGACATGGTCCGCCCCCAGGATGGGCGTCGCTCCGCGATCCCGGCGTTGGGGCTGGTGCTGGCGTTGCTGGCCGGCTGCGCCCAGCCCGGCACGCTGGCGGGCGCCGACCCGGACGAAACGCCGACCGCGACGCCGCGCCCGGCGGTGGCGGAGCTGCTGCGCCGCCTGCCGGCCTCGGCCGAGGGGATGGTGCGCGGCGGGGCGGTGGATGCGCCGGCACTCGGCCAGGATGCCCGCACCGTGGACTACGCCACGCCCTCGCGCACGGTGGCGGCGCAGGTCTCGATCTTCGACCGTGGCTTGCCGGGGGTGAACGCCGCGCGGCTGTCGGCCGAGCTGGACAACACGGTGCGCGACGCCACGGGGCTGTCGCGGGAAACCACCGGCCGTTCCTTCCGCGAGGTGTCGCGCGCCACCTATCCGACGCCGCAGGGCGGGCCGCTGCGCTGCGCCCTACTGGAAGGCCGCTTCGGCCGCAGCCCGGTGCAGCGGCAGCTCTGCCTCGCCTCGGCCGGCGGGCGGTTCCTGCGGGTGCAGGTGACCACCGTGGGCGAGGGCGAGGCCGCGGTGGACGCGGTGCGCTTCACCCAGGCGATCACGGCGGCGCTGCGGTCCTGAGGCGGGGACCGCGCCGCGCGCGGTGCGCGGCCGGGCGGTGTTGGGTCGCCCGATGGTGTTGCCTCGTGGTGCCGCCTCCCTGCCATGCCCCGTGGTGACGGGTGGCGGCCGCGGGCTCAGGCCTCGCGCTCGCCCGGTCCCGGGGCAGGCAGGGGCTTGCCGGTGGGCGGCGTCGCGGCCGGGGGCTGATCCGTCGGCGTCGCGGGGCGCCCCTGCGCAGGCGGCGTCGCGGGACGGGTGTTGCGCGGCGTGCGCGCCGCGGGTGTTCCGCGGCCCGAGGCACCGGGCGGCAGCGCCGGCGGCTTGCCGGGCAGGTCGGGAACACGGGTCGCCGGGCGTTCCGGCGCCGGGCCTGCGGCGCCATCAGGGGCGTCGAGCGGCGGTGGCTTCTGCGCCAGGGCCGCGCCCGGACCCGCCGCAACGAGGGCGGTCAGCAGGAGCACGAGGGGAAGGGCGCGTCGCATGGCCGCGAGGTTGTGCGCTGCGCCGCGCAAAAGCAACGCTTCGCCGGGATCACGCCGGCGTGGCCTGCCGCCCGTTCCCGGCGCGGTTTGCCCAGCGCGTTTTCCTCGGCGCGTTTTCCTCGGCGCGTGGTGCCTCAGCGCCCGAGCAGGCCTTCGCGCCGGAAGCTCAGGGTGCGGGTGCCGCCCACGATCAGGTGGTCGTGCAGCGCCACGCCCAGCGCCGTCGCGGCGCGCGCGATCTCGGCGGTGGTGTCGAGGTCGGCGCGCGACGGGGTGGGATCGCCGCTGGGATGGTTGTGCACCAGGATGATCGCGGTGGCGCCGAGTTCCAGCGCCCGGCGGAGGATCTCGCGCGGGTAGGCGGGCGTGTGGTTGACGGTGCCGCGCCCCTGGGCCTCGTCGGCCAGGAGGCGGTTGCGCGTGTCGAGGAACAGCACACGGAACTGTTCCACGGGTTCGCGCGACAGCACCGCGCCGAGATACGCGGTGAGGCGGTCCCAGTTGCTGAGCACCGGTTGCTCGCGCACCTCCTCGGCCAGCAGGCGAAGCGCGGCCGCGCGCACCAGCCGCAGCGAGGCCAGCACCGCGTCGCCCACGCCGGCGACCTCGCGCAGCGCCGGCTCGGGCGCCGAGACCGCCTGGCCGAAGGAGCCGAAGCGGGCGATCAGCGCCTTGGCCAGCGGCTTGGTGTCGGCACGCGGCATGGCGGCGAAGAGCAGCATTTCCAGCAGCTCGTAATCGGCCAGGGCCTCGGCACCGCCGCGCAGCAGGCGTTCGCGCAGGCGCTTGCGGTGGCCCTCCGGGCTGGCGGGGCCGGGCTGCGGGGAGAGCGCGAAGCTCGCGGGCGGCGTCGGATCGAGGTGGAACAGCGGTCCTGCCTCGGCCAGTCCCGGCTTCCTCGCCATGCCTGTCCCCCTTCCGTGCCGCAGCATCTCACCACGGCGCGCCGCGCTGCGCCACGGCCTGGGCCTTGGCGATGGGCCGTGACGACGGAGCCCGACCCTGAGGGCCAGACCCGCAGCCGTGGCCCGGGCCGTGATCCTCTGACCACGGGCCCGGGGAATCACGGTTCGGGTGTCCGGACCCGGGCGGAAAACTTCAGCGCGTCGGGTAGGGGACGATGGCCGTACCCATGGCGGGAACCGGCGCCGTCGCGACCGGTGCCGCCGGGGCGTTCGGGGTTTCCGGCCCGACGCCGGGCGAGAGCGGCACGGGGCGCCCCGGCTTGTCCACGCCGGCGATGCTGTCGGGCGACAGGCTCTCGATCGGTGTGCCGCCGCCCGGCGGGGGAATGGCGGTGACGGTGGGCAGGGTGTCGCCTTCCCAGCCGCCGCCCAGCGACTTGTAGAGTGCCACGAGGTCGGTGGTCAGCGTCAGCGTCGCCTGGAGCAGCTGCTGCCGCGCCGCGACCAGCGTGCGCTGCGCATCCAGCACGTCGATAAACGAGGACAGCCCGTGCTCGTAGCGTTCGCGCGCCAGGCCCAGCGCGGTCTGCGAGGCGTTCACCGTCTGCTGCAGGCTGTCACGCTGCGCCCGGTCGGTGCGGTAGGCCACGAGGTTGTTGTCCACCTCACTCAGCGCGTTCAGCACGGTGGAGCGGTAGGCCAGCGCCGCCTCAGCCTCCTGCGCGCGGGCGAGGCGCAGACCCGCGGTGAGCGAGCCGCCTTGGAAGATCGGCAGCGAAATGCTGGGGCCCAGTGCGTAGAAGTGGCTGGACCAGTTGGTGAGGTAGCTGAAATCCGCCGCGCGGGTGCCGAGGCTGCCGGTCAGCGAGATGTCCGGGTAGAAGCGTGCCACGGCCACGCCGACGCCGGCGGTGGCGGCATGGAGCCGCGCCTCGGCCTGGCGGATGTCGGGGCGGCGGCGGGCCAGCGAGGCGGGCACGCCCACCGCCACCACCGGCGGCGTGGGCGGAATCGGGGCGCCGGTCTCGAGTTCCTGGTCCACGAAGCCCGGCGCCTGGCCGAGCAGGAGGCTCAGGCGGTTCATCGCCTGCCGCAGCTGCCGCTCATAGGTGGGAAGCTGCGCCTGGTAGTTGAACAGCTGCGAGCGCTGGTTCTCGACGTCGAGCTCGGTGACGAGGCCCTGACGGCGCTGGCGCTGCACGAGGTCCAGCACCCCTTGCGCGGTGGCGACGTTCTCGCGCTGCGACTGCGCCAGCGCCTGGGCGCCGCGCACGTTGGCATAGGCCTGCACCACTTCGGCCTCGAGCGAGACCAGCGCGTCGTTGGCGGCCTCGCGCTGGGCCTGGGTCTGGGCGTTGGCCTGTTCGGTGGAACGGCGGACGCGGCCGAAGAGGTCGAGCTCCCAGCTCGCGTCGAAGCCGGCCTGGAAGAGGTTGACCGGCTGGGTCAGCCCGTTCAGCGCGTCGTTGATCGTGTCGCTGTTGCTGCCGCCGTTGCGGCTGATCTGCCCGAAGACGTCGCGGTCCTCGAGAATGCCGCGAAGGCCCAGCTGCTGCCGGGTGTAGGAGGCGTTGGCGTTGATCGAGGGCAGGCCCGCGGCGCGCGCCTGGGCCTCGCTCTGGCGCGCCTGGGCGATGCGGAGCACCGCCTGCTGCAGGTCGAGGTTGCCGCGGATCGCGCGCTCGACGAACGAGGTCAGCACGGGGTCGTTGAAGCGCGTCCACCAGCGCGGGTCGGGATCGGCCTGCAGCGTGATGGTGGGGCTGTTCGCGCGCGCCGCGTCGGCGTAGGCACCCGGCGCGTCGGCGACCGGCGGCTTGAAGTCCGGGCCCACGCTGCAGGCCGCGAGCGCCAGCGCCGTTCCCAGCAGGAGCGCCGAACGGAAGGAGGTCAGCAAGGTCATGGTCCTCAATGCGCTCCGCCGCCGCCCTGAACCTTCTTGCCCGTGAGCAGTAGGGCACAGGGGATGATCAGGGCCGCGAAGACCGCCACGATCAGGAAGGTGTCGGAATAGGCCAGCACCGCGGTCTGGGTTTGCAGCTGCTGGTACATCTGCGAGGTCGCCTGCTCCATCGCGGCGCCCGCCGACACGCCGTTGCTGATCAGCCCGCGCTGGATCTCCTGGAGCGTCGTGTTGTAGGGCTCGTAGAGCGGCGACATGTACTTCACCAGGTGCGCGTTGCGGATCTGCTCGTGGTCGGTGATCAGCGCCGTCGAGATCGAGATGCCGAGCGAGCCCAGCACGTTGCGGAACATCGAGAACAGCGCGGTACCATCGCCGTTCAGCGCGCGCGGCAGGGTGGCGTAGGTGATGGTGCTGATCGGCACGAACAGGAAGGCCAGGCCCACCGTCTGCGAGGCGCGGATGATCACCAGCGAGCGGAAGCTCATGTCCGGCACTAGGAAGTGCGAGTAGTAGAACGAGGCCGACAGGCACAGGCCGCCAAAGACGATCAGCCACTTGGCGGGGATGAAGCCCATCAGCCGGCCGGTGACGGGGATCAGCATCACCAGCAGCACCGCGCCGGGGGCCAGCACGAGGCCCGACCAGGTGGCGGTGTAGCCCAGCTGCTGCTGCGCCAGCTGCGGGATCATCACCGCCGAGCCGTAGAGCGCGAAGCCCATCAGCGAGATCAGGGCGCAGCCCAGCGTGAAGTTCCGGTCGCGGAAGACGTTGAGGTTGACGATGGGGTTCTTGCTGTACAGGAACCAGTAGATGCCGCCGACCCAACCGATCGTGGCGAAGACGGCCGCGATGCGGATGAAGTTGGAGCCGAGCCAGTCGTAGTCCTCGCCGCGGTCGGCCACGAGCTCGAGCCCGGCCAGGCCCAGCACGATGAAGCCCAGGCCGATATAGTCGAAGCGGACCGGCTTCTTGGACTCCTCGGTCACCCAGGGCGGGTCCTCGACCACGGTGGCGGTGCCGAACAGCGCCAGCGCGCCGATCGGGATGTTGATCAGGAAGATCCAATGCCAGGAATAGGTGTCGGTGAGGTAGCCGCCCACCACCGGCCCCAGGATCGGCGCCACGATGATGGCGAGCGCGGTGACCGCGAAGGCGGTGCCGCGCTTCTCCGGCGGGAAGGTGTCAAGGATGATGCTCTGCTGCGTCGGCTGCAGGCCGCCGCCGAAGAAGCCCTGGAAGGCGCGGAACAGCAGCAGCTGCCAGAACTCGGTGGAGATGCCGCAGCCCAGCGAGCAGAGCGTGAACATCCCGAGGCAGATCATGAAGTAGCGCTTGCGGCCGAGCCAGCGGCTCAGGAAGCCCGAGATGGTCAGCACGATGCCGTTGGCGACCAGGTAGGTGGTCAGCGCCCAGGTGCTCTCGTCGTTGGAGACCGACATGGAGCCCGCGATGTGCGGCAGCGACACGTTCACGATGGTGGTGTCGAGCACCTCCATGAAGGCGCCCATGGTCACCACCATGGTGACCAGCCAGGGGTTGAAGCTGGGCTTCCAGCCGCGCGAGGAACCCGCCGAGCCGCTCATTCGACGGTGACCGTGGGCACCACCGAGATGCCCAGCGGCAGCGGCATGTTGTTGGGCAGGCCGCCGTCGATCACGATCTTCACCGGCACGCGGCGGACGATCTTCACGAAGTTGCCGGTGGCGTTCTCGGCCGGGAAGGCGCTGAAGCGGGCGCCCGAGCCCATCTGGAAACTGTCGACATGGCCGTGCAGCTTCAGGTCGGGATAGGCGTCGACCTCGAGATCGACCTTCTGGCCGGCCTTCATGCCGTCGAGCTGGGTTTCCTTGAAGTTCGCGGTGACCCAGACCTCAGGGGTGACCAGCGACATCACGCTCTGCCCCTGCTGGAGGTAGGCGCCCTTCTCGACGTTGCGGCGCGTCACCCGGCCGTCCTGCGCCGCGCGGATTACGGTGTAGCTGAGGTTGACCTCCGCCTGAGCGAGCGAGGCCTTGGCCTGGTCCACCTGCGCCTGGCGCTGCCGCACCACGGCCTCGGCCATCTGGATGTTCTGCTGCGTCAGGCTGGCCACCTGCACCTGCGCGTCGGCCTGGGCGACCTGGGCGGTGTTGCTCTGCAGCGCGGCGTTGGCGGTGTCGATGTTGGTCTGGGTGGTGGCGCGCGGGTCGACGCTGCGCTGGCGGCGGTAGTCGGACTGCGCCTGCGCCTGGTTGGCGCGCGCCGCGGCGCGCTGCGCCTCGGCCTGCTTGAGCTCGGCCGGGTAGCGCACGCGGGCGATGTCGAGGTCGATCTGCGCCGAGTGGAGCTGCGCCTGCGCGAGTTCGAGGTTGGCGGCCGCCTGGTCGCGCTGCGCGATGTAGTCGCGCTGGTCGATGCGGATGATCACGTCGCCGGCATGGACGAACTGGTTGTCCGTGACCGCGAGCTCGGTCACGTAGCCCGCCACCTGGGGTGCCACCGTGATGGCGCGGCCCTCGGTATAGGCGTCGTCGGTGGATACGAGGTTGCGGGTCAGGAACCAGTAAACGGCGCCGCCCGCGATCGCGAGCAGAAGGACGATGATGCCGATGATGATCGGCAGCTTGCTCTTCTTCTTGTTGCCGTTGCCGTTCTTCTGGTCCTTGCCGGCGTCCTTGTTATCCCCCGACTTGTCGCCATTCCCCTTGCTGTCGCCCGACTTGTTGTCACCCGACTTGCCGTCACCGGAACGGTCGTCGTCGGAGCCGTTGCGGCGTACCTTGGCGCGCGTGCGGGGAGGCTCCGCATGGTGTTCGGCACGCACCCGGTTGTCGCTCATCGGATGGGTGTGGGTTTCTGCTTGATCGTGATCAGCCACGGGGAACCTCGCGGGGTGGAATCGCCAGGGGACGGCTCATCCGTTGGCAACAGGGTTTACGTACCGACGCGAATGTATGGAACACAAGCTTCGTTGAGCAGCATTGCAGGCCGCACATGTTCAGCCGGCTTGGTCCGAGGTCGTACACGGGCGGTCCGCGCCGCGCATGGAGCGCAGCAGGGTGCAGACGCTGCGCAGCCCCTCGTCTCCCAAGGGGTAAGTGGCCGGGTCATGCAGCCAGAGCATCATGCCGCCGCGAAACTGCCGCGCCATGGCATGGGCCGCGGTGTTCTTGTTCCAGGGCGGCGCGAGGAGGCTGCGCTCCTCGGCCACCGCGAAGATCTCGGTCAGCTTCTGGACCAGCTCCGCATCGGCCTTGCGGAGGCGCTCGATGGCGGGGGCCATCTCGTCCACGTACTCGCAGCGCTGGTAGAGGATGGTGAGGATCCGGCGGTGCCGCAGGTCGCTGGCGATCCAGGCGGTGGTGGCCCGCACCACGCGCTGCAGCTCGTCGAACATGTCCAGCGTGGGCTCGGCCACCAGCCGGGCGAGCAGGTCCTCGTGCGGCAGCTCGGCGCGCTGACTCAGCGTCAGGAACAGGTCGAGCTTGTCGCGGAAGTGCCAGTACACCGCGCCGCGCGTGACGCCGGCCACGCGCGCGACCTCCTCCAGCGTGGAGCGTGCCACGCCCCGGTCAAAGAAGACCTGCTCGGCGGCGTCGAGGATGTCCTCGCGCGTCTGCTCCGCCTGTGCCTTGGTGTGCCGCGCCAAAGAGCCTGGGTCTCCCTTTATCCCTACAGTCGCGAATGTATGGGAGGCGCGCGGCGGAGGCCAGCGTCTTGAAGGCCCGGGAGGGGCCCTGCCGGTTAAACGATGTTCAGGTGAAGCGGGGCCGCTGGAGGGGCTGGAAGCGGCCCGAGGCCTCGTCCAGCTCCCGCAGGGTGCCGTCGGCCATGTCGAACCAGATGCCGTGCAGCTGCAGCGCCCCGCTCCGCTCGCGCTCCACCAGCCAGGGAAAGGTCCGCAGGTTGCGCAGCGATTGCCGGATCGCCGCCTGCTCCATGGCGTGCTGGTCTTCCAGCGGGTCGCAGCCCTCGCACACCAGGGCGAGCTCGGTGGCGGGGGCGATGATCTCCATCCATTGCGCCACGAAGTCGCCGGGCGCCGCGACGCGGCCCTTCAGGTGGTTGTCGCGAAAGGCGCGAATGCCGCCGCAGGAGGCGTGGCCCATGACCACGGCGTGCTTCACCTCCAGCACCTGCACCGCGAACTCGATCGCCGCCGAGGTGCCGTGATAGTTGCTGTCGGGCTGGTAAGGCGGCACGAGGTTGGCGACGTTGCGCACCACCAGCATCTCGCCCGCATCGGCGTCGAAGATCACCTCGGGCGCCACGCGGCTGTCCACGCAGGCGACCATCAGCACCTCGGGTGCCTGGCCGGCGGCCGCGAGTTCGGCGTAGTGGTCCTTTTCGCGGCGAAAGCGGGTCTGGCGGAAGCCGCTGTAGCCTTCCACCAGGCGGTTGGGCAGGCGGTGCCTCACGCGGCAGGGCCCGCGGGCGTGGCGTAGGGCGGCTTGTGCAGGCCGGCGGGGGAGAAGGTGAAGACCTCGCAGCCCGTGGCGGTGACGCCCACCATGTGTTCGAACTGCGCCGAGAGCGAGCGGTCGCGCGTCACCGCGGTCCAGCCGTCGTCGAGCACCTTCACCTCCGGCCGGCCGGTGTTCACCATCGGCTCGATCGTGAAGAACATGCCTTCCTTCAGCTTCGGGCCTTCGCCGGGGCGGCCGAAATGGAGGATGTTGGGCGGCGCGTGGAAGGTGCGCCCGACGCCGTGGCCGCAGAAGTCGCGCACCACCGAGAAGCGGTGGCCCTCGACGTAGCTCTGGATGGCGTGGCCGATGTCGCCCAGCGTGGCGCCGGGCTTCACCGCTGCGATGCCGCGCAGCAGGCTTTCGTAGGTGACGTCCATCAGCAGCGCCGCCTTCCGGCTGGGCTCGCCGGCCACGTACATGCGCGACGTGTCGCCGTACCAGCCGTCGAGGATCGGCGTGACGTCGATGTTGAGGATGTCGCCCTCGGCCAGGGTGCGCTCGCCCGGGATGCCGTGGCAGACCACGTGGTTGATCGAGATGCAGGAGCTCTTCGGATAGCCGCGGTAGCCCAGCGTCGCCGGCGTCGAGCCGTGGTCCAGCATGAAGTCGTGGATCAGCTGGTCGAGGGCGCCCGTGGACACGCCCGGTTGAACATGAGGCGTGATCATGTCGAGGCAGCGGGCCGCCAGCTGGCCCGCGCGACGCATCCCCTCGAAATCTTCCGGCCCGTGCAGCGGAATGCGCTTGGCCTCGCCCGTCGTTTGATCCATGCGGCGAAAATGCGGCGCCACGCCCTGGCTTGCAAGCACCCTCCTTCCGGCGCAAGGGGGATGGCAGGGGCGAGGGAAACTGGAGGGTCGGTTTTGGCGGAATCGGGAGGCCAGAACGAGGATCGGCGCGGAGCGGCGGCGGTGGCCGCCGGGGCCGGCACTTCGGGCGGCGCACCCGACAGCGCGGCGACCACCGGCGGGCCTGGCGAGGCGGGTGCCGGTGCCAACGCCGGTGCCCTGACGGCCCCCGCCGCCGCGGCCGAGGCCCCGGCCGGGGCGGACCCGCTGACCGATGCGGTGACGGCGCCGCCCGCACCCCCGGCCGGCACGGCTGCCCCCGCCGCGCGCCCCCGCTGGCGCGACGATCCCCGCTTCACCGCGGCCATCGTGGCCAGCGCGCTGCTGATGCAGAACCTCGACAGCAGCGTGATCGCGACGGCGCTGCCCGCCATGGCGCGCGACCTCGGTTCGGAGCCGCTGCACCTGTCCGCCGCGATCACCTCCTACCTCGTGGCGCTGACGGTGTTCGTGCCGGTCAGCGGCTGGGTGGCCGACCGCTACGGCGCCAAGCGGGTGTTCCTGTGGGCGATCGGGGTGTTCGTCGCCTCGTCCGTGGCCTGTGGGCTGGCAACGGGGCTGTTCTCGCTGGTGGCGGCGCGCGTGGTGCAGGGCATGGGCGGGGCGATGATGGTGCCCGTGGCGCGGCTGCTGCTGCTGCGAAGGGTTTCGCGCGAGGAGATCGTGCGGGCCACCACCTGGCTGACCATGCCGGCGCTGCTGGGCCCGATCATGGGGCCGCCGCTGGGCGGCTTCCTGACCGACGCGGTGAGCTGGCGCTGGGTGTTCTGGATCAACCTGCCGATCGGGCTGGTGGGCCTGCTGCTGGCCTGGACCTTTATCACCTCGCCCGAGCAGGCACGGCCGCCGCGCCTCGACGTGCCGGGCATCGTGCTGACCGGCGTGTCGCTGGCGCTGCTGATGTTCGGCTTCGAAACGCTTGGGCGCGGGCTGGTGCCGTCCCCCTGGCCCCTGCTGGCGCTGCTGGTGGGTGTCGTGTCGGGCGTGCTGGCGGTGTGGCACTGCCTGCGCACCCGGCACCCGGCGATCGACCTGTCGCTGATGCGCATCCCGGCCTTCGCGGTGACGATCACGGCGGGCACGCTGTTCCGCTGCGGGGCGGGGGCGATCCCCTTCCTGGTGCCGCTGGCGATCCAGCTGGGCTTCGGGGCCTCGGCCAGCGTGTCGGGCTCGATCACGCTGGCCAGCGCGCTGGGCGCCTTCGCCATGAAGCCGCTGGTGGGGCCGACGCTGCGGCGGCTGGGCTATCGCGGCACGCTGCTGTGGAACACGGTGCTGCAGTCGGGGCTGGTGCTGCTGCTGGCGCTGCTCACCACTGCCTGGCCGCTCTGGGCGGTGTTTATCGTGCTGCTGCTGAACGGCACCTCCCGCTCGCTGCATTTCACCTCGCTGAACTCGCTCGCTTATTCCGAGGTGCCGCAGGAACGCCTGTCGGCCGCCACCAGCCTGTATTCCACGGCGCAGCAGCTCTCGATGGCGCTGGGCGTGGTGCTGGGGTCGAGCGTGCTGTCGGTGTCGGTGGCGCTGCACAGCCGGGAGGAGCCGATCCTGGGCGACTTTTCCGCGGCCTTCGTGGTGGTGGCGCTGGTTCTGCTGGTGTCGCTGCCGCTCTGCCTGCGGCTGCCGAGCAACGCCGGGCAGGCGGTGTCGGGCCATCGCGGCGGGCGCGCCCGCACGGCCTGAGGGCAGGGCGGAGATCGCGCGCCTCCGGGGGCGTATCGCGGCACCGGATCGCTGACCCGACCTTCAGGCCCGCGTCCCACCGCCCCGCCGGGCCGCCGCCGGCGGGTTGCAGGAACCCCTCGGCGGCGCGCCGGGGGGAGGGGCCGGGTTGCGCGGCCGGCGCGAAGCTGCCCGCGCAGGGTGGGTATAACCAATCGCCACGATCCTTTCCCGAAATTCGATACGCGAACGGCATTGGGACCGCTGTAAGACCGGTGGTGCTTCGGAGGCCGGGTCAGACGCGTCCGAAGCGGCAACACCGCAGAAGCTGTCGACCGGCCTGCTTCGCGCCGCCGGAACGACGCCGCACCCTGCCGGGCCCGCGGGCCCGGACCATGAGTCGCGAGGAAACGATGTCGAGCACCAACGGAATGGCTCCACCGGGACCTGCCCGGGTGGGAACGATCAGGACGGCACCGGCCGGAACGGGCAGGGTCGTGGACATCAAGTCCTTCCTGGATGAGCGCCCGATCTCCGCCTACCAGTGGTTCCTTGTCGCCATGTGCTTCCTGGTGGTGATGGCCGACGGGATGGACGTGGCGATCATGGGCTTCGTGACGCCCTCGATCCTGGCGGAATGGGACATCTCGCGCGCGGCCTTCGGCATCGTGGTCAGCGCGGCGCCCTTCGGCCTGGTGATCGGCGCGCTGGTGGCGGGGCCGTCCTCGGACCGCTTCGGGCGCAAGAAGGTGCTGATCCTTTCAATCCTGATCTTCGGGCTGCTGACGCTGGCCGCGGCCTACGCGTCCTCGCCGACCGAGATGGCGGTGCTGCGCCTGCTGGCCGGCATGGGCATGGGGGCCGCGATGCCCAATGCCTCGACGCTGCTGGCGGAATACGCCCCCAAGCGCCGCCGCGGGCTGATGATCACCGTGATGTTCACCGGCTTCAACCTGGGCTCGGCGCTGATTGGCTTCGCCGCCGGCGCCGTGATCCCCGATTACGGCTGGCGCGCGGTGCTGCTGCTGGGCGGGGTCGTGCCGCTGCTGCTGGTGCCCGTGCTGGCGCTGTTCCTGCCGGAATCCGCGCGGCTGCTGGCGCTGCGCGGCGCCCCGTCGGCGCAGATCGCCCGGGTGCTGGGTCGCGTCACCGGCACCCGGTTCAGCGGCGACGAGCAGTTCGTGTCCGATGAGCCGCCCTTGCAGAACGCCACGCCGATCGGCGTGCTGTTTTCCTCGGGCTACGCCGTCCGCACGGTGGCGCTGTGGGTCACCTACTTCATGGGCCTGCTGGTGATCTACCTGCTGACCGGCTGGCTGCCGACGATCATGAAGGACAACGGCCTGTCGATCACCACCGCCGCCAACGTCACCGCCCTGTTCCAGATCGGCGGCACGATCGGTGCGATCGCCGTGGGCTGGGCCATGGACCGGGCGAAGCCCGCGCCGGTGATCTCGCTGGCCTACTTCCTCGGCGGGCTGTGCATCCTGGCGGTGTCGCAGATGGGCGTGCTGTCGGCGGCGCTGGGCGCGCTGGTGTTCTCGGCCGGCTTCTGCATGAGCGGTGCGCAGACCGGGCTGAACGCCTTCGCGCCGGGCTGCTATCCCACGGCGGCGCGTGCCACGGGCGTCAGCTGGATGCTGGGCATGGGGCGCTTCGGCAGCATCGTCGGCTCCTCCGTCGGCGGGGCGCTGCTGGGGCTGGGCTGGGGCTTCGGGCCGATCTTCTCGCTGCTGGCCGCCACGGCCGTCTGCGCGGCGATCGCGGTGCTGCTGACGCGCGCCGGTCCGACCGAGCCGTCTTCCTCGCGCGAGGCGGCGGCGCACTGATCGCGGCCGGCCCGGGGCGCGGCAACCGGGTCGTGGCGCCGGGCGTCGAGGCGCCCGGCGTTCAAGGGCCCAGAGTTCAAGGGCCCAGAGTTCAAGGGGCCGGGGTTGAAGCGCCCAGGGTTGAAGCGCCCAGGGTTGAAGTATCCGGGGTTCAAGGCACCCGGGGGAAGCTTCCCCCCGGGTGCCGTTCGGGCACGGCGGCGCAAGTGCCGTGCGAGTTCTGAGGAGTTCCGCATCATGCACGACGAACCAATCACCGACCTGGCGCACCTGGGCCACGTCGAGATGCTCACGCCGAAGATCGAGGAATCGCTGCGCTTCTTCGTGGAGGTGATGGGCATGACGGAAAGCGGCCGGCAGGGTGACTCCGTGTACCTGCGCGGCTGGGACGACTACGAGCGCTACTCGCTGCAGCTCACGGCCTCGCACACCTCGGGCATGGGCCACGCCGCCTTCCGCACCCGTTCCCCGCAGGCGCTGGAGCGGCGCGTCGCCGCCCTGCGCGCCGACGGGCACGAGGTCTGGGCGCACGAGGGCGAACTCGGCCACGGCACCGGCTACCGCTTCCGCGACCCCGACGGCCACGTGTTCGAGCTGTACTACGACACGGAGTGGTACCAGGCGCCCGAGGCGCTGCGCCCCGCGCTGAAGAACCAGGCGCAGCGCTTCCCGGCGCGCGGCGTGAACGCGCGGCGGCTGGATCACTTCAACTGCCTGGCCGTGGACGTGCGCGCCTGCCGCGAGTTCTTCGAGCGCAACCTGGGCCTGCGCTGCACCGAGCGCATCGAGCTCGACAGCGGCGAGGAGGCGGGCATGTGGCTGACCGCCACCAACAAGAGCTACGACTTCGCCTTCACCAAGGAGGCGCACGGCATCCCCGGCCGCTTCCACCACGTCACCTTCGCCCTCGACAGCCGCGAGGCCATCCTGCAGGCGGCCGACGTGTTCCTGGAGAACGGGGTGCACATCGAGACGGGGCCGCACAAGCACGCGGTGCAGCAGACCTTCTTCCTTTACGTCTACGAGCCCGGCGGCAACCGCGTCGAGGTCGCCAACGCCGGTGCGCGGCTGATCCTGGCGCCGGACTGGAAAACCATCACCTGGACCGAGACCGAGCGGAAGAAGGGTCAGGCCTGGGGCCTCAAGACCATCGAGAGCTTCCACACCCACGGCAGCCCGCCGCTGCCGGAACCGGAGGCGGCCGGGGGTGCGACCGCGGGCGTGAACACCGTGGCCGGGCAGGACGACCTGTCGGGCGACGGCATCGCGTCCTGAGCCCGGGCGTGGCGGCCCGGCCGCGCCGGTTTCCCCGGCGCGTGGGGCGTCAGTAGAGCTGGCCCGGCGCCAGCACGTTGCGCATCGCCTCGGGCCGGCCGTCCAGCCAGCACCGGAGGTTGTCGCGGAAGATCGCGGCGATGCGGGCGTTCTCGCTCGCCACGGTGCTGGCGGAATGGGGGGAGATCAGGACGTTGGGCATCTCCCAGAGCGGGTCTTCCGGCGGCAGCGGTTCGGGCTCGGTCACGTCCAGCGCGGCGAAGCCGACCTGCCCGCTGTTCAGCGCCGCGCGCAGCGCGTCGTGGTCCACCACGGCGCCGCGGCCGATGTTCACGAAGGCCGCACCCGGGCGCATGGCGCGGAAGGCGGCGGCGTCGAACATCCCTTCCGTTTCCGGCGTGTGCGGCACGGTGATCACCACCGCGTCGGCCGTGGGCAGCAGGGCGTGCAGCTCGGAGATGGGGGCGACCCGGTTGAACAGCGCGGCATGGGCGCGCTCGCGCTCCGGCCGGCGGGCGAGGGCCACCACGCGCATGTCCAGGGCGCGGCCGATCCGGGCGCAGCCGCGCGCGAGGTCGCCGGCGCCGATGATCAGCAGGGTGCGGCCGGCCACGTCCTCGCCGCAGTAGCGCACCCAGCGGCGGGCCTGCTGTTCCTGCCGCAGGTGATCAAGGCCGCGGAAGTGCTGCAGCAGGGCCATGAAGACCCACTCGGCCAGCGGACCGGCATGGACGCCGCGCGCGGTGGTGACGGTGACGCCGCGCTCGGCCAGGCGCAGCTTCGCCGCGGCCGGGCCGACGCCGGTGCTGGTGGCCTGGATCCAGCGCAGCCGCGGCATGCCGTCGAGCAGCTCCGCCGGCGGAAAGTCCCACAGGATGTCGGCGCGGGCCAGCAGCGTCCGCCACGCCGCCTCCGCCGCCGCGTCGCGGGTGAAGGGCGCGCCCTTGTGGTCGGCGCGGTAGCGCGTGGGCGGCAGCAGCGAGGGCTCGTGCAGCACCTCAAGCCGGTCGGGCGCGACGTCGCGGAAGGTGGCGACGTGCTCGGCCTCCAGCGGCGAGGCGATCACCACGGTCTGCCGGGCGCTCACGCCGCGTTGCCCCGGAGCGGGCGACGGGCGGCGGGATGGGCACCGCGAGGCGGCCACGGCCCCCGGCTGCCGGGGGCGGTCGTCCGGACGGAAAGGAGCGGCTGGCGCCGGCAGGCTTCCGCGCCGTCCCCGTGCCAATCACGCGACATGTTCCTGAGCATCGCCACGACCTTCAAGGATTCCACCGCCCCGAGTCCGGCGGCTCGCCGGCGGGGCGTTGGGATCAGCACACAACGGCCAGGGACCTGCCGCAAGCGGCGCCGGGTCGCGAAGCTGGCGGGGAACGCCTGGGTGCCGCCTCGCGGGCGCCCGGTCGTGCGAGCAAGGCGGATGCAGCCGGTTCCGCAGCCTTCGCACCGGATGCCCTTCGCGGCGCGTGCCCTGGCGGCGCGGACGGCGTTCAGTTCGGGCGAGGCGCCGCGCCCGCCGTGCCCAGTGCGGCGGCGGGCGGGCTCCAGCGGATTTCCCAGCCCGAGCCTTCCCCCGCCTCCAGCCGCGCGAGGCGGGCGCCCACGGCGCGCACGAGGCTGTCGGAGATGGTCATCCCCAAACCCTTGCGAAGATCCGCCGGCACGCCGGGCCCTTCGTCGGCCACCGTGATCACCAGCGTTTCGGGCTGGTCGGGCGTGGCCACGTCGCGGCGCAAGGTGATCCGCACCCGCCCGCCGGCGGGCCCGTGACGCAGGGCGTTGGTGGCGAGCTCGTTCACCACCAGCGCCAGCTTCACCGCCGTGTCGGCCGGAACGCTGACGGGACACAGCGCGGTTTCCACCGAGCCGCCGCTGCCCTCGCGGTCCGGCAGCGCCTGGGCCAGCCGCTCCAGCATGCCGTCGAGCGACACTTCCTCGGGCCCGATCTCGTGGACGTGGTCGTAGGTGGCGGCGATCGCCATCAGCCGTCCCTGCGCCGCGCGCAGCGCGTCCACCGCCGCGGGGTCCTCCACCCGGCGTTCCTGCAACCGCAGAAAGGAGGAAAGCAGCGTCAGGTGGTTCTTCAGCCGGTGGTGGGATTCCCGCAGCAGCAGGTCGCGCAGGCGCAGCGCCTCGTCCTGCGTGGCGCGGGCGGCGCCCAGGCGCTGCATCAGCTCGGCGATCTCGCCGGGCGCGTCCTCCTCCTCCGCCTCGGCGGGGGCGGCGTCGCCCGGGTGCGGCGGCGGCGGGGCTTCCAGCCGGCGGGCGGCGAGCTGCAGCGGACGGAACACCAGCCGGCGCAGCGCAACCGCCGCGGCGGCCAGGCCGGCCAGCAGGATCGTGCCGCTCAGCAGCGCCGGCAGGGCGGCGTGCCAGCCGCGCGGCCCGGCCAGCCAGCCCTGCCAGGCGGCGTTGGTCAGGCTGACCAGCAGGATCAGCAGCGCGAAGCTGCCGGCGATCAGCCAAAGGCGACCCCCCACGGTCCAGGCGTGGTGGGGCGCGGGGGAGGGCTGGGAAGTGGCCTCCGCATCCGGGGCCGTCCCGGGCAGGGAAGAGGCCGCTGGGCTGGCGGCCGCATGCGCATCCGTCAAGCGGGACCTCGTCAACACCGGGGATGCATGACAGGCGCGCCGGGCCGCGTCGAGGCTTCGTGGCGGCGCCGAATCGCACACCCGCGCGAGCGAGTGGAAACCATTTTGCTGGGTGCACCGTTGCCGCGCGCGAAGCTGCGCCTGAGGGTCGTCGGGCGGCCCGCCGCGGGTGGTGGGCGACCCCTGCTCGCCGGCCCCGAACAAGGTTCGCCGGAGGGCGCGACACGGATCATAGGCTGCTCCGGCCTGCCGCCCCGGCGAGGCCCACCGAACGGCCCATCACGGCTCGTGGCTGTCTCCGCCGCCTGCCAGCCCCGCGCGAGTTCCGCCGGGAAGATGCTGGCCCGCCGCCGGCCCTCCTCAGTCGCCGGGCCAGCCGCAGCGCCGGAAGGCGGCGCGCATCGCTTCGGGCACCGGCGCCGTGGCCTCCCGCAGCGGGTCCAGCGGCAGCGCGAGGTGGCGGGCCAGCAGGTGCAGCCCGCGCGTGCCGCTGCCGTCCGCGCGGTCCTCGGCCGTGCCGTAGAAGGGGTCGCCCAGGATCGGACCGCAGAGCAGCGTGGCATGGACGCGCAGCTGGTGCGTCCGCCCGGTGAGGGGACGGAAGGCGATCCAGCTCAGCGCCTCGCCCGCGCCCACCTCCGTGCGGCCCAGCAGTTGCCAGGCGGTGCGGGCGGGCTGGCCCTCGGGATGCGGCTCAATCCGCCAGCCGCCGGCGCGGGTGCTGTGCTTGCGCAAGGGGGCGTCGATCGTGCCGCTGTCGGCCGCGGGCGTGCCGCGCAGCACGGCCCAGTAGGTCTTGCGCGCCGCGCCCGCGGCGAACAGCGCGCCGAGCGCCGCCAGCGCCGGCTTGGTGCGGCCGATCGCCAGGCAGCCCGCGGTGTCGGTGTCGAGGCGGTGCGCCGGCTGCGGCAGGTGGCGCTTGCGGCCCTGGAGGAGCGGCAGCCAGTCTTCCAGCGTCGCGCTGCCGTCGCGCCGGGCGGCGGGGCCGGGATGCACCGGCAGGCCCGCCGGCTTGTCCAGGATCAGCACCTCCGGGTCCTCATGGAGGATGCGCGCCGCGAGCCAGGCGGGGCGGGGGGCGTCGCGCAGCTCCGGCGGGGTGGGGGCCGGGCGCCCCGGGGCGCTGCGGTGGGAGGCGCGGCCGGGCCGGGCGCCGGAGGGTGGGCGGCGGGGCGGCATCAGCGCGGCCGTTGCAGCGGCAGGACGTGCGTGGCCTGCGCGTCCCGCACGGGCGTGAAGCCGTGGCGGCGGTAGAAGGCGGCACCCGCGGCGGTGTCGGTCCTGAGCCGGACGAGGCGTACGTTCTCTCCGGCCTCGCCGAGGAGCTGTTGGACGATGGCCGAGGCGATGCCGCGGCGGCGGAAACCCGGCCGGACGTAGAGGTGACGCAGCCGGGCCGTGCCCGGGTCGCCGACATAGGGATCGCGATTGAGGCCGCCGATGGCCACCAGCTCATCGCCCAGGAAGGCCCCGAGCAGGAGTTCCCCCGGCCCCCCGAAACCCGCGGCCCCGGCGGCGACCAGGCGCTCCACGAAGCGGAAGCCTTCGGCCGCCGCCTCGGCGCGCAGCACGCCGAGGCCCTCGGGCAGCGCCGTCAGGGGGAGGAGGCGCGGTGCGTCGCGGGCAAGCGGATCGCGGCTGCCCGTCGTGGCCGTGCCGGAAGCGGCTGCCGGACCCATGGCTTCCTCTGCTGCTCGGGGGCGGGCCGCGCCGGCTGCGCTGCCGCCGGCGGAACGGGTCTCAGCCGGCCTTGGGCATGATCCGCGAATGCTCGGCCCAATCGAAGTAGAGCTGCCGCGCCTGCGCCGCCACGGGGCCGGGCTGCATCTCGTTCTCCTCGAAGCGGGTGCAGGGCTGCACCTTGCCGTAGTTGCCGGTGGCGAAGATCTCGTCCGCGTCGCGCAGCATGGCGGGCGTCACGGTGCATTCGCGCACCTCGCGCCCGGCCTCGCGCAGCAGGGCGATGATGCGCTGGCGCGTGACGCCGGCCAGGAAGGTGCCGTTGGCAGCCGGCGTCATCACCACGCCGTCCTTGACCATCATGATGTTGGAGGTGGCGAACTCGGCGACGTTGCCTTCGGGGTCGCTCATCACCGCGTTGTCGAAGCCGTTGCGCTTGGCCCACTGCACGGCGCGCGACGAGTTCGGGTACAGCGCCGAGGCCTTGGCGTCGGTGGGCGCCATGTCGGCGGCGGGGCGGCGGAAGGGCACCATGCAGGCGGAGAAGCCCGTCGGCGGCGGCAGCGGCGCGTCGTAGATCGACAGGATGAAGTCGGTGCTGTCCGGATCGGGCGAGGCGGCGCCGATGCCGCGGCGGATAAAGAACATCGGGCGGATATAGAGCTCCGCGTCGGCGGGCATCTTCATGACGCCCTCGCGGCACAGTTCCTCGAGCCGTTCGGCCGAAACCGTGGGTTCCATCATCATGTTGCGGGCCGAGCGGATGGCGCGCTGGCAGTGGAGGTCGAGGTCGGGCACCGTGCCGCGGATCGCGCGGGCGCCGTCGAAGACGATCGAGCCCAGCCAGAAGGCGTGGTCCATCGGGCCCAGGATCTTGGGCTCCTCGGTCATCCACTGTCCGTCGTACCAGTAAACCCCGGCCATCGCGCGCTCCCGCCCCTGTTGTGGTGGCGCGCATCCTCGCATGGCACGCCACGGGGTTGAAGGGACCGGGCCGCCGTTCCCTGGAACCGGCGCGCGCCGCCGCTGCCGTTGCCGCCCTGCCGGCGCTGCCCGCCGGGGCCGGACGATCAATCGTGATGCTGCGGCGCGCAACGACCCGCCCCGCCCACCGGTTTTCCCCGACGTAGTCCGGCTGGTGTCCGTGGCGGAGCAGGGGTTGCGTATGCGTGGTGCCACGCCGATCGATGCGGAGCCGGCCGACAGGGGACCCGACGGAACCAGGGGCGGCGACGGGCCGGGTGCCGCCCGACAGGACGGGATGTCGCGCGATGCCGCCGGCGGCGACGCGAGGCCTGGGCACCACGATTCCGGCGCGGCGCGCAGCATCGGCGAGGGTGGCTTCGAGGTTGGCTACGACGAGCGTTTCGAGGATCGCTGGTGGTGGTGGTCGCGGGTCGGACAGGCGGCGATGGCGCTGGTGCTGCTGCTGGCACTGAGCGGGCTGCTCGGACGCGGGCCGCTGAGCCACCACAGCCTGAGCTCCGCCGACGGGACGCTCACCGTAGATTACGAGCCGCTCGCCCGCTACGGCACGCCCACGCAGATCACGCTGCACGTCGCGGATGCGCGGCTGACGCCGGCCACGGGCGGCGGGGAGGAGGTGCGCCTCGTGCTGTCGGACCTGATGGCGGAGCCGCTCGGGCTGCAGCGCGCCATTCCGCAGCCGGCGGGCTGGTCGGCGGGCGACGGGCGGATCGAGTTGCGGATCACGGCGGCGCCCGACGCGCTGGAGCAGCGTATCCGCCTCCAGGCGCAGCCCAGCGCCGCGGGATGGGTGTCGCTCTGGGCCCGCGTCGGCGGGCAGGAGGTCAGCTGGCACCAGCTGGTGCTGCCGTGACGGGCGGCGTGGATCGGAGGATGGCGCGATGAACACGGTGCTCCGCGCCGCGGCGGCCTACCTGGCGCTGCTGCTCGTCACGCGGGTGATCGGGCGGCGGGCACTGGGGCAGGCGGCGCCGCTCGACCTGATCGTGCTGTTCACTTTCGGGGGCACGGCGATCACCGCCATCCTGGCGGAGGACCGCTCCTTCGTGGGGGCAATGAGCGCGCTGTTCACCATCGGCTTCATGCACACGCTGGTCTCGGAGCTGAAGCAGCGCTTCCCGGCCTTCGGCCGCATCGTCGACGGCACGCCGGTGGTGGTGTTCGAGCACGGCGACTTCCACCGCGAGCGGATGCGGCGGCTGCGGATCATGGAGGCGGACGTGATGGCCTCCGCCCGGCAGCGCGGGCTCGAGCGGCTGGAACAGGTGAAGTACGCGGTGGTGGAGCGTGACGGGCGGGTGTCGGTGATCGCGCAAGGCGAGGGCGGCTGAGCGAGGCGGCCGGGGCTCGTCGCCCCGGCGCCTGTCGCGGTGCTGCCAGTTACGAGTGGCCGGTCCCCCTCGGCCGGTCCACTCTTCGGTGGAGCTTTGCGGCCCGGCTCAGCGCCAGCCGCCGTGCCCGCCCCAGCCACCGCCGGGCCCGCCATGCGGACCGGCCCAGCCCGGGCCACCGTAGCCGTAGCCGCCTCCGCCCCAGCCGGGACCCCAGCCAGGGCCATAATAGCAACCCGACAGCGAGCCGGCCAAAAGCAGCAGGGCCAGCACGCCGAGAAGCCGCTTCGCCAAGTGCTTCAGCATCATCTCCGTGTCTCCAGCGCCGGCGCCTGCCGGGATGGCGGGGTCGGCAGGGGAAACATACACGCGTGAAGGTGTCAGCCGTTTCACCGGATTGCGGCCCCTCGGTGGCATTGCGCCCGGCCCCTTGTTGCGGCGTCGCGGCTGGCACCGGAACTCGGCGCTTGACGCGGCGCAGCATGCGCGCTCCTCCTCCGCGCCATGCCGCGCATCACACTCGCCCAAGCCCATCTCCTCGTTCGCAAGTCCCTGGTCGACCACGGGGCCAGCGGCATCATGGCCGGCGCGACCTCGCGCGCGCTGGTGGGGGCGGAGGCCGCCGGGCAGGCCGGGCACGGGCTGTCGCGGGTGCCGATGTACACGGGCTTCCTGCGTACCGGGCGCGCGGACGGCAAGGCCCAGCCGGTCAGGGTGGCCGAGCGCGGGGGCGCGGTGCTGATCGACGCCCGCAACGGCCTGGCCTACCCGGCGCTCGAGATCGCCGAGGCCGAGGCGGGCTTCCGCACCAAGGAGCACGGCATCAGCGTCGCCGGCGTCACCAACAGCAACCACGCCGGCGCCATGGGCTTGCCCGTGGCGCGGCTGGCGCGCGAAGGGCTGGTGGCGCTGGCCTTCACCCATGCCCCGGCCTCCATGCCGATGCCGGGTGGCAAGCGGCCGCTCTTCGGCACCAACCCGATCGCCGCGGCCTTTCCGCGCCGCGACGCGCCGCCGCTGGTGATCGACCTGGCGCTGAGCGGCGTGGCGCGCGGCAAGATCCTCAAGGCGGCGCAGAACAACGAGCCGATCCCCGAGGGCTGGGCGCTGGACGCCGAGGGCAACCCCACCACCGACCCGCACATGGCCCTGGAGGGCACGATGCTGGCGGTGGGCGGCACCAAGGGCGCGTTGCTGGCGATGATGGTGGAGCTGCTGTCGGTGGCGCTGACCGGCGCAGCGCTGAGCTTCGAGGCCGACAGCTTCTTCCGCGAGGCCGGTAACCAGCCGCGGCTGGGGCAGGTGATCATGGCGATCGACCCGGCGGCCATGGCCGGGCAGGCGGCCTTCCTGGACCGGGTCGAGGCGCTGGTGGAGGCGATCGGCGGCGACGAGGGCGTGCGGCTGCCGGGCGACCGCCGCTGGGACGCCGAGCACCGGGCCGAAGCGGAGGGCGTGGACATCCCCCGGCCGCTGCTCGACCAGTTGCAGGAGCTGGCCGGGCGGGTCGTGGCGTAGCCGCGCGGGGAAAGGTCGTGGCGTAGCCGCGCGGGACGGGCTCGGCGTGATCGCGCGGAGAGGGTGACGGCACCGCCGCGCAGGACATGGTCAGTCCCGGCCGCGTCGGAGGGGATCGCGGAAGGGCGCATGCCTTCGCTGTCGCCGCACGCCGTTACGTGAGCGTGGTTGCCGACTCAGGCGCCCATGCTAGCGTTCTGTCCATGGCAATCGTCGGCTTCGGGGAACCGCTTCCCCCGCTCACCCTCCCTGGCACGCAGAACCCGGCCTATACCGTGGCGTCCGTGGCGGGCCGCTGGACCCTGCTGCTGTTCCTGCCCGAAAACCCGGACCCCGCGGTCATGGCGGAGACGCAGGCGGCGCTCGCCGCGGCAAGGCGGCGGCTGGACGATCAGGACGCGCTGCTGTTCGTGGTGACGCCGCGGCACGAGGATCTCGGCACCCGGCTGCCCGACAGCCTCCCCGGCATCCGGGCGCTGTCGGATGCCGGTGGTGCTGCGCTGCGGGCGCTGGGCGGCGATCCCGCGACGGGCGCCGCGATCCTGGCCGATCCCTTCCACCGGGTGGTGTTCGGCGGTCCCTTCAGCGAGGCGCCGAAGGTGTTCCGCCTCCTGGCCACGCTGCCGCCGGCGCCGCTGCATGCCGGGGCGGAGGTGCCGGCCCCCGTGCTGGTGCTGCCGCGCCTGCTGGAGCCCGCGCTGTGCCGCCGCATGATCGAGCTCTACGAGACCGGCGACACGCAGAGCTCCGGCTTCATGCGCGAGGTGGACGGGCGCACGGTGCCGGTCAACGACAGCTCCTTCAAGCGGCGCTCGGACCACAACATCAGCGACGAGACGGTGCTGGGCGCGCTGCGCGAACGCTTGGCCAGGCGACTGATCCCGGCGCTGCGCCAGGCCTTTCAGTTCGAGGCCACGCGGGTCGAGCGCTTCATCGTCAGCTGCTACGACGCGGGCGAGGGCGGCTTCTTTCGCGCGCACCGCGACAACACCACGCGCGGCACGGCGCACCGCCGCTTCGCGGTCACGGTGAACCTGAATGCCGAGGAGTTCGAGGGCGGCGAGCTGCGCTTCCCGGAGTTCGGGCCGCGTTCCTACCGCGCGCCGACTGGCGGGGCGGTGGTGTTCTCGTGCTCCCTCCTCCACGAGGCGATGCCGGTCACGAAGGGGCGCCGCTACGCCTTTCTGCCCTTCCTGTACGACGAGAGCGGGGCGCGCATCCGCGAGCAGAACCTGCGCTTCGTGGGAGCCGAGAAGCCGGCGGAGGCCGAGGCGCCCGCGGTGGGGTAACGGCCGGCAGGGGGCGGATGGCCCGTCGCGGCGGCACCCGCACCGCCCGCCCCGAACCGAGGCGCCGGTTCACACCTTGCGCGGGGGGGGGGCGGGCGCCTCGGTCACGCGCGAGGGTGTCCCGCGGCGCTCCGCCGCGATCCAGGCCGTGACGGGGCTCTCACCCGGCGCGTGAGCCGGTGACGTCCAAGGCGGCGGCGCCTCAGCCCGCCGGGCGCCGCGCCAGCGCGAGGCCCAGGCCCAGCGCGATCATCGCCGCGCCCGAAGCTTCCCGCAGTCGGCGGATCAGGCGGGGGCGGGCGGCCGCGCCGTCGCGGAGGTTGCCGGCCGCGAAGGCGACGGCGATGTCGGCCAGGGTGTTGAGCGCGACCGACACGAAGCCCAGCACCACGAACTGCAGCGCGACGGGGGCTGCGTCCGCCACCACGAACTGCGGTACGAAGGCCAGGAAGAAGGCGGCGGTCTTGGGGTTCAGCGCCTCGACCAGCACGCCCTCGCGAAAGGCCCGCCGCGCGCCCACCGGGGGCGAGGCCACGCCGCGCAGCGCGGCGGCCGCGTCGCGGCGGGCGGCACGCAGGGTGCGCAGGCCGACCCAGACCAGGTAGGCGGCACCGGCCAGCTTCAGCGCGGTGAAGAGCTCCGCGCTCGCGAGAACCACCGCCGACACGCCCAGGCTGCCCGCCAGCACGTGGACGGTGCCGCCCAGGCCGGTGCCGAGGCTGGAAGCCACGCCCTCCGCCCGGCCGCCGGCCAGGGTGCGCGCGGCGACGTAGAAGAGGCCCGGGCCGGGCGTGATGGCGAGCACGAGGGCGGCTGCGAAGAACAGGGCGAGCTGGGTCGGATCGGGCATGGCGCGGCGTCCTTACGCGACCGGAAGGCTGATGCCCAGGCGTTGCCTGAGGCGGGAGGCCAGGACTGACCGCGCCCCTCAGTCCTTGGCCAGCTTCAGCACCGTGTCGAGCAGCCCCGGGAAGCGCTCGCGCAGCTCGGGCCGCAGCGACACCACGCAGCGCACCCCTTCGCGGCGGTTGCGGATCAGGCCGGCGTTGCGCAGCACCTTCATGTGGTGGCTGAGCGTGGAAGGGGCGACCGGCACCTCGAAGCCGCCCCAGCCGGTTTCCCCGTCCTCCACCAGCGAGCGCAGGATCTGCAGGCGCAAGGGGTCGCTCAGCGCCTGCAGCACCTCGGGCAGGGTGACCGTGTCGATCTCCGGGTGGTGGTAGCTGTCTTGCGTCAGGGGAGGGGCCTCATATATCGATTGTTCGAAGGGTATCGAACGAGGCCCGCCGCGCCTCGCACTCCCCATCGCAACAGGCCGGGAACCGGCACCCGGACCGCGACACTGGATATGCCACTGATGACGACGCTTTTCGACCCGATCCGCATCGGCGACCTGGACCTGCCCAACCGCATCCTGATGGCGCCGCTGACGCGGGCCCGCACCGGCGAGGACCGCGTGCCGAACGAGCTGATGCGCGACTACTACGTGCAGCGCGCCTCGGCCGGGCTGATCCTGACGGAGGCCACGGTGATCAGCCCATCCGCCGTCGGCTACGAGCGCACGCCGGGCCTGTGGTCGGAGGCGCAGGTCGAGGGCTGGCGTCGCATCACCGACGCGGTGCACGCGGCGGGCGGGCGCATCTCGGCGCAGCTGTGGCATGTCGGACGGATCTCCGATCCCTCGCTGCTGGGCGGCGAGCTGCCGGTGGCGCCCAGCGCCGTCGCGGCGGAAGGACATGTCAGCCTGCTGCGCCCGATGCGCCCCTATCCCGTGCCGCGCGCGCTGCGCACCGAGGAGATCGCCGGGATCGTGGCCGACTTCCGCCGCGCCGCCGAGAACGCGCAACGCGCCGGCTTCGACGGCGTGGAGCTGCACGGCGCCAACGGCTACCTGCTCGACCAGTTCCTGCAGGACAGCACCAACCGGCGCACCGACGAGTATGGTGGTCCGGTGGAGAACCGCGCGCGGCTGATGTTCGAGGCGGTGGATGCGGCGGTCTCGGTCTGGGGCGCCGATCGCGTCGGGCTGCACCTGGCGCCGCGCGGCGACAGCCATTCCATGGGCGACAGCGACCTCGCGGGCACCTTCCGCTACGTGGCGCGCGAAGCCGGGCGCCGGAAGCTGGCCTTCCTGTTCGCGCGGGAAGCCGTGGGGCCGGACAGCCTGTCGCCGATGCTGAAGCGGGAGTTCGGCGGCGTCTTCGTCGCCAACGAGCGCTTCACCACGGAGCAGTCCGCGGCGGCGCTGGAGCGCGGCGAGGCCGATGCCATCGCCTTCGGCGTCAAGTTCATCGCCAATCCCGACCTGCCGGCGCGCCTGCGCTCCGGCGCGGCCCTGAACGAGCTGCGCCGCGAAACGATGTATGGCGGCGGGCCCGAGGGCTACGTGGACTACCCGGCGCTGGAGCAGAGCGCGGCCTGAGGAGCGCGGCGGACCGGGCGCGCGGGCCAGGGGGCGCGGGCCAGGGGGCGCGGGCTGGGGGACGGCCCGGGTCATCGGAGCCCGACCGTCGCAGCCTGGACCCCGGAGCCTGGCGCGTCGGAGCCTCAACCGTTTCCCGGGCGGTCGGGCGCTTGCGGCCCGCTCGCCCGGCGGTGATGCGGTGACGGGGTTCCCATCGTCCGGCGGTGGACGCAACCTGCCTGGCGGGGAAACCAACACCGCCAGGACGCAAGAACCATGAACCTCGCCCGCTTTCCGCGCATCCGCCTGGGTCACCTGCCGACGCCGCTCGAGCCGATGGAGCGGCTGAGCCGGCACCTGGCCGGCCCCGGGGGCGGGCCGAAGCTGTGGATCAAGCGGGACGACTGCACCGGCCTCGCCACCGGCGGCAACAAGACGCGCAAGCTCGAATACCTGATGGCCGAGGCGCTGGCGCAGGGCGCGGACACGGTGATCACCCAGGGCGCCACGCAGAGCAACCACGCGCGCCAGACCGCGGCGGCCGCGGCGAAGCTGGGCCTCCTCTGCCACATCCTGCTGGAAGACCGCACCGGCTACACCGACGCGGCCTACGCGCAGTCGGGCAACGTGCTGCTCGACAAGCTGCACGGCGCCACGGTGTCGCGCCGTCCGGGCGGCGCCGACATGGCGGCGGAGATGGAGGCGCTGGCCGGTGAGCTGCGCGCGGCGGGCCGCAAGCCCTACGTCATCCCCGGCGGCGGCTCCAATCCCGTGGGCGCGCTGGGCTACGTCAATGCGGCGCTGGAGCTGGTGAACCAGGCGGCCGAGATGGGCCTGCGCATCGACCACGTGGTGCATGCCACCGGCTCCGCCGGGACGCAGGCCGGGCTGGTGACGGGGCTGGTGGCGCTGAACAGCAACATTCCCGTGCTGGGCATCGGCGTGCGCGCCCCGCGCGACAAGCAGGAAGCCAACGTGCTGGCGCTGGCCGAGCGCACGGCGGAGCACCTGGGCCTGCCCGGGATCGTGCGGGCGGAGCACGTGGTGGCCAACTGCGACTACGTGGGCCAGGGCTACGGCATCCCGACCGAGGGCATGGTGCGGGCGGTGCGGCTGCTGGCGGAACAGGAAGGCATCCTGCTGGACCCGGTTTACTCGGGCAAAGGCATGGCCGGGCTGATCGACCTCGTCGGCAAGGGCAGGTTCCGGCCGGACGAGAACGTGGTGTTCCTCCACACCGGCGGTGCGGTGGGGCTGTTCGGCTACCCCGACGCCTTCGGCCTGCCGCCCGAGGCCTGAGGGCTGCCGCACCGGGCGGTCGTGGGGCAGGGCAGGGCAATCTGGAGGCCGGAATGCCTTGCCAGCCTTCCCGCCCCCCGGCATGAGCGGGCGCGTCGCGCCATCCGCCGCCCGCATCAGGAAAAAGGTTCCGGCCGTGTCTCATTCTTCCGGCCCGCCGTTCGGTCGCCTTCCACCCGGTCAGCGTTCGGGGCGCCTCTCGGGGCGCCTTTCCGATCGCCAATCCGGACGCCGTCCCGAGGAACGCGCCACCGCTGCGCCGGAGGGGGCCGCGCCGGAGGGTGGCGCCTCGGCGGCGCCGGATGCCGTGCGCCGGGCGCCTCCGGCCGGGCTCCGCCCGCCGCGCCCGCCGGAGCCCGACCGGATCTGCGGCCGCGCCGCGGTGCACGCGCTGTTCGCGCGACGTCCGGGCGACATCCTGCGGCTGTTCTACATGCCCGAGCTGCGGGGCGAGGCCGGCGCGATCTGCGGCAGGCTGGCGCAGCTGCGCCGCCCGTATCGCGAGGTCGGCGCCGAGGAGCTGTCGCGCATCGCCGGCACCGCGCATCACGGCGGCATCGTGGCGGTGGCCATCCCGCGCCGGGTGCCGATCCTGCCGGTGCCGCTGCCGCCGGCGTTGCTGCGCGCGCCGGTGCTGCCGGTGCTGGACGGCGTGGGCAACCCGCACAACCTCGGCGCCATCGCGCGCTCGGCGGCGTTTTTCGGCTGCATCGGGCTGGTGGTGTCCGACGACCCGCGCAGCGCGGGGCTGAGCGAGGCTGCCTTCCGCACCGCCGAGGGTGGGCTCGAGGCGCTGAGCCTTTACGGCGCGCCAGACCTGCCGGCCGCGCTGTGGCAGATGTCGAAGCAGGTGCTGACCGTGGCGGCGGTGGCGAATGACGGCGTGCCGCCCGAGGCCCTGCCGCACGACCGCCCAATCGCGCTGGTGCTGGGCAATGAGGAGCGGGGGCTGGGCCAGGCGACGGCCGGGGCCTGCGCCGCGCGGGTGACGCTGCCGGGTTCGGGGCGGGTGCAGAGCCTCAACGTGTCGGTGGCCGCGGCGGTGCTGATCCACGCCTTGTCGTCGCACTGAGGCGGGAGGGAGATGTCGCGGGAGGGGCAGGAGGAGGACGTTCTTCCCGCATACCGTTGCGGATGGAGCATGAATGACGTGTCGGTCACCTGCTCAGAAGCAGAGGCAACCGCCCATCGCCTGCCACGTTCGCTCCGACAGGTGTCCCAGGACCCGCCAAGCTGGGCGGATCTGAGTGTCGCCATTGGAGGACCAGCACGATGCGCAAGCTCGCCGTGATTGCCATGGGAGCCGCCCTGATGGCGGCCCCTGCCTTTGCCCAGCCCTCGGCCAACAGCCCGATGCAGGGTGCCACGCCGACCCCTCAGAGCCAGATGCCGATGAACTCGGCGCCGATGAGCTCTGCCCCGATGAACCAGGGCGCCATGCCGATGGGCGGTTCGGCCCAGGCCGAGCGGCCGATGCACCGCGGCCGCCCGATGCGCCACGAGCGTATGGAGCGTCGCGCCATGCGGGGTGAGCGCATGGCGCCGCAGGGTGACGTGAACGCGGCCTACATGGGCGGCGGCGTGATCCTGCAGGGCGCGCCGGGCGCCCCGGCGCCGATGCCGGCGCCGACCCCGCCGGGCCAGATGCCGGCGAACATGGTGCCGGTGCGCTAAGCGGCAGAACCGTTCAGGCCGGGCGGAGGGGCGTGGTCCTTTCGCCCGGTGCTCTTTAGAGGGCGCCACCTTCCGGGGTGGCGCCCTTTTCCGTGGCGTCCGCAGCTCGTCATGAGGTGCCGACTGGCCTCGTCGCTAAGCGGCCTGGTGCCGCGCCCGGCACCGGGGGCAGCGCGTGGTCCGTCACCGCGTCGGCGAGGGCGGCCGTGGGCGAGGCCGAGGCGACGCTGGCTGGCGGCAGCCCGGCCGCGGTGGCCGTGTCCTCGGGTGCCGTGGCGAGGCGGCGCGCCAGGAGGCCCAGCAGGGCGAAGCCGGCCATGGTGCCGCTCAGCGACCAGGTCGTGTGGCCGTCGAACAGCAGGCCCGTCAGGGCGCTGGCGAGCGAGCCGAACAGCATCTGCAGGGACCGCAGCGCGGCGGAGGCGACGCCCGCCATGCGCCCCATCGGCTGCAGCGCCGCGTGGGTGACGCCCGGCGACAGCAGCCCGTAGCCGAAGGTGTCGAGCGCCGCGAGCGGCACCAGCGTCGCGGGCCGGGCGAGACCCAGCATCGTCACCGCCAGCATCCCGAGCGAGGCCAGGATGATCAGGCCGAGGCCGGCGGCGCTGACGCGCTCGGCCGCGACGTGCCGCGCGGCGAGCTGGCCGTTCAGCGCCGAACCCACCATCAGCGCCACGGCGGAACAGCCGAACAGCAGGCTGAACACCCCGGGCGTCACGCCGAACAGCCCGATCAGCACGGTGGGCGAGGCGGTGATGTAGCTGAACATCGTGGCGAAGCCGCAGGCGCCCAGCAGGCTGTTGCCCAGGAAGACCCGGTTGCCCAGCACGCTGCGGTAGCGCCGCAGCAGCTCGCGCGGATGGAGGCTGTTGTGCCGGCCGTCGGGGGCGGTCTCGCGGAAGCCCGGCAGCGTGACGAGCAGGAGGAGGGCGCCCGCCGCGGCGAGCACCGCGTAGATCGCCCGCCAGCCGCCGAACTGGATCGCCAGGCTGCCCAGCACCGGCGCCACGATCGGCCCGACATTGAGCACCAGCGTCACCGCGGCGATGCGAGTGCGCGCGGCGGTGCCCTCGAAGACGTCGCGCACGATGGCAAACGGCAGCGTCGCGCCCGCGCCGGCGCCCACGCCCTGTACCAGCCGTGCCGCCAGCAGCAGCCCGGTCGAGGGCGCCAGCGTGCAGCCGAGGCCCGCGAGGGTGTAGATCACGAGGCCCATCAACAGGATGCGGCGCCGGCCGAAGCGGTCCGACAGCGGGCCGAACAGCAGCGGCCCGGCGGCGAAGCCCAGCAGAAACAGGCTCAGCGTTTGCGCGGCCTCGCTGGCGGTGGCGCCGAGGTCGGCCTCCAGCAGCGCGAAGCCGGGCAGGCCCATGTCGATCGACAGGGGCGGCAGCGCCGCGAGGGCGCCCAGGAACACGGTGAAGAGGACGCTGTCGCGACGGATCGGCAAGGCGGGGGAACTCCGGGAGCCGAGCGGCGGGGCCTCGTCTCCGGCTGGTGGATCGTGATACGATGCACATACAGCCCACGATGCGGTGCAGCAAGGAACATGTCCGGGTCAGCCGACAACGGGGAAAAACACGGCATCCAGGTGATCGCGCGCGCCGCAACGATCCTGCGGGTGCTGGCGGACGGGCACGGGCCGCGCAGCCTGGGTGCGATCGCGCGGCGCTGCGCCCTGCCGCGCTCCACCGTGCAGCGGATCGTCACCGCCCTGGAAGCGGAACAGTTGGTGGAAGGCGGCCCCGAAGGGGTCCGGCTGGGCGAGGCGGTGCGCCAGTTGGCCGGGGGGCTCGACGACGGGATCGCGCCCCGGCTGCGCCCGGCCCTGGAGGCGCTGTCCCGGCGGACCGGGGAAACGGTGGTGCTGTCGCGGATGCGCGGGCGCGAAACCACGGCGGTGGACCAGGTGGTGGCGGAATGCGAGCTGCGCGTGGTGTTCCAGCCCGGGCATGGCCGGCCGCTGTCCTGCATGGCGAGCGGCAAGGCGCTGCTGGCGCTGATGACCGACGCGGCGGTGGAGCGGCTGCTGGGGCCGGATCTGCCGCGCCCGACGCCGGGCTCGCCGGCCGACCTGCCGGCGCTGCTGCGGGAACTGGCGGCGGTGCGGCGAGAGGGCGTGGCCTTCGATCGGGAAAGCCACAGCCCGGGCGTCTGCGCCGTGGCGGCGGTGGTGGGGCTGGAGCTCGGCCGCCCGCACGCCGTGTCGGTGGTGGCGCCGACCGCGCGCTTCGTGGCCGGCGAGGCGCGGCTGCGCGAGGCACTGGCGGAAGCGCGGCCGGCGATGGAGGCGGCGCTGCGCTGAGGGCCTCGCCGCCCGGTCCGGTTGCCTCGGGGCGGCACCCCGTTCCGCCCCGGACCGCGCTCGGAACCGTGGCCTGCCTCGTTCGGTGGGGCAGGCCCGGGCGGGGCAGGTCGGGGTCGCTCAGCCCCGCCGGACGTTGAGGGGCAGCGGGATGCCCGGACGCAGCCCCGTCAGGCCGCGGCGATAGGCCGAGTCCACGAAATACTGACCGAGCGGGATATAGGGCACGGAGCTGAAGGCCTGCGTCTGGATGTCTCGCCCGATCCGCTTCTGCGCATCGAGGTCGGGCGCGTCGAACCAGCTGTCGCGCAACTCCTCCAGCTTCGGGTCATTGGGCCAGCCGAACCAGGCCTCCGCGCCGTTGCCGCGCAGCAGCAGGTGGCCGGCGGGCGTGTTCAGCTCCATGCCGCTCAGCAGCACCACCAGCGCGTTCCAGCCGCCCTGCGCCACGGGACCGCGGTTCTGGCGCCGTTGCAGCAGCGTGCCCCAGTCCGAGGTCGCGTCGGTGACGTCGAAGCCGCACTTCTGCAGCATGTCCACGCCCACCGTCATCAGCGCGTTCTGGTTGCTGACGTCGGTGGCGTGCAGCGCCGTGACCTTGGCGCCCGCCTTGCCGGCCGCGGCGAGGGCCGCCTTGACCTTGTTGTAGTCGCGCGGCGCGGTGATCGCGTCGAGGCCGGCGTCGCTGGCCAGCGGGCTGTCCACCGGAAAGAAGCCCACGCCGTCGCGCCACAGCTTGCGGTCGTCGCCGTTGGCGGCCGCCATGAAGTCAGACTGCAGCACCGCGCCCAGCAGCGCGCGCCGCACCGCCGGATCGTCGAAGGGCGGCTGCAGGTGGTTGAAGCGCAGGCTGGCATAGGTGCCCGAACCGTCGATGCGCTCCAGCACCACGTCGCGCGCCTGGGCCAGCACGGTGTTGAGGTCGGAGGGCACGACCTCCCACCAGTCGACCTCGCCGGCCTGGATCGCGGCGGCGGAGGTGGCGGAATCCGGGATGACCTTCCATTCCATGCGCTCGAAATTCGCGAGCTTGGGGCCGGCGATCATGGAAGGCGTGCCCACCGGCGTCGGCACGTACTTGTCGAACTTCCGGTACACGATCTGCGAGCCCGACACGCGCTCGCCCGGCACCAGCTGATAGGGGCCGGAGCCCACGACCTCGGTGAAGGGCTTGGTCGGGTCCTGCGTGGCGAAGCGCTCGGGGTAGATAAAGCAAGGATAGGAGGAAGCCTTCGCCAGCCCGTCCAGCAACCGGCCGAAGGGGCGCTTGAGGCGGATCTCGAAGCGCCGGTCATCGAGGGCGCGGATCGCGTCCAGCCGTGCCTGCAGCGTCTGCCCGTGCGTGTCGCGCGGCATCCAGCGCTGGATCGAGGCCACCGCGTCGGCGGCGCGGACCTTGGTGCCGTCGTGGAAGGTCGGCCCGTCGCGCAGCGTGAAGATCCAGCGCTTGCCGTCATCCTCGACCGTGTGTCCCTCGGCCAGCTGCGGCTGGGGCACGAAGTCGGCGTCGATGCCGTAGAGCGTGTCCCAGCACATGTGGCCGTGGTTGCGCGTCGGGTAGGCGGTGGTGGCCAGCGGGTCGAGGATGGTCACGTCCGCCTGCGGAATGAAGCGCAGCACGTTGGCGGCGCTCCCCTGGGCCAGGGCGGGGCGGTTCAGTGACGTGCCGAGCGCGGCGGCCGTGGCCACGGCGCCGCCGGCCGCGAGGAGGCCGCGTCGGTTCAGGGTCGGAGGGGACATCAGGAGCTCCCGGCACACTGTTGCGAGTCGGACGGGAGGCTGGCTTGTTTCGCCGGCGGAGGCGAGTCCGGCGTTCCCGCCCATTGGCTGCACAGGAAAGCGGCAGCGAGGCACCGGTGCGGGCAGGGCACCGGTTCTTCCACGTCTCGTGAAGAAGAACCACAGGCCGGAGGTGGTTGATCTGCTGCGGTGCAGCATTCATTCTGCCGGCGGTTGGGGAGGAACAGCAACAACAGGATCCGCCCCGTGACCGACTCCAGCTTCATCCTTTCCGTCGCCCTGTTTCTGGCCCGCCGCATGGGCTCCCTGCGTGCCCTGACCAAGGGTGCCGTGACCCGCGCCGCCTGATCCCTGGCCGGCCTGCCCACGCCGGCGGGTTTCCCGCCGGGGGTGCCCACCGGTAACCGGGTCCGGGCGGGGCCGGCAACGCCGCCCTGGCCGCCGGAAGCCGGCGGACGCTGCAACCATCCCCCGGACCCGTCGCTTGTGCCGCTGCGGTGCAGGACGTCCCGCATCGGCCATGGCGCGCGGCCGCGGCTGTCCGGGGCGGCAGGGAAAGGACGCAGCGATGGAATGCCGTCTGGACGGGCAGGTGGCCCTGGTGACCGGGGCCAGCTCCGGGATCGGTGAGGGTGTGGCGCGGGCCATGGCCGAGGCCGGGGCCGCGGTGGTCGTGAACTACCACCACGGGGCCGAGCCGGCGGAAGCGCTGGTGCGCGAGATCGAGGGCAAGGGCGGCCGCGCCATCGCGGTCGGGGCCGATGTCGGCAAGCCCGAGGAGGTCGAGGCGATGTTCGCCCGCGCCGTGGAGGCTTTCGGCGCCGTCGACATCGCGGTGGCGAATTCCGGCATCCAGCTCGACTCGAAGTTCGCGGCGATGACGCTGGATCAATGGAACGGCGTGATCCAGACCAACCTGACCGGGCAGTTCCTGACGGCGCAAGCTGCCGTGCGACAGTTCCTGAAGCAGGGCGACCGCGGCGTGTCCAAGGCGATCGGCAAGATCATCCACATGAGCTCCGTCCACGAGGTCATCCCCTGGTCGGGCCGCGTGAACTACGCCGCCACCAAGGGCGGCATCGGCATGCTGATGCGCTCGCTGGCGCAGGAAGTCGCGGAGCAGCGGATCCGCGTGAACGCCATCGGGCCCGGCGCCATCAAGACGCGCATCAACGCGGAGCAGACGGTGGGCGAGGCCGGGCAGAAGATGCTGAAGCTGATCCCTTACGGACGGATCGGCGTGGCGGAGGACGTGGCCAACGTGGCAGTATGGCTGGCGTCGGACCGGTCGGACTACGTGATCGGCACCACCACCTTCGTGGATGGCGGCATGACGCTGTATCCGGAGTTCCGCGACAACGGTTGATGCCGGGGCCAGGGCGGGGAGGCCCTGCCATGCGCACCCGGCGCTGCGGTGCAGCAGGATGTGTCTTGGCGATCCCGGCTGAATGACCTACGTCCGCGTATGTATGACCTCGTCGTCCAATGCTTCCCATGATGCCGACGTACTGATCCTCGGGGCAGGTGCCGCGGGGATCGCCGCGGCGTGCGCCTGCCGCCGCCTCGGGTTGCAACCGCTCGTGCTGGAAGCGCGGGGGCGGCTGGGCGGACGGGCCTCAACGGATCATTCCCTCGGCGGGCCCGTGGATCTCGGCGCCACCTGGCTGCACGCGGCGGAGCACAACCCGCTGGTGCCGCTGGCGCGGGAAATGGGCCTCGAACTCGCGGACCACGACGCGCTGCGGGCGCACCGGATGCGCCTGGAAGACGGTTGGGCCGACGAGGCGGCCATGGCCGAGTTCGAGGAAGCCTGGGACGCCTGGATCGCCAGCCTGCGCGCGGCGGAGCAGCGGCTCGCGCCGGAGGAGGATGCCACGGTGCTGTCGGTGGCGCCGCGCGGCGGTCGCTGGGACGCCACGGTCGGCGCCTGGGAAGGGCCCACCATCGCGGCGGCCGAGCTCGGGCAGCTGGGCCTGCGGGACTTCCTTGCCAATCAGCTGGAAGGCGGAAACCTCCTGCCGGCGATCGGCATGGGGGCGCTGCTGACGCGGCTGGGCGAGGGGCTGCCGGTGCGGCTGAACTGCCCGGCCACGCGGCTGGGCCGGGATCGCGATGGCATCTGGGTCGAGACCCCGGCTGGCCGGTTGCGCGCGCGGGGCGCGGTGGTCACCCTGCCGACACCCACCCTGACCGGCGAGGCGGCGACGCTGCGCTTCGAAGGCGGGCTGCCACCCGCCGTCGAGGAGGCGCTGAACGGGCTGCCGCTCGGATTGTTGAGCAAGATCATCCTGCCGGCGGCGGAAGGCACGGTGGCTGCGGATGGAAGCTGGCTCGGCCTGCCGCCCTTCGCCACCATGGACCGCGCGGTCGGGGAGGGCGAAACGAGGATCACCTTCGTGGCCCGCCCCTTCGGCCGCACGCATCTGGAAGGTTTCGCGGGCGGCGATCTGGCCTGGACCCTGTCACGGGAAGGCCCGCGCGCCGAGCGCGAGGCGGCGCTGGAGGAGCTGGTGCGGCTGCTGGGTGCCGATGCCCGCCGCGCGGTCGCGCCGGAGCGGGCGATCGTGAGCGACTGGGGCCGCAGCCCTTGGTCGCGGGGCGGCTACAGCTATGCCCTGCCGGGGGCGCGGGGCGCCCGGGCGGTGCTGCGGCAGCCCTTGTTCGACGGGCGGGTCGCGTTGGCCGGCGAGCACTGCCACGACACCCGGGCCGGCACGGTCGGCGGCGCCTGGGACACCGGCGAAGCGGCGGTGGCGCGCCTGGCGGAGGTCCTCCGGCCCGGCGGCAGCGCGACGGACAGGCCCTGATGGCGCCGGGCCTATGACACTGGGCGGGCAGCCGCTGGCGCCGCCGGAGGTCCGGCGCGAAGGCGACCGGCTGCACCTCGGCGGGGCGCTGGTGACCGAAACCACGGCGCCGGTCTGGGACGAGGTGCTGCGCGCCGCGGCCGGGGCACAGGTGCTCGACCTCGCGGGCGTGACGGTGCTGGATACCACCGGCGCGGCGCTGGTGGTGGAGGCGGCGGGGGGCGGCGGCAAGGACACCCAGTTCGCGGCCGCGATCGAGGGGGCGGCGCCCAAGGTGGCCGCGGTGCTGGAGCGGGCGCGCGAGGCGCTGGCGCGGCCGGTGCCGGTGGTGCGGGTGCGCCGCCTGCCGGTGCTGGCGCAGCTCGGCGCCTGGGGCGTGGGCAAGTGGCGCGACGCGCAGGGGGGCACGGCCTTCCTGGGCGAGGCGGCCTCCACCGTGCTGCGCGCCGTGCTGCGGCCCTGGCAGGTCGGGCTGAACGAAGTGATGCGCCACCTGGATGAGGTGGGCACGCGCTCCTTTCCGCTGGTGGTGCTGCTGGGCGTGCTGATCGGCCTGATCCTGGCCTTCCAGAGCTCGGTGCCGCTGCGCGTCTACGGCGGCGAGTCCTTCATCCCCATGCTGGTCGGCATCTCGCTGCTGCGCGAGCTCGGGCCACTGCTGGCGGGCGTGATCCTGGCGGGGCGCACGGGGTCGGCCTTCGCCGCCGAGCTCGGCACCATGACCGTGAACGAGGAGATCGACGCGCTGCGCATCATGGGCATCGACCCGATGGTGATGCTGGTGTTGCCGCGCCTCGTGGCCGCCACCGTGGCGATGCCGGTGATGACGCTGCTGATGGACCTGTCCGGCCTGATCGGCATGGCGGGCGTGATGATGAGCCTGGGCTACCCGCCGATCTTCGTGGTGCACTCGCTGATCGACGGCGTGGGCCTGGGCGACCTGTGGCAGGGCCTGGCGAAGTCGGCGGTGTTCGGCATGGTGATCGCGGGCATCGGCAGCCGCGCGGGGCTTTCGGCCGGCGGCGGCCCGCGCGCGGTGGGCGACGCGGCCACCGAGGCGGTGGTGGGCGGCATCGTCTCGATCGTGCTGCTCGACGGGCTGTTCGCCGTGCTGTTCTACCGGCTGGGGATCTGAACGCGATGGATGGTGAGGCGCATCCCCGCCCGCATGACGAGGTTTCCGGCCCGGCTGCCGCCGCGACCCGGGCCGAGGCGGTGATCCGGGTCGAGGGCCTGAGCAAGCGCTTCGGCACCAACCTCCTGTTCCAGGATGTCGGCTTCGAGGTGCGCCGGGGCGAGGTCTTCGTGATCCTGGGCGGCTCGGGCTGCGGCAAGTCGACGCTGCTCAAGCTGCTGATCGGCCTGCATCCGCCGAGCAGCGGCGCCATCGAGATCCTCGGCACCGACATGCTGGCGGCCGAGGGCGAGGCGCGGCGCGAGATCCTGCGCCACCTGGGCGTGATGTGGCAGTCGGGCGCGCTGTTCGGCTCCATGACCCTGCTGGAGAACGTGATGCTGCCGCTCGAGGCGCATACCCGCCTGCCGCGCGCGGCGCGCGAAACCGTGGCGCGGGTCAAGCTCGGCATGGTGGGGCTGGCCGATGCCGCCGGGCGGCTGCCGGCCGAGATCTCGGGCGGCATGGCCAAGCGCGCCGGCATCGCCCGCGCCATGGCGCTCGACCCGCCGATCCTGTTCCTGGACGAGCCCTCGGCGGGGCTCGATCCGATCACCTCCGCCGGGCTGGATCAGCTGATCCGCGACCTGGCGCGCGACCTCGGCACGACCTTCGTGGTGGTGACGCACGAGTTGCAATCCATCCTGGCCATCGGGGACCGCTGCATCATGCTCGACAAGCAGGCCAAGGGCATGATCGCCGAGGGCGATCCCCGCAGCCTCCGCGACGACCCGCCCAACGACACCGTGCGGCACTTCTTCCGGCGGGAAGCCGCCTGATGGCGCAGGCACCGGCGGGCGCGCGCAACACGCGCCTCTACCTTCGCGTGGGACTGCTGATCCTGGTGGGCGCGGTGCTGGCGGTGGGCTTCGTGCTGTTCTTCACGGCGGGCCGGCTGAACCGCAATGCCGAGGTCTTCGAGAGCTATTTCCGCGAAAGCGTGCAGGGCCTCGATGTCGGGGCGGCGGTGCGCTACCGCGGCGTGCAGATCGGGCGGGTGACCGAGATCACGCTGGCCAACGCGGTGTACCGCTCGCCCGAGGGGCGGCCCTTCCAGAGCGCCTTCCAGCTGGTGGTGGTGCGCTACGCCATCGACACGGCGCGGCTGGGCAGCGAGGACCTGAACATCGAGCGCGCCGTGCAGCTGGGCTACCGCACGCGGCTGGCCAGCGCCGGGCTGACCGGCGGCGTGTACCTCGAGACCGACTTCGTGGACCCGGCCCGCTACCCGCCCGAAACCCTGCCCTGGACGCCCGAGCACCCGGTGGTGCCGTCGATGCCCTCCACGGTGGCGCAGGTGCAGGACGCGGCGCAGAACCTGCTGGGTCGGCTGCAGGACCTGCCCGTGGAGGACGTCCTGCGCAACGTGAACGGGCTGCTCACCGACCTGCGCGCCCAGGCCAAGGACGGCGACGCGGCGCAGACCCTGCATGAGACGGCCGAGCTCGCCCGCACGCTGAACCAGGCGGTGCAGGGTGCCGATCTGCCGGGGCTGGTGGCGGAGCTGCGCGGCACGGCCACCGACCTGCGCGGCACCCTCAACGGCCGCGACGTGCGCGAAACGCTGCGCTCGGTGCGTGAGGCCACGGCGCAGCTCAACGCCGCGATGACCAAGCTGCCGGCGGCGATCGGATCGCTGGAAGGCACGGCGCGGGCGGCGCGCGGCGCCACCACGGACGTGAACGCGGACCTCGCGCCGATCCTGCGCGACCTGCGCAGCGTGACGGCGAACCTGCGCGACACCACCGACGCGCTGCGCCGTGCGCCGTCGCAGGCGATCCTGGGCTCGCCGCCGCCGGTGCCGGCCTGGGCCCAAAGGGGTGCAACGGAAGGACGCCGATGAGCGAGGGGAACACCATGGGGAACCGGTCCGCCGTGGCAGGGCGCCGCGCCTGGATGCTCGGGCTGCTGGCGGTGCTGCCGGGCTGCTCGGCGCTGCAGTCGCGTCCCTACGTGGAGCCGCTGCGCTTCCCCCTTTCGCCCGAGCGGCCGGCGGAAACCGCGGCGCTGCGCCCTGCGGCGGCGCGGGGGCAACTCGGGACGCAGACGCTGCTGCTGCGCCTGGGCCGCGCCGCGCCGGGGCTGGAAGGGCGCATGCTGCGCTCGATCCGCGCCGACGGGACGGTTCACACCGAATACTACGCCGAATGGAGCGCGCCGCCCGCCGAGGCGATGGAGGACGCGCTGCGCCGCTGGCTGATGCGCTCGGGCCTGTTCCGGGCGGTGCTGGCGCCCGGAACGCGCGCCGCGGCCGACCTGGCGCTGGAGGTCGAGCTGACGGCGCTGCACGCCGATCTCGGGCGCGGCGAAGCGCGCGCGGCGCTGTCCGCCGTGCTGCTGCGCGAAGGGGCGGGGGAAAGCAGCGTGGTTGGCCAGTTCACCTGCGAAGGGCACGCGCCCCTGCCGCGGGAGGGGGCCGACACGCCGGCCCCGCAGGCCACGGCCGAGGTGGCGGCGCTGGGGCAGGCCTTTGCCGCGCTGGAGGCGCAGATCGGGGCACGGCTGGGAACCCGGTCGCGCTGACACGCGAGCTTTCTGGTTTGTGATTCAATTTATGGTTGTATTGCCGGGTGCCCGTCCCCTACTGAGGGGCACAGCCTGCTAAGCAGGCAATTCCTGCCAGAATGGCACGTCATTCCCATGCTCCGAGTGTGCTTGGTTAACGTGCCCCTCGATGGAAACACCGACGACTGGGAAGGGGTGTGGGCGGATTACGATGCCCGCAACACCGGTCCCGATGCGTTGGTCCGTCGCGGGGGACCGACGACGCGGGACGCTTCCCAGGCAGCCGCGGTGCGACCCTCCGCCCGTTCACGCCGCTGGCTCCTGCTGCCCTTGCTGCTGCTCCTCGCGGCGCTGGCCTGGGTGTTGCCGCCCTGGATCGCCGCTAATCGGTTCGTCGAGGCGGTGGAAACCGCGACGCCGGAGCGCGTGGTCAAGTTTGCCGACCTCGCGGCCCTGGAGAAGGATGCGGCCGCCGAGCTGAATGCCCGCATCCCCGCGGGGCTGGAGCCCGGGGCGGCGGACTTCCTGTGGGCGATGGCGGGCGACATGAGGGCGTCCTGGGCGGAGCCGGAGGCCCTGGCAGCCTGGCTGCGCCTGCGCCGCGCCGGCGCCTTCGGGTTCGAGCCGGTGCTGCCGCCGCTTGGCGGCTCCGAAGGGGCCAGCGGCCTCGGCTGGACGCGGGCGCAAGTGAAGTTCGAAGGTGGCGTCGGCTTCGAGCTCCGTGTCGAGGGGCAGAGCCTGCGCTGGGTCGGCATCGACTTCGTGCGGTGACGGGCAGTGCGGCTCAGCCGGATGCCGGACTGTCATAAAAGCTTCACCAAAGTGCAACCGTTCGGACTTCTGGCGGCTCTACGCAGCGCCCCGCGGACCTCCGTGGGGGTCCCGCCACGAATCTTGACTGGAGATCGCACGGTGCAGAGACGAACCCTTGCCCTTCTCGCTGGCTTCGCCACGATTGCGGCCGTGATGCCACTGGCGCCGCAGGCCATGGCGCAGACCGCCAGCATTACCGGTGCCGGTTCTTCCTTCGTCAACCCCGTTTACCAGCGCTGGGGCGAGGACGCGAAGGCTCAGGGCATCCAGCTGAACTACCAGTCGGTGGGTTCGGGCGCCGGCGTCAACCAGATCAAGAACCGCACGGTGGACTTCGGCGCCTCGGACGCGCCGCTGACGGCCGAGCAGCTGGCCGAGGCCAAGCTCGTGCAGTTCCCGACCGTGATGGGTTCGGTGGTGCCGATCGTGAACCTGCCGGGCGTCGAGGTGGACCAGCTCCGCCTGACCGGTGAGGTGCTGGCCGACCTTTACGCCGGCCGCATCACCAAGTGGGACGACAAGCGCATCGCCGACCTGAACCCCGGCCTGAAGCTGCCGAGCATCGCGGTGGCGCCGGTGTACCGCGCCGACGCTTCGGGCACCTCCTTCGTGTTCACCTCCTACCTCGCGGCCGTGTCGCCGGCCTGGAAGTCGGGCGTGGGTGCCGCGACCTCGGTGAAGTGGCCGGCCGGCGCCGGTGCGCGTGGCAACGAGGGCGTGGCGGGCACGGTGCACAACACCCGCGGCGGCATCGGCTATGTCGAGAACGCCTATGCCACGCAGAACAAGCTGACCACGGTGCAGCTGCGCAACCATGACGGCCAGTTCGTGAAGCCCACCATGGAGAGCTTCGCCGCGGCGGCGGCCAGCGCCAACTGGAACGTGCCGGGCATGGCGGCCAGCATCATCGACCAGCCGGGTGCGAATTCCTGGCCGATCGTGTCGCCCACCTTCGTCCTGCTGCCGACCAACCCGGAGAACGCCGACCGCTCGCGCGCGGTGATGCGCTTCTTCGACTGGGCCTACAGCAAGGGCGGCGATGCGGCGAACAAGCTGGAATACATCCCGCTGCCGGCCGCGGTGCAGAACCAGGCGCGCGCCACCTGGACGCAGGTCATGGCCGACGGCAAGGCCGTCTGGAACCAGTAAGCCGCGGACGGGCGGACGGTGGGCCTCCTCGCCCGCCATCCTGCCCGACCGACATCTGAAGCGGCGTCAGGTCGCGGCACATCCCGGCGGGTCTTCCATCGCGGCGGACCCGCCGGGTGTTCCCGGGCCCGGCACCGGAAGGAGATGACGTGACAGATACGGCTTCCCATCTCGCAGGTGCGGCCATCGGTGCCGACCCGGTGCCGCCGCGCGCCTCGCGCGCCGCGAACCGCGGGGCCGGACAAGGCGACGCGATCTTCGCCCTGCTTTGCCGTGCGGCGGGCGTGCTGGTGCTGCTGCTGCTGAGCGCCATCATCGTCGAGCTGTTCCTGGGCGGGTTGCCGGCCTTCCGGGCCTTCGGTGCGGGCTTCCTGACGAACACCGACTGGGACCCGGTGCAGGAGGTCTTCGGCGCCGGCGTGCCCGTTTACGGCACGCTGCTGACCGCGGTGCTGGCGCTGATCATGGCGGTGCCGGTGGCCTTCGGCATCGCCTTCTTCCTGACCGAGCTGGCGCCGGCCTGGCTGAAGCGCCCGGTGGGAACGGCGATCGAGCTGCTGGCCGCGGTGCCCTCGATCATCTACGGCATGTGGGGCTTCTTCGTGATCGTGCCGATCATGGCCTCCACGATCCAGCCCGCGGTCATCGACACGCTGGGCGAGGTGCCGGGCATCGGCATGTTCTTCTCCGGCGCGCCCTTCGGCACCGGCTTGTTCACCGCCGCTCTGATCCTGGCGATCATGATCCTGCCCTTCGTCGCCGCCACGATGCGCGACGTGTTCGAGCAGGTGCCCGCCGTCTACAAGGAAAGCGCCTACGGCCTCGGCGCCACCACCTGGGAGGTGATGCGCGGCGTGGTGCTGCCCTATACCCGCATCTCCGTGGTGGGCGGCATCATGCTGGGCCTGGGCCGCGCGCTCGGTGAAACCATGGCCGTCACCTTCGTGATCGGCAACGCCAACCGCATCACGCCCTCGCTCTTCGGGCCGGGCAACACCATCGCCTCGATCGTGGCGCTGGAGTTCGGCGAGGCCTCGGCCGGCTCGCTCAAGCTGAGCGCGCTGCTGGCGCTGGGCTTCATCCTGTTCGTGATCTCCTTCGCGGTGCTGGCGCTGAGCCGCTGGCTGCTGCGCTCGCGGCTGAAGGGCTGACCGGCGATGAGCGCTTCCACCCTTTCCGCCACCTCGCCGTCGGGCAACCCGGCCAGCGGCCCGCGCAAGGACGCCGCCGTGGCCCGCGCGCTGGGCCGCCGCCGCCGGGTGGCGGACCTCGTGGTCCGCGGCTTCTGCGTCGTGGCGACGCTGCTGGGCCTGTTCTTCCTGGTGTCGATCCTGCTGACGCTGATCGCGCGCGGGCTCGGCGGCCTTTCACTCTCGACCTTCACCAGCGTGACGCGCCCGCCCGGATCGGGTGGCGGGTTGCTCAACCCCATCATCGGCAGCCTGATCCAGGTGATCCTGGCAACCGTGGTGGGCACGCCGATCGGGTTGCTGGTGGGCACCTACCTGTCGGAATACGCCCGCGGCTCGCGCCTGGGCTTCGCGGTGCGCTTCGTGTCCGACGTGCTGCTCTCGGCGCCCTCGATCCTGATTGGCCTGTTTGTTTACCAGCTGCTGGTGCTGCCCTTCGGCGGCTTCTCGGGCTGGGCGGGCGTGGCGGCGCTGGCGATCATCATCATCCCCGTGGTGGTGCGCACCACCGAGGACATGCTGACGCTGCTGCCCGACACCCTGCGCGAGGCGGTGATCGGCCTGGGCGCGCCGAAGTGGAAGATGATCGTGCTGGTGGGCTGGCGCGCCGCGGCGTCGGGCATCATCACCGGCGTGCTGCTGGGCATCGCACGCATCGCGGGCGAGACCGCGCCGCTGCTGTTCACCTCGCTGGGCAACCTCAACTGGTCGGTGGACCTGGCGCGCCCGATGGCGAGCCTGCCGATCACCATCTACGCCTACGCGGGCTCCCCCTACGAGGACTGGGTCGCGCTGGCCTGGGCGGGTGCGCTGATCATCACGGTCGGCGTGCTGGGCCTCAACCTCATCGCGCGCTTCGCGCTGCGTCGCAAAGCCTGAAGCCGAAGGAACGCATGACCGTGAACGGAACCGACATGCAGACCGCCCAGCAGGAGCGCCAGGTGGAGGAACTCGCCTCCGTCGCGCGGCGCACCGCGGCACCGCTGAACGAAGCGGGGATGACCATCCGCAAGCTGCGCTTCTGGTACGGCGAGAAGCTGGCGCTCAAGGGCATCGACCTCGACCTGCCGGCGCGGCAGGTGACGGGGCTGATCGGCCCCTCGGGCTGCGGCAAGTCGACGCTGCTGCGCGTGCTCAACCGCATGTACAGCCTCTATCCCGGCCAGCGTGCCGAGGGTGAGGTGCGCCTCGACGGCGAGAACATCCTGGACAACCGCGCCGACCTGAACGCGCTGCGCGCGCGCATCGGCATGGTGTTCCAGAAGCCCACGCCCTTCCCGATGACGATCCGCGAGAACATCGCCTTCGGCATCCGCCTGCATGAGCGGCTGGGGCGCGCCGAGATGGCGACGCGCATCGAGTGGGCGCTGACCCGCGCGGCCCTGTGGGACGAGGTGAAGGACCGCCTCGACACCAGCGCCACCGGCCTGTCGGGCGGCCAGCAGCAGCGCCTGTGCATCGCGCGCACCATCGCGGTGCGGCCCGAGGTCATCCTGCTCGACGAGCCGACCAGCGCGCTCGACCCCATCTCCACCGCCAAGGTGGAGGAGCTGATCGACGAGCTGAAGCAGGATTTCACCATCGCCATCGTGACGCACAACATGCAGCAGGCCGCGCGCTGCGCCGATCAGGTGGCCTTCTTCTACCTGGGAGATCTGGTGGAGGTCGCGCCGGCCGCGCAGCTCTTCACCGCGCCGCGCGAGCGCCGCACCCAGGACTACATCACCGGCCGCTTCGGCTGAGCGGGAAGGGGAACGGGTCATGAGCTCCGACGCCAACACCATCGTCAAGTCCTACGGCGAGGAACTGCGCCGGCTGCGCGAGCTGATCGCCCGCATGGGCGGCCTGGCGGAGCGGCAGGTGGCGGATGCCTCCTACGTGCTGGCACGCCGCGACGCGACCGCCGCCGCCGAGGTGGCGGCCCGCGACGCGCCGATCGACGCGCTGGAGCGCGAGGTGGAGGCCTACTGCGTGCGCCTGCTGGCGCTGCGCTCGCCCATGGCCTCGGACCTGCGGCTGATCATCGCGGCCATGAAGATCAGCCAGGACCTCGAGCGCATCGGCGACTATGCCCGCAACGTCGCCAAGCGGGTGATCGTGGTGAGCGAGAACATGGGGCTGAGCGCCGGCGTCGCCAGCTTCGAGGCGCTGGCGCAGATGGTCCAGCGCAACCTTAAGGACGCGATCGACGCGCTGGTGAACGAGGACGCCGCTGCCTGCGAGCGCGTGTGGCGCAACGACGCGCCGGTGGACGACGTGTACGACGGCATCTTCCGGCAGTTGCTGACCTACATGATGGAAGATCCGCGCAACATCACCTCGGCCACGCACCTGCTCTTCGTGGCCAAGAACTTCGAGCGCATCGGCGACCACGCCACCAACATCGCCGAAACGGTGTACTTCTCGATCACCGGCACCACGCTGCCCGAGGACAGGCCGCGCGGCGACGTTTCCGGGACCGCGGCATGAGCCTGGCGATGGAGGGCGGCGGCCGCCCGACCATCCTTGTGGTGGAGGACGAGGCGCCGCTGCTGACGCTGCTGCGCTACAACCTGGAGCGTCAGGGCTTTCGCGTCGACGAGGCGGCGGACGGCCAGGAGGCGCTTCTGCGGGTCGCCGAGGACCGGCCGGACCTGATCCTGCTGGACTGGATGCTGCCGGCGCTGTCCGGGCTGGAGGTCTGCCGCCAGCTGCGCCGCCGCCCGGCGACGCGGGACCTGCCGATCATCATGGTCACCGCGCGCACCGAGGACCAGGACGCCGTGCGCGCCCTGGACACGGGGGCGGACGACTACATCTCCAAGCCCTTCGCCATCGACGCGCTGCTGGCCCGCATCCGGGCCCTGCTGCGCCGCTCCGGCCCGCCGGCCGGGCGCGGGGCGCTGGTGTGGCGGGAGCTGTCGATGGACCAGGACGCGCACCGCGTGACGCGCAACGGCCGGCCGCTCCATCTGGGCCCGACCGAATACCGCATCCTGGAATTCCTGATGACGCATCCGGGCCGCGTCTTCTCGCGCGAGCAGCTGCTGGACGCTGTCTGGGGACGCGACATCCATGTCGAGCCGCGCACCGTGGACGTCCATATCCGCCGGCTGCGCAAGGCGGTGAACGGGGAGGGCGAGGAGGACATCATCCGCACCGTCCGCTCCGCCGGCTACGCGCTCGACGTGGAATAAGCCGACAGGGGCGCGCCTCAGGCTTCCGGCTTGCGCCGGCGGCGCGGCTTGCGGGGCTTGGGGATCGAGAGGCGCAGGAGCCTTGCCTTCTGCCGCCCTGCCTCGGCCATGACGCTGCCGCGCCACCATCCCATGGCGCGATGCGCGGCACTCATCCAGAGGCTCGTGGGCGTCGGCTTCATCGGCCGCTCCTCCATCGCGTGGTGGGAGCATAACGCCGCTGGCGTCGCGGAGATGGGCGTCAGCCCAGGGTTAAGCGGGTTTTCACCCGCTCTTCACCTATCCGGCCACGTAACGGGGATGCCGGCGCGCGGCTGGCCCGCGCGACCGGGGCGTGGGCGGGCGGTCAGCCGCCGGCGTCGAAGCCCAGGAAGCCCGCGCTCGGGCGCGGCGTGCCGCCACCGCCGGCGGGGGCGCGGGCGGCGGACTGTTCCAGGCTGTTGCGCGGGCGCGTGACCTCGCGCACCGGCTGGGTGCGGGCGGCGGCCCGTTCCGCCTGTTGCGCGCGGCGGCGCTCGGCATCGGCGGCGCGGCGCTGCGCGGGCGTGAGCGGTGTCGCGGCAGCGGCGCCGGTCGCCGCGTCGGCGCGGCCCGGGGCCGGCTGCAGGTTGGGGCGGGTGCCGCGGGCCGAGAGCAGGTAGAAGGCGATGTCGTTGCGCCCCTGGTCCACCGCGGAGTCGATTGGCGACAGGCCCAGGACGTTGCGCGACTCGAGGTCTGCGCCGCGCGACATCGCATCCTTGGCGGCTGCCATGTCGCCGCGGTTGATGGCGTCGAACAGGGCGTCGTTGGGCGACAGGCTGGCGGTGGGGGTATCGCTTGGGATGGCACCGGGCCGCTGCTCACGCAGGCCGGGCAGCGGCGGCGGCTCGGCGGACTTGGGCGCGACGCCCGCCTCGCCCGGCGTGATCGGACCGCGCATGCGGCTCATCTGGGCCTGCGCCGCCACGGCGGGCACGAGGAGCACGGTAACCAGGCTGGCGAGGAGCAGACGGCGCATGGCGCACTGTCTAGCCTCAGCGCCGCCGCGGTTCCAGCGGGGATTGCGCGACTGTGAAAACACCCCGCCGCGACGGCCGGTCAGGCGCAGCCCGAGCCGCGATAGCTGAAGCTCTGTACCCGGTCGTTCTGGAGCGCGAAGGTCATGGAGCAGACGACGTTGGCGTAGGTCGTCGGGCTGCCCCAGTAGCCGCCGCCGAAGCCGCCCCGGTAGAAGCCGGGGCCGAAGCCCGCGCCGAAATACGGGTCACCCGGCAGCGACACGAGCGAGGTGCTCTGGAACTCCAGGAACTTGCGCCCGTCGGCCTCGTAGGTTCGCACCGGCACGCCGAGCTGCGCCACCAGCGTGCCCTCGCTCTGCCCGACCAGCGGGGTGAGACGCTGTGCCAGCGTCGGCCCCTGGGCGCAGGCGGCCAGCAGGAAGGGAAGGGCAAGGAGGAGGCGTCGCATGGCACCCCTCAGGTGGCGACACGGGCGGGACGGGAAAAGAGGGCGGCGCGATCACGCTCCCTCGCGCCGCCAGGCCAGCACCGCCACGCCGAGCAGGAGGCAGAGCGCCAGCCAGGGCGGCAGCAGCGTGGTGGCGGACAGGCCGGTGACGGTGCCGTCCTCGTTGCGCCGCAGCCCGATCCAGCCGGCGCCGGCGGCATCGCGCCCGGCCTCGACGCGGCGGATCTCGGGGATCTGCGGCGCCTCGGCCGTGCCCAGCCAGCGCGCCACGCCGCCGGTGGCGGCCAGCAGCGGCTGCAGCGGCGCCGGGTCGGCGCGCAGGTCGGCGATCTCGGGCGGGTTGCTGGCGGCGGCGGCGGCGTAGGCGGTGCGGGTGCCGTCGGTGGCCTGCCACACGCCGGGCTGGGTCGCGGCCATCTCCACCGTGGCGCGGCCGCCGCCGGCGGGCTTCGCCTCCCCCCGGGCCGTGGTGCCGTCGGGGGCGGTGACGGTGATGGGGGGCGGGGGGGTGGGTTCCACGCTGCGGCGCGTGACGGTCAGGTGGCCGTCGAGGATCGTGGCGGTGAGGTCTTCCTCCTCCAGCTCCGGCTCCTTCATCGACCAGTGGGCGACGCGGCGCAGCAGCTCCGCCTGCGGCCCGCCGCCGTCGTGGCCCCGCGCCCAGAGCCAGATGTGGTCGCTCAGGATCAGTGCCACGCGGCCCTGGCCCACGCGGTCGAGCACCATCAGCGGCGCGCCGCCGGGCGCGTCCATCACCACCGTGCCGGAGCGCGGCTGGGCCCGCAGGTAGCGATACCAGCGGCCCCAGCGCTCCGGGGTGTCGCCCGTGGCGGAGGTGGTGTTGGCGCCGGGCAGGCCCTCGGTGACGGGGTGGCGCTGGCCGGCCTCGGTGACGTGCGGGCGGAAGGGGGTGTCGACCTCGCCGTTGCGCCCGGTGTCGGCATCCACCGGCAGCACCTGTCCCAGCGGCGTCAGCGCCAGGCTGGCGGGGCCGGTGAACTCCGGCCCCACCGAAAGCAGCAGCGCCCCCCCGCCACGCACGTAGTCGGCGATGTTGCGCAGGTACTGCGGCGGCAGGAAGCCGCGGTTGGAGAAGCGGTCGAAGACGATCAGGTCGAACTCGCGCAGCTTCTGCTGGAACAGCTCGCGCACCGGAAAGGCGATCAGCGCCAGCTCGTTCAGCGGCGTCATGTCGTCCTTCTCGGGCGGGCGAAGGATGGTGAAGTGGACGAGGTCGACGTTCGGGTCGGCCTTGAGGAGGCGGCGCCAGGTGCGCTCGCCCGCGTGCGGCTCCCCGGACACGAGCAGCACGCGCAGGCGGTCGCGCACGCCGTTGATGGTGACCACGGCGCGGTTGTTGACGGTGGACACCTCGCCCGGGCGCTCGGCGGCGCTGATCTCCACCACCGTGGGGCCGCCGCGCTCGATCGGCACGGTGATGCGGTGTTCCTGGCCGGCGGGAACGCTCTCGGTGCGTGGTGCCGCGCCGTCGCGGCGGATCGTCAGGGGCACCGGCGTGCCGGCGGGGGCGCCGAGATCGTCGACGGCGACGCGGATCTCCACCGAACGGCCGACGATGCCGAAGCCCGGCGCCTCGATCACCCGCAAACGGCGGTCCATCTCGCCGGGGCGGCCGGGCAGCAGGGCATGGAAGGGCGCACCGATGCCAGGATTGGCGGGGATGTCGTGCGCCTGCCCGTCGGTGATCGCGATCACGCCGGCCAGCCGCGCGCGCGGGATCTCGGCCAGGGCGCGTTCCAGCGCGGCGTACAGGCGGGTGCCGCGGTTGCCGCCTTCCTCCACCGTGGCGGTGCGGACCTCGAGGTCGGGGATACGGCCGAGACGGGCTTCCACGGCCTCGCGCGCCGCCTCCATCTGCCGTTCGCGCGTGCCGAGGCGGGCGCTGTCGCTGCGGTCGAGCAGCACCAGCGCGATGCCGGGGCGCAGCGCCCGCGTTTCCTCGACCCAGCGTGGGTTGAGCAGCGCGCCGCCGATCAGCAGGAAGGCCAGCGCGCGCCACCAAACGCCGCGCGCCCGCCGCCACAGCGCGACGCCCAGCACCGCCAGCGCCAGCACCGCCAACGCCACCAGCAGCCAGGAGGGCAGCAGCGGGGCGAAATCGACCGAGGACAGGGTGCGGTTCATTGCCCCAGCCGCTCCAGGATGGCCGGGACGTGGACCTGGTCGCCCTTGTAGTTGCCGGTCAGCGCGTAGATCACGAGGTTGACGCCGAAGCGGTAGGCAAGCGTCCGCTGCCGCGCGCCGCCCGGCACGGTGGCATAGGGGTTGCCGCCGCGCGCGTCAGTGGCCCAGGCCGCGGCCCAGTCGGCACCGCCCAGGATCGCCGGGCTGACGCTGTCATTGGCGCGGTCCACGTCGCGCGCCACCCAGACGGTGCCGCCGGCCCAGCGGCCGGGCATGTCGCTGAGGAGGTAGAAGGACCGGCGCAGCACGTGATCCTCGGGAATGGCGGTCAGCGGCGGGATGGCGAGGTCGCGCGTCACCCGGCGCAGCGCGGCATCGGCGCCGGGGGCGGTGCCCTCGCCGGTGCCGGCGTCGCGCGTGTCGAACAGGATGACGCCGCCGTTGCGCATGAAGCCGTTCACCGCCTCGGCCGTGGGGGCATCCAGCGCCGCGGCCTCGGGCAGCACGGGCCAGTAGAGCAGGGGATAGAAGGACAGGTCGTCCTGCCCGGGCCGCACCGCCACGGGCTCGGCCAGGGTGGCGGCGGTGCGGCGGTTGACGTAGTCCGACAAGCCGCTGAGCCCGGCGCGCGACACCTCGTCGGCCTCCGGGTCACCGGTCACCACGTAGGCGAGGCGGGTGGCCAGAGCCGCATCCTCGGCACCCAGCGGCGCGCTGCCCGCCTGGCGGCCCTGGGTCTGCTGCACCTGGGCCTGCTGCACCGGCGCCTGTTGGGCTTGCGTTTGTTGAACCTGTGCCCGGGCGGTGCCGATGGCGCCGGGCAGCGCCAGCATCAGCAGCACCGCCGCCGCGGCCCCCGTCGCCCTGCGCAGCAACCCGCGCTGCCGCAGCGACAGCGCGAGGTCGAGCGCCAGCAGCACCAGCGCCGCGGCCAGCAGCCAGGGTCCGAACTCGCGCTCCGCCGGCACGCCGCCCACCGCGGCGAGCCGCGCGCCCACGGGCGGGGCGGGCGAGAGCACCGGGTCGGGCAGGTGCGGCGACAGGTTCAGGGCGCGCCGCTCGCCACCCTCGCCGGGCGTGCCGTACCAGCCGGGCGGGTGGCGCGGGCCGGGCACGGTGTCGTCGAGCTCGCGCGCCGTGATCGCTGCCGCGGTGGGCGGCGGGCTGCCGAGATGACCGAAGCCGTCCATGGTCTCGATCGGGGCGAGGCGTGCTTCGCCATCGGCGCCGGCCACGCCGCCCGACAGCGACACGGTGCGGCGCAGGATCTCCACGAAAAGGCCCGAGAGCGGCAGTTCCGACCAGTCGGCATTGGCGGTGGTGTGCACCAGCACGATGCGGCCCGCGCCGCGCCCGGCGGCGGTGATGATCGGCGTGCCGTCGGCCAGCGTGGCCCAGGTGCGCTCGGCCAGCCGCGGCTCGGGCTCGGCCAGGACCTGGGTGGTGACCGTAACCTCGGGCGGCACAACGAGGCCGGCGAAGGGCGAGCCGTCGCGGAAGGGGGCCAGCGCCTGCGGCTTTTCCCAGCTCAACGCGCCGCCCAGCTGCCGCTCGCCCGCGCGCAGCGTCACCGGCAGCAGCGTGTCGGGGTGTTCCGCCATGCGGGGGCCGGCGAAGCGCAGCAGCAGTCCACCTTCCTCCACGAAGCGCGTCACCGCTGCCACGTCGTGTGCCTCGGTGAGCGGCACGTCGGCCAGCACCAGCACCGCGAGCTTGCGCGACAGCAGCTGATCGAGCGAACCGCGGCGCAGCTCCGCGAAGGGCGCCAGCGCGCGGGACACGTAGTAGAGCGCGCCGGTCAGCGGCGTGTCGGCATCGCCGGCACCGGCCAGCAGCCCCACCGGGCGGCGGCGGAAGCGGTCGTCGAGCAGCACCGTGCCGGCGGCGCCGGTGTCGCCCTCGAGGTCGAGGCGGGTCACCTGCTCGCGCACCTCCAGCGGCAGTTCCAGCGCGGCCTCGCCGCTGGCGACGCCGGCGGCCACCGGCACGGCGACGCGGGCCAGGGTGCGGCCATCGCCCGTGCGCGCCAGCACGCCCGTCTCGGTGGCGGCACCCGGCGCCTGGCGGAGGGAGATGCGCAGCCGGTCCGCTTCCGCGCGCGGCGGCTGCAGGATGCGGGGCGGCGCGCCACCGTCGCGTCGCGCGACGGTGAGGGGGCCGAGCCCGGCCAGTGCCTCGGCGAAGCGCCCGTCGCCCGGCTGGTGCTGGAGGTTGTCGGTCACGAACAGGGTGGTGGCGCGGCCGAACCGCTCCCGCCAGGCGGGGATCGCCTCGGCCGCGGCGAGGCGGTCGGGCGCCCAGGGCAGGGGGCGCAGCGCCGCCAGCCGCGTCGCGGCCTCGCGCGCCGGCAGCGGCGGGGTCGGGGCGGGCGCGCTGTCATCGGCGCCGCGCGCGGTGGCGAGCAGCGCCACGGCGCGGTCCTCGCGCGCGGCGGCGTCCAGCGCGGCGCGGGCGGTGGCCAAGCGGTCGGGCCAGTCGGCCGCGCTGCTCCAGCCATTGTCGATCGCGATCAACAGCGGGCCGCTGCCGCCCGTGCCGGCGCTGGCATCCCAGATCGGCCGGGCGAGCCCCAGCACGATCAGCGCCGCGGCGGCGAGGCGCAGCAGCAGCAGCCACCAGGGCGTGCGGGCCGGGGTTTCTTCCAGCACCGGCAGGTCGCGCAACAGGCGGGCGGGCGGAAAGCTTTGCCGGCGGGGCGAGGGCGGAGTGACGCGCAGCAGCCACCACAACGCCGGCAGCGCCGCCAGCGCCACCAGCAGCCAGGGTGCGGCGAACAGGATGGGCCCGAGGCTCACGCGCGGCCTCCGCGGGCGGGGGACAACGCCTGCCACAGCGCCAGCAGCGCCGTGGCGGGCGCATGGTCGGTGCGATGGTGCAGCAGCCGCCAGCCCGAGGCGGCGGCGATTGCGGCGAGGCCGTCGCGATGGGCGGCCAGGCGCTCGGCATACAGCGCACGCACGGTTTCCACGCGCGGCACCAGCGCGGGCTCGCCGCCGCCGCTGAGGCCGAGCGGCTCGAAGCGCACGCGCCCGGTGAAGGGCAGGGTTTCCTCGGCCGGATCGAGGATCTGCACGAGGTGGCCGGTGACGCCCTGGGCCGCGAGGGCGGATACGGCGGCGCGGGTTTCCGCCAGGGGCTGGAGGAAGTCGCCGAACAGCACGGCGCGGCTGTGTCGGCCCAGGCGCGCCTCGGCCGGCGGGGCGGCGTTGCGCGGCAGCGCTTCGGCCAGGGTGGCCAGGGCCGGGCGGCCGGCCAGGGCGCGGTCCTCGCCGAACAGGCGCAGGCGCTCCCCACCGCGCAGCAGCAGCGAGGCCAGGGCAAGCAGCAGCAGCTCGGCCCGGTCGAGCTTGGTGGGACGGTCGCGGCCGCCGCTCCAGCGCATGCCCTCGTCGGCCGCGCGCCACAGGCCCACGGTCTGCGCCGCTTCCCATTCGCGCTCACGGATGAACAGGCGGTCGGTCTTGCCGCTCTGTCGCCAGTCGATGCGGGCCGCGGCGTCGCCGGTCACGAAGGGGCGGAATTGCCAGAAGGCGTCGCCGGTGCCCGCCCGCCTGCGGCCATGGACGCCGGTCATCACCGTGGCGGCCACGCGCTCGGCCGCCACCAGCAGCGGCGGCAGGGCGCCCGCTGCCGCACGGGCCCGCGCGGCGCTCTCGGCCGGGTTGCCGGCCACGGGGCCGCCGGTGCGGGAGGGGAAGCGGGTTTGCGGGGCCGTGGAGGTCGCGGGATGGCCGCGCGACGCCGCGCCGGAAAAAAGGGTGCCGGCCGTTGTTCCTCCCGTCCCGGCGCCCGGTGCGGCCGGGCCGCCGGGCGCAGCCTGGGCTGGGGCGGTGCCGAAGAACCGGAAGCGGGCAGGGCGGGAGGGTTCAGCCAATGGCGGACCGCAGCGCGGCAATGACCTCGGGCAGGCGCACGCCGTCGGCGCGGGCGGCGAAGCTCAGCGCCACGCGGTGCCGCAGCACCGGCTCCGCCAGCGCCGCCACGTCGTCGAGCGAGGGGGCGAGGCGGCCGTCGAGCAGGGCGCGGGCGCGGGTGGCCAGCATCAGCGCCTGCGCCGCGCGCGGGCCGGGGCCGTAGGCGAGCTGGCGCGCGGCCTCGCTCACGCCGCCGGTTCCGCCCAGGTCCGGACGGGCGCCGCGCACCAGCCGCAGGATCGCGTCCACCACGCTGTCGCCCACGGGGATGCGGCGCACCAGCGCCTGGGCGGACAGCAGCTCACCCGGGCGGAGCACCGCCACCGGCCGTTCCTCGCGCGCGCCGGTGGTGGCGAGCAGCATGGCGCGCTCGGCGGCGAGGTCCGGGTAGCCGACCTCGACCTCGAGCAGGAAGCGGTCGAGCTGCGCTTCGGGCAGCGGGTAGGTGCCTTCCTGCTCGATCGGGTTCTGCGTGGCCAGGACGTGGAAGGGGGCGGGCAGGTCCAGGATCTCGCCGCCCACCGACACCCGGCGCTCCTGCATCGCCTGCAGCAGCGCGGACTGGGTGCGGGGCGAGGCGCGGTTGATCTCGTCGGCCATCAGCAGCTGTGTGAAGACCGGGCCGCGGATGAAGCGGAAGGCGCGCCGGCCGTGCTCGCCCTCCTCCAGAACCTCGGAGCCCAGGATGTCGGCCGGCATCAGGTCGGGCGTGAACTGGATGCGCCGACCATCGAGGCCCAGCACCGTGCCCAGCGTTTCCACGAGCCTGGTCTTGCCCAGGCCCGGCAGGCCCACCAGCAGCGCGTGGCCGCCGGACAGCAGCGAGACGAGGACCTGCTCCACCACCTCTTCCTGGCCCAGGATCACCCGCGTCACGGCGGCGCGCGCCTCGCCCAGGCGGGCCGACAGCGCCGCGGCCTCGGCCGCCAGGGCTTCGGGGCTGACGGTGGCCTCACGAATTTGCGAGTGTTGATCGCCGGCCACTACTTCACCCATGCCTTGCAGGCTCCCTATATGCCGGGGGTCGGGTGGCCCAAGGAGCGGGCCAGGCCGGCGTCCGTTCGGTTCTCGTCACGGCATGGACCAGCCTATGACCCTAGCGACCCGCGAGGAAACAACGAAACCGCTACCGCCACTCCCGCCCCTGGCGCCAGTGACGTTTCGTAAGCGCGACTGCGGCGCCTTCGACATGCGGATCGGTCGTGACGGAACCTGGTACTACCAGGGCTCGCCGATCCGGCGGAAGGAGCTGGTTTGCCTGTTTTCCAGCGTTCTGCACCGCGAACCGGACGGCAGCTACGTGCTGGAAACGCCGGCCGAGCGCGGGCGGATCGAGGTGGACGACGCCCCCTTCGTGGCGGTGGAGCTGTGCTGGCGCCATTGCAATTGTGATCATGGTGGCGGCAAGGAGCAGTGCCTGACCTTCCGCACCAACCTCGACGAGGTGGTCACCGCGGGGATCGGCAACCCGATCCGGGTGGAAACCGACCCCCTGACCGGCGAGCCCAGCCCCTACGTGCTGGTGCGGCCGGGACTGGAAGCGCGGATCAGCCGGGCGGTGTTCTACGAGCTGGTGGCGCTGTCGGAGGCCGAGGTGATCGAGGGGCGCGAGGTCCTGGGCGTTTGGAGCCAGGGCGTGTTCTTCCCGATCGGTGAGCCGGTCCCGGATGAGTTGACGGAAGAGGACTGGGACGACGAGGACGACCTTTCCGCCTGAGGGCGACGGGCCTGAGCGCGGTGGGTCCGGGGGCGACGGGGAAGAGGCCGGCGCCAGGTGGCAGCCGCTGGAGGCCGCGCGGGATGCCGGCCGGGGACGCGACGATGCCGGGGATGCGGGTGAGGCCGGCGGCAGCGCCGACACCGCGAGCTTGGGGAGCCTGACCCCGGAAACCTCGAGCCCGGAACCGACGGGCCGCTCCCTTGCCCCGCTTCCCTCCATAGCGGCACCGGCTACCGTTTCGAGCATGGCCGGGATCACGGCGCGCCTGCGGCGTGGCCTCCTGCCGGCGCATGCCGGCGTGGAGGCCGCGTCCGCCGGGCTGCGCCGCGCCGCCGTGCTGGTGGCGATCGTGGCGGGCGAGGCACCGCCGGGCGAGCGGAACCGGCAGCCGGTGATCGGGGGCGAGGCCGGCGCGGAGGAAGCGCCGGAGCGGGGATGCTCGGTGCTGCTGACGCTGCGCGCCGCTCGGCTGTCCGCCCATGCCGGGCAGGTGGCGCTGCCGGGCGGCAGCATCGAGGCCGGGGAAACGCCGGAGGCCGCGGCCCTGCGCGAGGCGGCCGAGGAGATCGGGCTCGACCCGCGCCTGCCGGAGGTGATCGGCCGCCTGCCGGGCCGCGCCACCGGCACCGGCTTCCACATCACCCCCGTGGTGGCGATCCTGCATCCGCCCTTCACCCTGACGCCCGACCCGGGCGAGGTGGCCGAGATCTTTCGCTATCCTGTGTCCACCCTGCTCGACCCGGCGCAGCCGGTGCGGCGCGACGACCTGTGGGCCGGAAAGTCCTTCTGGGTCTGGCCGCACGAGCGGCACTTGGTCTGGGGCGCCACGGCGGAGATCCTGCGGCAGCTGTCGCTGGTGCTGCGTGGCTGAGTTCGACCACGAGGACGGCCCGCACGGGCAGGTCGCGGTGCCGGCGCCGCTGATGTCCGGCGCGGGCCGGGCGGTGCTGCGCGCCCTGCCGAACAGCCGCGCCGTGGGGGGCTGCGTGCGCGACGCGCTGGCCGGGCGCCCGATCGCCGACATCGACGTGGGCGTGCCCCTGCCGCCCGAGGAAGCCGTGCGGCTGTTGCGGGCGGCGGGGCTGAAGGTCGTGGAAACCGGGCTGGCGCACGGCACCGTCACCGCGATCCTGACCGGTGAGCCGGTGGAGGTCACCAGCCTGCGCCGCGACGTCGCCACCGACGGCCGCCATGCCGAGGTGGAATGGACCACCAGCTGGCGCGAGGACGCGGCGCGCCGGGACTTCACGATCAACGCCATGTCGCTCGACGCCGAGGGGCGCCTGTGGGACTGGTTCGGCGGCCGCGCCGATCTCGCGGCCGGGGTGGTGCGCTTCGTGGGCGAGCCGCGGCAGCGACTGCGCGAGGACTACCTGCGGGCGCTGCGCTTCTTCCGCTTCCAGGCGCGCTACGGCACCGGCACGCCCGACCCCGGGGCGCTGGCCGCCATCCGGGACGCGGCGGGGGAACTCCACCGCCTGTCGGCCGAGCGCGTGTGGAGCGAGCTCAAGCGGCTGCTGGCCGCACCCGACCCGACCGGGGCGCTGCAGCTGATGGCGGAAACGGGCGTGCTGCGCGCGGTGCTGCCGGAAGCCGACCCGGCGCTGCTGCCGGGGCTGGGGCGGGCGATCGCGGCGGGGATGCCGGCGGACCCGGTGCTGCGGCTGGCGGCGCTGCTGCCGCGCGGCGATGCCGGGGGCGCCGCACAGGGGACTGGCCGGGAGATCGCGGACCGTCTGCGCTTCTCGAACGAGGAACGGAGCAACCTCGAGGCGCTGGAGAAGCTGATCCGGCGCGAGGATTTCGGCGGCAGCCCCGGCCTCCTCGACGACGCGGCGTTCCGGCGCTGGCTGGTCACCCGAGGGGACCCGCTGCTGCCGGTGGGGGAAGCCTGGCTGACACAAGCGCGGGAGGGGCACGACGCCTCGGCGCTGCGGGCCAGGATCGCGGCGACGCCCTTTCCCGTCTTTCCCTTGCTGGGACGCGACGCCGTGGCGGCCGGGGTCAGGCCCGGGCCCGCGCTGGGCCGGCTGCTGGGGGAGGTCCGGGCCTGGTGGCTGGCCGGCGGCTGCACCGCCGATGCCGAGGCATGCCGCGCCGAATTGCGACGCAGGGTTACGGACGATAGCGCCCGGTGATGGGGCTCATTCCCACGGGCGCGCTGGGCGGTGGTGGGGACGGCGGCTAGTCTCGCGCGGCTCCTGCCGGGCGGGCACCGCGTCGGCACCACGACCTTCAAGGAACATCCTGCCGATGCTGCGCGACGACACGCTTGCCACCGTTTGGGCGCCCCGCCTGCTCGCCCTGCTGCGGATCGTCGCGGCGCTGCTCTTCATGGAGCACGGCACGCAGAAGCTCTTCGGCTTTCCGGCGCTGGCGAACCAGCCGCCCGTGATGTCGATCTACTGGTTCGCCGCGATCATCGAGGTTGTGGGCGGCCTGTTGCTGCTGGTGGGCCTCTTTACCCGCGCCGTGGCCTTTATCTGCTCGGGCGAGATGGCCTTCGCCTACTTCATGAGCCACGCCCCGCGGAACTTCTTCCCCGCTATCAACGGCGGCGACGCGGCGATCCTGTTCTGCTTCGTGTTCCTGTTCATGGCGGCCGCCGGCGGCGGGGCCTGGGCGGTCGACAACCTGCGCGTCCGCCGCCTTTCGGCCGTGCCGGCGGAATGACCTGAGGGGGCGGCCACCGCGCCGCCCCATCCCGCCCCGTCGGGGTGCCTCGCCGGGGCGCCCCCTTCGCGGCGCCCTGCCAAGGACTCCTGTTCCGGGCCTCCATCGCGGCAATCCCACCACGGGTTCCCGCTCCCGGCCTCCCGTCGCCGGTATCTTGCCAGGCGCCATTACCGGGCGCCCTGTTCCGGCAACCCCGCGCATCGCGGTGCTGCCGGGGAGGGGGGAAGCCCAGCACCGCCGCGCGTGCTAACCCCCGCCGCGACATGGCCCGCCCGATCCCACACCCGCTTTCCGCCGACACCACGCGGGCGCTGCTGCGCCGTCTCTGGCGCGGCTACGTCAGCCGTCACCCACGCGGGATCGCGGTGGCGGTGGTCTCGACCGGGGCGGTGGCGGGCCTCACCGCGCTGTATCCGGTGGTGATCCAGCAGGCCTTCGATCTGTTCACCAAGGGCGATTCGCGCATCAGCTGGCTGGCCCCGCCGGCGATCATCCTGCTGACCTGCTGCAAGGCCGCCGCCCAGTACGGGCAGGCGGTCTCGGTGCAGGCCGTGGTGCTGCGGGTGATCGAGGCACTGCAGAACGACCTGTTCCGCGCCCTCACCCGGGCCGACCTCGCCACCGTGGCGCGCGAGGCCCCCGCCCGCCACGCCGCGCGCTTCACCGCCGACGCCCAGGCCATCCGCGAAGCGCTGACCAAGGCGATCAACGGCGTGGCCGACCTGCTGACCGTGGTGGGGCTGGTGGGCTCGATGATCTGGCTCGACTGGCAGATGACGCTGGTGGCGGCGCTGCTGTATCCGGTGGCGGTGGTGCCGGTGCTGCGGCTGGGCAAGCGGATCCGCCACGCCTCGGGCGGGATGCAGGACCGGCTGGGCGAACTGGCCGCGACGCTGACGGAATCCTTCGGCGCGGCGCGGGTGGTGCGGAGCTATCGCCTGGAGGAGGCCGAGGAAGCGCGCGCCGGCCGGGCCTTCGCGCAGCTGCGCGAAGGCTTGCTCTCGATCAACCGCACGCGCTCCTCGCTCGACCCGATGCTGGAGGCGATCGGCGGCGTGGCGGTGGCGGCGATCCTGGCGGTGGTGGGCTGGCGCGTATCGGCCGGCATCGGCACGGTGGGGCAGTTCACCGGCTTCGTGGCGGCGCTGCTGATCGCCTCGCGACCCGTGCGCTCGTTGGGTTCGCTCAATGCCGCCCTGCAGGAAGGCCTGGCCGGGCTGTCGCGGGTCTTCGCGGTGGTGGACACGCCGGTGCGCATCGTCGCACCGCCCGGCGCCCCGGCGCTGCCGGCGGGTGAGGGACGGTTGGAGTTCCAGGAGGTCGGCTTCCGCTACGAGGGCACCGAGGCGGCTTCGCTCCATGGCGTGAGCTTCGTGGCCGAGCCCGGGCGCACCGTGGCGCTGGTGGGGCCTTCGGGCGCGGGCAAGTCCACGGCGCTGTCGCTGGTGCCGCGCCTTTACGACGTGAGCAGCGGCGCGGTGCGGCTCGACGGTGCCGACCTGCGTGAGGTTTCGCTCGACGCGCTGCGCGACAGCATCGCCTACGTGGGCCAGGACGCGGTGATCTTCGACGACACTGCCTACAACAACATCAGCTGCGGCCGGCCCGGCGCCACCCGTGCCGAGGTCTGGGATGCCGCCCGCGCCGCGGCCGCCTTCGACTTCCTCAACGCCCTGCCGGACGGCTTCGACACGGTGCTGGGGCCGGGCGGGTCGCGGCTGTCGGGCGGGCAGCGGCAGCGCGTGTCGCTGGCCCGCGCACTGTTGCGCAACCCGCGCGTGCTGCTGCTGGATGAGGCGACCAGCGCGCTCGACACCGAGAACGAGGCGCTGGTGCAGGCCGCCATCGCCCGGCTGCGCGCCGGCCGCACAACGCTGGTGGTGGCGCACCGCCTGTCCACCGTGCGCGAGGCCGATCTGATCGTGGCGATGGAGCACGGCACGGTGGCGGAACAGGGAACCCATGACGCGCTGATGGCGCGGGGCGGCGTTTACGCCCGGCTGGTGCGGACGCAGAGCTTCGTGGCGGGTTAGGGGCCGCGTGGCCCCTGGCAACCGCGCCTCCGGCGTGCCGGGGGCGACAACCGGACGACCTCCGCGTCACGCATGGCGGCGCAGCGGACCGGGTGGCGGCCAGGACGCCGTGAGGTGTTCTTCCGCGGAGGCACCGGCCTCCGCGAGTGGGGCAGTGCCGGGTGCGAACCCGCTGCCGAGGGGCCCGGCTGTTGTCGCGACGCCGCGGCAGGGCTCATGTTCGCTGATCCGTTGCTTGGAAGGAAACGACATGCGCCTGCCTGTTCTTTGCGGAGGCCTGGCCCTCGGCTTCGCCGCCGGTGTTTTCGCGGCCGGGATGGTGCCCTCCGCCGGTGCCCAGACCGGCGCCCAGGCGCCTGCTCCAGCCGCGCCGCTCACCGCGCGCATCGTCAACCTCGCCGCCATGAGCGAGGACGAGATCGGCCCGCTGATCAACAACACCGACCTGCGCAGCCGCACGCTGGTCGCCACCGCGAACGGCACGGTGGCCCTGCAAAGCGGAAACGTCTTCAAGCACTTCCACGAGGAAACGGATGAGATCCAGTTCATCCTCGACGGCAGCGGCTCCTTCTGGCTCGGCGATCGCGAGGTGCAGGTGAAGCCGGGCGACCTCATCATCGTCCCGCGGGGCACGCCCCATGCCGGATCGCACGCGACGACCGGCCGCTTCCGGGCCATCGCGATCAAGCTTCCGCCCCAGCGGGCCAACGACACCCACCCGGTGCCATAAGCTCTGGGCCATAAGCTTCGGACCATAAGCTTCGGGCCGTGACGTCGGGGCCGCCCCGGCGCCCCGCCGCTTCATCCGCCCGGGCGGTTGCCGATGGGGCTAAAGCTGGCTTTCCACCGGCAGCCAGCGCACCAGCTGCGCCAGCAGCCGGCGGCCGAAGCTGGCGTCGGGCTCCTTGTGGCGCAGGCGCGGCCGCCCGTCGGGACGCAGGTCGGTCCAGCTCATGATGCCGTGGCGCAGGCGCACGTGGTAGGACCGCGCCGGCGAGGCGAGGCGGTGGAACTCCTCCTGCAACCGCTCCGCCAGGCCGGCGTGGTGGATAAAGGCGCCCATCTCCGTGTTGAGGTTGGCCGAGCGCGGGTCGAGGTTGAAGGAACCCACGAAGATCCGCTGCCGGTCGAGCGAGAAGGCCTTGGTGTGCAGGCTCGCACCCTTGGAGCCCAGCACGCCCGCGTTCTCGTCGCCGGAGCGGCGGAGCTCGTACAGGTCGATCCCGGCCTTGAGCAGCCGGCGGCGATAGCGGGCGTAGCCCCCATGCACCGCCACCACGTCGGTCGCGGCCAGCGAGTTGGTGACCACGGTGATCCGCACGCCGCGCCGCAGCAGGTCGATCAGCACCCGGGTCCCGGCCTCGCCCGGCACGAAGTAGGGCGAGATCAGCAGCGCCTCGTGCCGCGCGCCCAGCAGCGCGGCGCCCACCGCGTTCACCAGCTTGCCGCGCACCTCCTCGCCGGAAGCCTTGTCGGGCGGGTCGGCGGCGACGTCCACCTCGATGTCCTGGGTGGGCAGGAGGCCGGACTCGCCGTCCAGCACGTCCTGGATCCGGCTGTTTTCCAGCCGCTCGATGTAGGGACGCGCTTCCTCGGAGTCCGCCACGCTGCTCAGCTGCGGCCGCAGCGTCTCGAGCTCCTCCGCGGTGCCGTAGCCCGCGCAGCCCACCCCCCGCAGCGACAGCCGGTGGTTCCAGTAGCGCTCGAACTGCCGCACCGCCTGCGCGGCCGCGACGCCTGCCACCGCCACGTCGAGGTCGCGGAAGTTGAAGTCGCCCGAGGCGTCGAAATACTCGTCGCCGATGTTGCGCCCGCCCAGGATCGCGAGCCGGTTGTCGGCGATCCAGGACTTGTTGTGCATCCGGTGGTTCAGCTGCCCGCGGCTGGCCACCATCTCCAGCATGAAGCCCAGCCGCCCCAGGAAGCGCCAGCGGTGGGCGTTGAACAGCCGGACCTCGATGCAGGGATGCGCCCCCAGCGAGCAGAGCAGCGGCAGGGCCGAATGCTCGTCGAGCACCGTGCTGTCATCCAGCAGCAGCCGCACCCGCACGCCCCGGTCGGCGGCGGCCAGCAGCTCCGCCGCCAGCAGGCGCCCGGTGATGCCGTCGTGCCAGGCGTAGTATTGCAGGTCGAGCGTGCGGGTCGCCTTGCGGGCGCTGGCGGCGCGCACGGCGAAGGCTTCCAGCCCGTCGGCGATCAGCGCGGCCCCGGTGTCGGAGCCGATCCGCGCCAGCGCGTGATCCAGCGTCTGGTCCAGCGTCGGCGGCGGCCCCTGTCCAGCCAGCGCCTCGGCATCGCCGGGGTCGGCACGCCGGTCGTCGAAGCCCTGCGCATCGGTGCCCGCGCCGCGGGGTTGCCGGCGATCGGGGCGGCGCAGGCCGCGCGTGGAGGCCGCGGTGTTCATGCCGCGCTCACCAGCGGGCGCTCGGCCGCCACGGCCGGCAGCACCACCCGGGCGGTGAGGGGCAGGTGGTCCGAAGCGAGGCGTGCCAGCGGGGTGTCATGCGCCCGCACCCCCTGCACCAGCCCGTTCGGCCAGCCCAGGATGCGGTCCAGCGCCAGCACGGGCATGCGGGCGGGAAAGCTCGCCGGCGCTTCCGCCATCGGACCGAAGAAGGGCTCCAGCGAGCGCAGGGCGGAGCGCCGGCCGGGGCGCCACTCGTTCAGGTCGCCCATCATCAGCGTGGGCATGCTCTCGCCCTCGGCGATGGCGCGCAGGATGGCGCTGCCCTGCCGCATCCGGCAGTTCCGCAGCAGGCCGAAATGCGCCGCCACCACCCGCAGCCGCCCGACCGGCAGGTCGAGCTCGGCGATCACCGCGCCGCGCGGCTCGGCGCCGGGCAAGGCGAGGCGGCGCAGGCGCACCGGCGTGCCCTCACGCAGGAGGATGGCGTTGCCGTGCCAGCCGTGGCCGTCGGGCAGTTCCGAAACCCGCAGCAACTGCAGCCCGGCCTCGCGATGGAGGGTTTCGGCGTCGAGCAGCCCGTAGCGCCGGCCGAAGCGGCGGTCCGCTTCCTGCACCGCCACGAGATCGGCCTTCATCTCGCCGATCACGGCCGCCACGCGCTGCGGGTCGAAGCGCCCGTCGCGGCCCACGCACTTGTGCACGTTGTAGGAGCCGACCCGCAGGGCCTGCCCGCCGTGATCCCCCGGCTGGGGGTGCGGCGCGGCCACGGGCACGGCCGGGCCGCCGCGCAGGCGCTGCAGGATGTGGCGCGCGGCCTTCACGTGGGGGGCGGCCGGGCGCGTGGTCCGGAGAGGCTTCTGCGTCATCGTCGTCAGCGGGCCCGGCGTTGGCCCGGCGAGGTCACGGGAGGTGTCGCGGGGCGCGTGACAGGACCGGCGCCGGGGCTGGGGTCGGCAACAACGGGGGCGAGAGGGCGGAGGGGGATGCTCATGTCCTCAGGGATCATCGGTGACGCGGAGTGAGAACGTCTCACCGAAGAAAGGTTGACCGCGAAGATGTGCCCCCCGCCGCGCCGTCGCAACCCGTGGAATGGCGCCACCGGGCGAGCCGCGGCCAGCGCCGGACCGCCGCGCCCCAGCCGCGCCGGCAGGGGGGCGGGACCGCTGCGCGGTGGATACAAGAAGGCGGCGCAGGGACATCGCCGGAACCCGGCCTGGCCACCCATTCCTTCGCCCCGGCCGGCCGAAGCGACCCCCGCGGCGCGATACCCGCGCGGAGATGGCGGCGGCCGGGCTGCGCGACGACCCTTCGCGCGCCTGCCGCCACCCGTCGGACAGCCCCATTTCCGGCGCAGGCAACGTTGTGCCCCCTCGTTCGCTGTGTTCCCAAGGGGGTGCCGCCGGGCCTGAAAGGGGCAGGCCGGCGGGGCCGCCAGCACGCGCCGCCGCGCGAGCGCCGCATTCCGCCACACTTCGAACCCCTCCGCCCGGTTCGATCCGCTAGAAACCCCACGACCGACCCATCGCGCCCGCCGCCTCGCGGAGTCGCCCGAGCAACGGACCTGATGTTCACAGACCTGCCTCACATCCTCCTCGCCATCGCCGCCCTGCTGGTTGTTGTCAGCGCAGTGCAGCCGCTGGCCAACCGGCTGATGCTGTCGGACACCGTTCTCCTGGCCGTGGTCGGGATCGTGATCGGCGGCGGTGCCGCCTTCCTGATGGAGCGGCCCGTCGGCAAGGCGATCGACGACGTGGCGGGAACGCTCAGCAACTTCCCGGTGAATGCCGAGGTGTTCCTGTTCATCTTCCTGCCGCTGCTGGTGTTCCACGGGGCGCTGAGCATCGACGTCCGGCGGCTGGCGCGCGACGCGGCGCCGGTGCTGGTGATGGCGGTGGTGGCGGTGCTGGTGACCACCGCCGCGATCGGCTTCGCGCTGGCGCCCATCGCCGGCGTGTCGCTGACGGCCTGCCTGCTGCTGGGTGCCATCGTGGCCACCACCGACCCTTCCGCCGTGGTGGGGATCTTCCGCGATATCGGCGCCGACAGCCGCCTGACCCGGCTGGTGGAGGGAGAGAGCCTGCTCAACGACGCGGCGGCGATCTCGATCTTCACGATCCTGCTGGCGCAGATCTCGGGCCACCACACCACGGGCTGGCTGGATGCCTCGGTGACCCTGGTGACCTCGTTTGCCGGCGGGCTGCTGGTGGGCTTCGTCTTCGCGCGCGTCATGCTCTGGGTGGTGCCGGTGCTGGGCGGCAACCGCGCGGCGGAGGTGACGCTGACGCTGGCGCTGCCCTACCTGGCCTATATCGTCTGTGACGAGTTCCTTGGCGCCTCGGGCGTGGTGGCCGCTGCCGCCGCCGGCCTGACGGTGAGCGCGATCGGCCCTTCCACCTATCGCCCGCATTCCTGGGCCTACCTGAACGACGTCTGGGCGCAGCTGAGCTTCTGGGGCTCCTCGCTGGTCTTCGTGATGGCCTCGATGCTGGTGCCCAAGCTGCTGCTGGGGATGACGCGCTGGGACCTGGTGCTGATCGGCGTGGTGGTGGTGGCCGCAACTGCGGCGCGGGCGCTGGTGCTGTTCGGCGTGCTGCCGGTCCTGCGCATGGCCGGGCTGTCGCAGCGCATCCCGCTGCGCTTCAAGGCGACGATGCTTTGGGGGGGCTTGCGCGGCGCCATCACCCTGGCGCTGGCGCTCTCGGTCACGGAACACTACGGCGTGCCCTACGGCGTGCAGCGCTTCGTCACCATCCTGGCCACCGGCTACGCGCTGTTCACGCTGCTGATCAACGGCACCACGCTGCGCTTCGTGGTGCGGCTGCTCAAGCTGGACCAGCTCTCGCCTGCCGACCAGGCGCTGCGCAACCAGGTGGTGGCGATCGCGCTGGGCCAGGTCCGCGACCAGCTGCGCGGCACCGCGGCCGAGTTCGGCTTCTCGCCGCAGTCCACCGCGCACGTGCTGGACATGTACGAGCACCGGGTGAAGGCGGAGACCGCGGCCAATACCTTCGACACCGCCATCAGCGACCGGGAGCGTGTGACGCTGGGGCTGATCACCTACGCTTCGCAGGAACGCTCCATCCTGCTCGACATCTTCAAGGACCAGGGCCTGTCCCGGCGGATCATGGAAAGCCTGCTCTGGACCGCTGAGAGCATGATCGACGGCGCCCGCGCGGAAGGGCGGCTGGGCTATATCCAGGCCGCGCGTCGCCGCCTGCGGCCGACGCTGCGCTTCACCCTGTCGCAATGGCTGCACCGCACCTTCCGCATCGACGCGCCGCTGATGAATTGCATGGCGGAGCGTTTCGAAACGCTGCTGCTGACGCACCTGATCTCGATGGCGATGTCGCGTTTCATGCACCGCCGGATGGAGCCGGTGCTGGGCCGCCGCGTGACCGAAGTGGTGGGCGACATCGTGGCGCGGCGCGAGGACCTGCTGTCGGATGCCATGGACACGCTGCGGATGCAGTACCCGGGCTATGCCGAGGCGCTGGAAAGCCGGATGCTGCGCCAGTGGGGGCTGCGGCAGGAAGCCGACGAGTACGCCAGCCTCCAGAGCGAATCCCTGATCGGCGACGAGCTCTACGAGGAATTGCGGCGTTCTCTGGAGGAGTGGCGGCGGCAGATCAGCAAGCCGCTAAAGTTCAACCTCCAGTCCGGGCTGGACCGTCGCGTCAAGGAGTTCCCGGCTTTCGAGGGGCTGCAGGAGGCCGTGCTGCACGACCTGGCCATCAGCCTGACGATCCGCTTCACCGTGCCGGGCGAGCGGATCTACCGCCCTGGCCAGCGGGCGCGCTCGATCTTCCTGATCAGCTCGGGCGACGTGGAGTTCACCGAAGGCGGCCGCAGCGTCCATCTCGGCCCGGGCGACTTCTTCGGCGAGGCGGAGCTGATCGAGGGAGGCCGCCGCCGGGCCCGCGCCCGGGCCACGAGCTTCTGCCACCTGCTGGAACTGTCGGCCGCCGACTTCCGCCGGCTGATCCTCGATGCGCCGCAAATGGTGGTGCGGCTCCAGCGCCTTGCCGCTGAGCGCTTCCCGGCCGCCGAGCTACCGGCAGCCGAGGCGCCGCGGGAGTTGCCGCACGCCGCCGAGGCGCCGTTGCTGCGGCTGACGGACGACCATGGCGGGATGCTGCACCCGATGGACGAGGCGGTGCACGGCGCTACCGGCGACACCGTGGCGCGGGTGGCACGCTAGCGGGCCGCCGGGGAGCGGGGCGCCGGCCCCGCGTCCCGGCTTTCGCGCCCCAACTCTGGTGCCCCGACCCTGGTGCCCCCGGTCTTGGTGTCCTGGTCTTGGCGTCCTGACCTGCGCCCCGGTCCGTATCCCGTCAGGCCGCGGGCGGCGGCAGCACGATCTCGGCCAGCACCGGCAGGTGGTCCGAGGCTTCGCGGGCCGCGGCGTCGGTCCAGGACCGGCGCAGCAGCCCGCGCGGGCGGGCATAGATCCGGTCCAGCGAGAAGAGCGGCCGGGCCACCGGAAAGGTCCGCTGCCGCGTGCGGCCCGGCATGACGCTCAGCAGGGCGCCGTCCACCGCGCCGCGCCAGCTCCACTCGTTGAAGTCGCCCATCGCCAGCACCGGCAGGTCGGTGGCCTTGGCCAGCGCCGCGAGCTTCGTGGCCTGGAAGCGCCGTTCCCCGCCGCGCAGGCCGAAATGCGCGGCGATCACCCGCAAGGGGCCGCCGGGCGCCTGCACCGTGGCGGCGATGGCCGCGCGCGGCTCCCGCCCCGGGCAGGAGATGTCGTGCACCGCGGCGTCGGTGATCGGCCAGCGGCTGATCAGCATGTGGCCGTAGGCGCCGTCGGGTCCGGCGGTGCCGAGCGTCGGCGCCTCGACGGAATGACCGCCGAGCGCCTCGCAGAGCTGGCGGAAGGGCGCCTCGGCGGCGCGGCCGCGACCTTCGACCTCCTGCAGGGCCAGGATGTCGGGTGCGTGGCGCCGCGCCAGGGCGATGACGCGGTTGAGGTCGTAGCGCCCCGCCGGGCAGATGCCGGCATGGATGTTCCAGCTCATCACCCGCAAGGGGGCGTGCGCCCCCTCCGCCGCGGGCGGGGCGTGCGGCGCGCCCGCGTGGCGCAGGCGGGGCTCGCGCCGCCAGAAGCGGCGGCGGCGGGACGGCTCCGGCGCCTCCAGCCCATCGGGCATTCCGTCAGGCATTCCGTCGGGCAGGGGATCAGCCCTCATGCCGCAGGCGCTGCACCAGCTTCTGCAATCCCCAGGTGACGCCGGCCCAGGCGGCCAGCGCCGCCACCAGGATCACCACGTTGCCCACCGTCGGGTGCGCCAGGATCTGCCCCATCCGGTCGCCCACCGCCGACATCAGCACCACGCCGGGCAGGAGGCCCAGAAAGGTTCCCACCATGTAGTCGAGGAAGCGGATGCGCATCGCCCCCGCCACGAGGTTCACCAGCGAGAAGGGGGCGATCGGCATCAGCCGCACCACCGTCACCGCCAGGATGCCGTTTCGCGCGACGCTCTGGCTGATGCGGTTGATGCGCGGCCCCAGGAAGCGGCGCAGCAGCTCGGGGCCGAGCTTCAGCCCCATGCCGTACATGGCGGCCGCACTCAGCAGCGCCCCGCCGATGGCGTAAGCCAGGCCCGGCCAGGTGCCGAAGGCCGCGGCGGTGGCCACGATCAAGACGTTCACCGGGAAGGCCAGGAAGCCCAGCAGCAGGAACAGCCCCACCGCCGCCACCGGGCCGAAGCTGCCGCCGCCGTGGATCACCGCCTGGATGTTGCCGGGGCTGAGCATCCCGGCCAGCGGCGTGTAGCGCCACAGCACCGCGATCAGCGCCAGCGGCACCAGGATCAGCGCCGCCTTCAGCAACAGCGGCCAGGGCTTCGGGTTGGGGCTGCCGCTGCTGAAGTCGGCGAAGAACTCCTCCGCCCCGATCGGGCGGCGCGGATCGGCTGCCATTTCCAGCACCGGCACGCGCTCGCTGCGCTTGAGCTCGCCATCCTGGATCGGCCGCAGCGTATGGCTGCCCTGGTTCAGCGCGTCCAGCGTCGCGAAGAGCGTACCGGTGTCCGCCAGCACGGCATCCACCGCCTCCGGGGCCTGCCCCAGGTGCTCGCCCAGCAGGCGGCACAGGGTGCGGCGGACCGCGGCGCGGCCCACGTCGTCGGCCGGCTCCAGCAGGAGGTCGCACTCGGTGTCGGTGCCCATGGAGCGGTTGCAGATGTTGGAGGAGCCCACGCGCAGGAGACGGTCGTCGATCACCATGACCTTGGCGTGGACCATCACCTCGTGCTCGGTCTTGCGCCCGACCACGTGGGGGAAGAGCAGCCGCACCCGCCCATCCACCCGTGCCCGGCGGATGGCGCGCATGAAGCGGATGCGCCCGGCCAGCATGGTGCGGTGTTCGAGCCAGGTGTGATGCGTCCGCGGCGCCACCAGCAGCACCTGGAGATCCGGCCGTTCCTTCAGCCGGCGGATCAGCGCGCGGGCGATCGTGCCGCAGGTGAGGAACTGGTTCTCGGCGTAGATCCAGCGCTCCGCCGTGGCGATGGTGTCGAGGTAAAGGTCGCGGATCTCGCGCACCCCGCGCCGGCCCTCGAAGGTCGGGGCGGTGCGGGCGATCCCTAAGCGGACGTCGTGGAAATCCGCCGCGATCCCGGCGGGCCAGGGGTCGTGCTCGGCGGGCGGGGGCGGGGGCAGCGCCTCGCAGGCGCCCTGCTGCCAGCGTGCCCGCACCAGCTCGGACAGGGCCGAGGCGGCCTCGCCATCCACCATCATCTGGCAGTCGTGGAAGGGCGGGTAGGGCTCGCCCTTGGGATCGACGCGCAAGGGGTTGTCGGGGTCGTGCTCGGCGGTGTCCCAGCGGCGGATCGTCAGGTCCAGCCCGCCGGCAAAGGCCACCGCCCCGTCCACCACCACGATCTTCTGGTGGTGCGAGGCACCGAAGGGCACGGTGTCGTCGAGGCAGAGCTCGATCTGGTCGGGCGTGTTCCAGCGCAGCGCCAGGCTGGGCAGGACCTCCCGCTCCAGCGCGTAGAGCACCGAGTAGTCCCACAGCAGCAGCCGGATGCGCAGTTCCGGCCGGCGTTCCACCAGCGCGCTCAGGAAGGCGCCCAGCGTGGCCGGCAGCCCGTCGTCCACGGTGCCGGTCGGTCCCACCAGCGGGCAGCGGCTGTCGATGTCCCAGCCCACGATCTCGATCGTACGCCGGGCCTCGCGCAGGGTGCGGCGCAGGGCGTCGTAATAGACCGCGGCGTCCGGCAGCAACGTGGCGCGCCGTGCCTCGACCCGGCGCCAGCAATTGGCGCCCGGCACCAGCAGGCTGCCTTCGCGTCGCGCCGTGACAGGGGCGGGTGCCTGACGCCGGATCGAGCGGCCCGGCAGGAAGGCGCGCGCGCGCCGCGTCGGAAGAACTTCACCCAAAACCTGAACCGCCCCGAAAAACTCGCGTGAGTTGAAGCACCATAGGGTCGGAAGGGTGAAAAAGCTCTGCAACCCCTCGCGAGGCGCCCCGCCGCGGGCGGAGGATCGGCGGGCGGTGTACGGAAAACTCTTGAAACCGGGGCGGGGGCCGCATAGTTCCATCCGTGATTCGGGCCCCTCTGGCGGCTCCGCGCGGGTTCAGGCCCGCCGGCCGCGATGTCGGATCGTGACGCGCAACGGGGGCCCGGGCGCGACGCGACCGGCGTGACCGGTCCCGTCCAGGCTCCCTTTTCACGGGAGGGAGCCTTGGAGGCATCCATCTGGTTCTGGGTCGTGTTCAACGCGGCCGTGCTGCTGGTCCTGCTTTTCGACCTCGGGGTGTTTTCCCGAAAGAAGGGCGGCGAGCCCGAGGCCGTGCCGGTGCGCACGGCGCTGCTCAAGTCCGGCGTCTACCTGCTGCTGGCGCTGGGCTTCTTCGCCTGGCTGCGCATGACCTACGGCGCAACGCCGGAAGAGCGAGCGACCAAGAGCTTCGAGTTCCTCACCGGCTACCTGATCGAATGGTCGCTCTCGGTCGATAACATCTTCGTCTTCGTGCTGCTCTTCGCGAAGTTCGGCGTGCCGGCCGCCTCGCAGCATCGCGTGCTGTTCTGGGGCATCCTGGGCGCGCTGGTGATGCGCGCGTTGATGATCCTGGTGGGCACGGCGCTGGTGCGCGAGTTCGACTGGGTGATGGTGGTCTTCGCGCTGTTCCTGATCTGGTCGGGCTGGAAGATGCTGCGCTCCTCGCACGAGGCGGACGACGGCGCTTCGGGCGACGAGGGCGCGGTGATGCGCTGGATGCGCCGGCGCCTGCCGGTGACCGAGGGCTATCGCGGCAACCGCTTCGCGGTGCGTGAGGCGGGGCGCTTCCTGTTGACGCCGCTGGCCCTGGTGCTGGTGGCGGTGGAACTGACCGACCTGCTCTTCGCGCTCGACAGCATCCCGGCGATCTTCGCGGTCTCGACCGACCCGTTCATCGTCTACACCGCCAACGTCTTCGCGATCCTGGGCCTGCGCGCGATGTACTTCGCGCTGGCCGGGGTGATCCACCGCTTCCGCTACCTCAAGCACGGGCTGTCGATCGTGCTGATGATCGTGGGCGCCAAGATGCTGGCCAACTGGTACGCCGGCGGCAAGGCGGTGCCGGTCGAGGCGGCGCTGGCGGTCACCGCGGTGATCATCGCGGGCTCGGTCGCGCTGTCGCTGTGGAAGACCCGCGGCGAAGGCAAGGCGGTCGGGGGCGCCTGACGCCCCTCCGGCCGCGGCGGACCCTTCCGCCCCGGCCCTTGCAGCGTAGGACGCGGCCTTCCCGGGCGGGAGGGCCGCTTTCTGTTTTGCCGCGCGACGTCCCGCGTGGGAAAGGCGGCACCCTCCGCCGAAGCCGGCGACGCGGCCCGCATCCCGTGCGAGGCTCCCGCCATCGGGCTCGGGAAGCGGCCCTGGAGGAGGAGCGATGATGCAGACACCGGCCGGGCTGCTGACCTATCACGTGGGGTTGGGCCCCGTGGCCGCGCCGGACACTGGGGGCGGGCAGGACGCCCCCGGCAACGAGGTTGCGGGCGGCGAAGTCGCGGCGTCGCTGGCGCCCGGCGGCACGCTGCGGGTCGCGATCAACCTCGGCAACCCCGTCCTGGCGCAGCGCGACCCCGTGGGCGGCGAGCCGCGGGGCGTGTCGGTGGCACTGGCGCGCGAGGTCGGGCGCCGCCTCGGCCTGCCGCTGCGCATCACCACCTTCAACGGCGCCGGGGCGGTGACCGATGCGGGGCGGCGCGGGGAATGGGACATCGCCTTTCTCGCGATCGACCCGGTGCGGGCGGAGGGCATCACCTTCTCGCCACCCTACGTGGTGATCGAGGGCGTCTACGCCGTGGCCGAGGACTCGCCGCTGCGGAGCGTGGACGAGGTGGACCGCGCCGGCGTGCGCGTGTCGGTGGGCCGCGGCAGTGCCTATGACCTGTTCCTGACGCGGACGCTGCGGCAGGCGGAGATCCTGCGCGTCGGCACCTCGGCCGAGGCGCTGCAAGGCTTCGGCTCCGGCGCGCTGGAGGTGGTGGCGGGCGTCCGGCAGCCGGTCGCCGCCTACGTGAACAGCCATCCGGGACTACGGCTGATCCCCGGACGCTTCATGGTGATCGAGCAGGCGGTGGCGCTGCCACTGGGCCGCGACGTCGCGGCGCACTGGGTGCGAAACTTCGTCGAGGAGGCCAAGGCCTCCGGCTTCGTGGCCCGGGCGCTGCGCGACAGCGGCCAGGGCGACGCGGAGGTCGCGCCGCCGGCCTGAGCGCCGCGGCGGTCGCGACGGGCGGCGGGCACGGGTTTCGTCGGCACCGCCCGCCACGGCGACAGGTCGGCGCCTGCCGCGCCGCCGCTCACCTGGCGCAGCAGCCACGGTGTGGGCGTGTGATGGGGCGGATGAGCATTCTGAGTAATAAAATTGCGTCGTTCTGGCAGCTATGCGCAGAACGGCTTGTTCCGACCAGGCTGCGTGGCACATTCTTGCGTGCAAGAACCGGCAGCAATTTCTCAAGGCTTCCGGACGAGACCTGTTCGGGAGTTCAACGTCCATGTCCAGCACGCGCAGGGCCATCCTGGCCGGCGTCGCCGCCGCCTGCTTCGCCATTGCCACGCCCGTGATGGCACAGGCCGAGAGCACCCTGCGGATGGTGCTGCGCAACGACCTCGCGAATATCGACCCGGTGGCCTCCACCGCGACCTTCGCGCGCAACCATGGCTTCCTGGTCTACGACCAGCTCTACGCCCTCGACAGCAAGGGGCAGCCACGGCCGGAGATGGTGTCGACGCACGAGGTCTCGCCGGACGGGAAGACCCACCGCTTCACCTTGCGCGACGGCCTCCTCTTCTCGGACGGGCAGCCGGTGCGGGCGGCCGACGCGGTGGCCTCGATCCGCCGCTGGGCGCAGCGCGACGTGGTGGGCCGGGCGCTGGCCGCCGCCACCGACAAGCTGGAGGTGGTGGATGAGAAGACCTTCACGCTGACCCTCAAGCGCCCCTTCGCGCTGGTGGAGCAGGCGCTGGCCCGCCCCACCGCCAGCGCCCTGTTCGTGATGCCCGAGCGCATCGCGCAGACCCCCGCCACCACGCAGATCACCGACGCCACCGGCTCCGGCCCCTTTATCTTCGAGGCCGACAAGTGGCGCCCGGGTGACCGCGCGGTGTACCGGCGCAACCCGAACTACCACCCGCGCGACGAGGCGCCGGACGGCCTCGCCGGCGGCAAGGTCGCGGGGGTGGACCGGATCGAGTGGCTGTCGATGCCCGACCCCGCCACGGCGGCGGCGGCACTTCAGGCCGGGGAGATCGACTTCTGGGAACTGCCGCCGCCCGACCTGATCCCGCTGCTGGAGGCCGACAGCAACATCAAACTGGCGCCGATCGACCCGATCGGCTCGCAGGTCTGGGTGCGGATGAACCACACGCAGCCGCCCTTCAACGACCCGCGCGCCAGGCAGGCGCTGCTGCACGCAGTGGACCAGCGCGCGATCCTCGATGCCGCCGGCGTGCCCGCGGCCGACCGCGTGGATTACTGCGCGGCCTTCTTCTATTGCGGCACGCCGCTGGCGACGAATGCGGGGGCGGAAGGGCTGGAGAAGCCCGACTTCGACCGCGCGCGGCAGCTGCTGCGCGAGAGCGGCTATGACGGGCGCAAGGTGGTGTTCCTGGACAGCACCGACCTGGCCGTGAACCACGCCGCGACCACGGTGCTGACGGAGGCCTTCGGGAAGATCGGGCTGAACATGGACACGGTGGCCACCGACTTCGCCACCGTCACCGCCCGGCGCAACAAGCGTGAGCCGGTGGAGCAGGGGGGCTGGAACCTGTTCGTCACCGTGGGCAATGTCTTGGACGGCGGCGACCCGCTGGTGAGCCTGTACCTCGCCACTCCCTGCGAGGGCGGGCTGACGGGCTGGCCCTGCGACACCAAGCTCGAGGAGCTGCGCCGCGCCTGGTGGGAAGAAGGCGACGCGGCCAAGCGCCAGGGGCTGATCGAGGCGATCCAGCGTCGCGCCTACGAGGTGGTGCCCTATATCCCGGCCGGGCAGTTCCGCAGCCGCGCGGCCTTCCGGAGCAACGTCCAGGGCGTGCGGGCGACCACGGTGCCGGTGTTCTGGGGGGTGGGGAAGGACGGGTAAGTCCGACGACCCGGACGCACCCTATGGAGGGCGGGACCTCGGCTGCCCGCTAGCTGGCGGGTTGCAGCTGCTGCGCCCCCAGCATCGCGATCCCCACCGCCTCCGCCACCCGGATCCCATCCACCCCGGCCGACAGAATCCCCCCCGCGTAGCCCGCACCTTCCCCGGCCGGGAACAGCCCCACCGTGTTCAGGCTCTGAAAATCATCCCCGCGCGTGATCCGCAGCGGCGAGGAGGTCCGCGTCTCCACCCCCGTCATCACCGCGTCCGCCATGGCGAAGCCACGGATCTGCCGGTCGAATTGCGGCAGCGCCTCACGGATCGCGGCCACGGCGAAGTCCGGCAGGCAGGTGGCGAGGTCGGTGGGCGTCACGCCGGGCTTATAGCTGGGCACCACCTGGCCGAGTTCCGTGCTTGCCCGTCCCGCCAGGAAGTCGCCCACGCGCTGCGCCGGCGCGGCGTAGGTTCCGCCGCCGGCCACGAAGGCGCGCTCTTCCCAGTGGCGCTGGAATTCGATGCCGGCCAGCGGGCCGCCGGGGTAATCCTCGGGCGAGATGCTGACCACGATGCCCGCATTGGCGTTCCGCTCGGCGCGGGAATACTGGCTCATCCCGTTGGTCACCAGCCGCCCGGGTTCCGAGGCCGCGGCGACCACCGTGCCGCCGGGGCACATGCAGAAGGAATACACCGCCCGACCGTTGGTGGCGTGGTGCACCAGCTTGTAGTCCGCCGCGCCGAGCAACGGGTTGCCGGCATGCGGCCCCAGCCGGGCGCGATCGATCAACGATTGCGGATGCTCGATCCGGACGCCGATCGAGAAGGGCTTGGCCTCCAGGAAGACGCCATCGCGCTCCAGCGCCGCGAAGGTGTCGCGGGCGCTGTGGCCGATCGCCAGCACGACGTGATCGGCCGCGAGGTACTCGCCCTCGGCCAGGTGCAGCCCACGCATCCGCCGCGTGCCGTCGGCGCCGGTCTCGACGTCCAGCCCCTCGACCCGCGCGCCAAAGCGGTACTCGCCGCCCAGTTTCTCCACCGTGCGGCGCATGTGCTCCACCATGGAAACGAGGCGGAAGGTGCCGATATGCGGCTTCGACACGTAGAGGATTTCCTCCGGCGCGCCGGCCTTGACGAACTCCTCCATCACCTTGCGGCCGAGGTGCTGCGGGTCCTTGATGCCGCTCCACAGCTTGCCGTCCGAGAAGGTACCGGCCCCGCCCTCGCCAAACTGCACGTTGCTCTCGGGCGTCAGCACGGAGCGGCGCCACAGCGCCCAGGTGTCCTTGGTGCGCTCCCGCACCACCTTGCCGCGCTCCAGGATGATCGGGCGAAAGCCCATCTGCGCCAGGATCAGCCCGGCCGTCAGCCCGCACGGCCCCGCACCGATCACCACGGGGCGGTTGCGGAACCCCTCCGGCGCGCGGGCGACGTGGCGGTAGCCGGTGTCGGGTGCGGTTCCGAGGTTGCGGTCGCCCGGGTTGCGTCCGCGTACCGAGGCCTCGTCCCGCAGCTCCAGGTCCAGGGTGTAGACGAACTGGATCAGGTTCTTCTTGCGCGCGTCATAGCCGCGCCGCGCAATGGTGAAGTCCACCAGCTCCCCCTCACGCAGCCGCAGCCGCCGCAAGATGGCGGGGCGCAGCGCCTCGGGCGGGTGGTCGATCGGCAGTCGCAGCTCGGTCAGGCGCAGCATGGCGGGCGGGCAGGGTCCGGCGGAAAATCACGAGGATGGGATTGGTGGGCTAGATAGGCCGTCCGGGAACGGTTTGCAGCCTTTTCCGGTGGTTCCGGCCCGCGCGGGGAGGGGCTCTGGGCTGCGTGGCGGCGGGCGTGGAGCCGAGGGAGAGAAAGAATTCTCTCCCCCGGACCCCCTCTCATCTTTTTTCTGGGAGTGCTGCCGCGCGGTGGGTGGAGGCCGGTCGCGATACGGCGCCGCCGGTGCTGCTGAAATGAACAAGACTGCTGTTCAGCGCAGGCTGCGGCGTCCCTCGCTCCGGCTCGATGAGCCGGAGCGCACGGCGTCAGCCACGTTCCCGCGGCAGCGTCCCGGAAGAAGATGAGGGCGGAGGGGTCCGGGGAGGGGGAGAACACCTTCTCCCCCTCCCTGGCCACGGCACAACGCCCTCAGGCCGCAGCAACCCCCCGCACATCCCGCAGCACCTGCGCCACGGCGGCCACGGCCTGGTCCATCTCGGCATCCCCGTGCAGCGGCGTCGGCGTGAAGCGCAGGCGTTCGGTGCCGCGCGGCACGGTGGGGTAGTTGATCGGCGTGGCGTAGATCCCGTGCGCGTCGAAGAGGCGGCGGCTGACCTCGCGGCACAGCGCGGCCTCGCCCACCGGCACGGGCACGATGTGGCTGGTGGAGGGCAGGATGGCGACGCCGGCCTCGCGGAAGGCGGATTTCAGGCGGGCCGCGCGTTCCGCGTGGCGGGCGCGCAGGTCGTGCGCCCCGCGGACGTGGCGGACGGAGGCCAGCGCGGCCGCCGCGATGGCGGGCGGCATGGAGGTGGTGAAGATGAAGCCCGCCGCCGCCGAGCGCAGCCAGTCGATCACCGCGGCGTCGCCGGCGACGTAGCCGCCGTGGCAGCCGAAGGCCTTGCCCAGCGTGCCCTGCACGATGTCGATGCCGTCGAGAACGCCGTCACGCTCCGCCACCCCGGCGCCGTGCGGGCCGTACATGCCGACGGCGTGGACCTCGTCGAGGTAGGTCAGCGCCCCGTGGCGCTTTGCCACCGCGATGATCTCGGCGATCGGCGCGATGTCGCCGTCCATGGAATACACGGATTCGAAGGCCACCAGCTTGCTCACCGCCGGGTCGGCGGCGGAGAGCAGCGCGTCGAGGTGGGCGGCGTCGTTGTGGCGCCAGATCGCCTTGCGGGCGCCCTTCATGCCCACGATCATGCTGTTGTGGTTCTTCTCGTCGGAGAAGACCTGCCAGTTGCCGTCCATGCTGGCCAGGATCGTGCCCAGCGCGGCCTGGTTGGCGACGTAGCCGGAGGTGAAGACCAGCGCCGCCGGCTTCTGATGCAGCGCCGCCAGCTCCCGCTCCAGCGCGGTGTGAAAGGGCGTGTTGCCGGAAATGTTGCGCGTGCCGCCGGAGCCGACGCCGTGCTCCTCGATGGCCTCCTGCGCCGCGCGGGCCAGGATGTCGGAGCCGCCGAGGCCGAGATAGTCGTTGGACGACCACACCACGACCTCGCGCCCCTCGGGCGTGGTGTAGCGCGGGAAGCCGCGGCGCGACTTCACCAGCTCGGCGAAGGTGCGGTAGCGGCCCTCGGCCTTCATGCGGGCAAGGGCGTCTTGGCAGTAAGCCTGGAACGGGTGCATCGCGGCTCCTGTGCCATCCGGAGGAGGATCGGTCGGAACAGTCCGGCCAGGAAAGAGGCCGGGCGGGCAGCCCGGTGGGCGGGCGGCTTACTCCCGCCGGAGGATGCCGTCCACCAGTCGGTCGGCCCAGGGACGGGAGGTGAAGCTCCGCCGCAGGGCCGCCTCGTCGTAATCCTCGCGCACCCAGTCGAGGAAGGGCTTGCCGCGCCCCTCGGCGGCGTAGAGGCGGAAGAAGGCGTCGAGGATGCCGGTCTTGCTGGCGGCCACGTGCCCCCAGCGCAGCGAGAGCTGCGCTTGCGCCTCGGCCACCGGGCGCCCCTCGAGCAGCAGCCACAGCCCGGCGGCGAGGCCGGTGCGGTCGGCGCCGGACTTGCAGTGGATCAGCACCGGCTCCTCGATATGGGTGAAGAGCTCCGCCAGCCGCAGGATGCGGTCCTTGTGCGGCGCGCCGCGGCTCTCGAAGGGCGCGTCGTAGTGGTGCAGGCCGAGCGCCGCCGCCGCCTCGCGCGACAGGGCGTCGGAGCCGCAGCTCGCCCGGTGCCCGCGCAGGTTCACCACGCTCCGTAGCCCGAAGCGCGCGGCGGCCTGCCGCAGCTGCCAGGGCTGGGGATGGTTGGAGCGGTACAGCCGCCCCGGCGCCACCACGCCCCAGTTGCGCCAACCGGTGCGCAGCACGGCGTGGTCGCGCAGGAGGCTGTCGGCCCAGGTGGCGCGGCGCCCGGCGGGGCTGGTGGTGTCGCGGGAAAGCACGGTGTCAGGCACGGCGGCGGATATGGCCGGGCGGGTGCTGCGGGGCAAGCGGGCAGGGCGCCGCGGGTGTCCGGCCCCGGCATCCCGTTCAGCAGGGCAGGTGCCCGGGACGATGAGGTTCCATACCGGATGCTGCCAGGCCGGGACCTTCCGCGCCCGACTCTTCCAGCCCGCCTTTCTGGGCTGGGCTGGGCTGGGCTGGGCTGGGCTGTCTCTGGCGGAGGGTTCTCAGCCCGCAGTTTTGCCGGCCGGGCTTCTCCCGCCCGACCCCGCGTCACGCCGCTTCCAGCGACGCGCCCCCGCATTCCCGCAGCAGCGTTCGCAGGTTGCGGATGACCGGGAACACCTCCTGGTTCCAGTCCGTCCCTTGCGCGTCATGCGCCGCCTGCTCCAGCTCCACGATCTCGCGGTCTTCCTTGAAGATGCGCTCGGTGAAGACGATCAGGATCGGCCAGCCCGCTTCCAGCAGCCCGGGGATCTTCGGGCGCTTGATCGAGAGCAGGCCGAAGGTGCGGTTGCGCCGCTGCTCCGCATCGACGGGCACGTAGGAGATCCAGAGGTCCATGACCGGAGCCTCATCCCCGGTCGCGATCCGCAGCGTCTGGTACGGGTATTCCGTCCGGATCGTCATCAGGTCCTTGTGCGCGGTGGGTGCGTTGGTTCCGGCGGAACGGCGCTCGCCGAAGATCGCGGCCTCGCCCCAGGGCTGCTTGCCGCTGGCGCGCGAGAAGGTGTAGCGCGCCTCGACGAAATCCTCGCCCTTGGCGCCGCCCATGTAGCGCGGAACCATGTTGCCCATCTGCTTGCGGTGCAGGAACTGATGGTTCATGTCCATCAGGTTCTCGTGCATGAAGCTGTAGTGGCAGCCGACCTCGCGCCCGAAGCGCCGCGTCTTGTAGGCTGCGTTGGCGACGGAGCCGAGTGCCGGCAGCGGCACGACCTCCGCCAGGGCGGGATCGCCGGGAAACACCAGGATCAGCCCTTCCAACTCGCGGCAGGGATAGGCGCGAACGCCATTGGGCAGCTTGCCCTTGCCGAGGTAGGGCACGTCCGTGCACTGGCCAGCCTGATTATAGGCCCAGCCGTGATAACCGCAGCGGATGGCGCAGCCCTCCACCAACCCCTTGCTCAGCGGCACCTGGCGGTGGGCGCAGCGGTCCTCCAGCGCGAAGACGGGCCCTTCCTTGGGCCGCACCAGCACGATCGGATCGCCCGCGAACTTTACGGCCAACGACTTGCCGGGCTTCAGCTCGGTGGACCAGGCCAGCGGGTACCAGTGGTCGCGGTTCACGCCGACGCGGCGCAGGTCCCGTTCCGGGTCACGCCCGGTCTGCACGTTCCTGGAGGCCGATACGAGTTGATCCATGTACCCTTAACCCCCGCGGCTGCGGGGCGCGGGGTATTTCCGCACTTCGCCGTCAGACCGGCAGGCAGACTGGCACGGATCGGGCGGCGGGCGTGAGGCCCGATTGCTCCGGGTTGCCGGAAAGCAACCGACGGCCCGGCGCGCCGCGGCCGAGGCGTGCGATCCACCGGAGGCCGGAGGTGGCGGCGTCCTGTTGCGCGGCGCCGGCCACCCGGCCGACGGGCGCTTCGGTAACTCGCCGTCAGCCGCGCCACGGGATAGGCTTCGGCGCGATGGCCGACTTCCCCGTTGATCTTCCCGCCGCGTCCAGGCGCGTGCTCGACTGGCTCCCGCCGCTGGGGGAGTGGCGGGAGCTCTGGTTCACGCACAGCACCTCGGCGGGTCCCGTGCCGGACGAGCCGATCCTGGCCGAGCTCGAAGCCGCCGTCGCCCGCGGCTGGGCGGAAGGCGGCGAGATGGTCTTCGGCTTCAACGACAACAACCAGGCGGACGGCGCCCGGACGATGCGGGCCTACTGCACGACGCCGGCCGGGTATCGCATGAAGGTGGTGTCGGCACTGGCGCGCGGGTCCGAGGTCTCGTTTTCCGACGAGGCCTAGTGCTGGCCAGCGTCCTGCTGAGGGATCCGCCGGCCGTGGGGATGCACAGCCTAAAGGAGCTGCTCGGCTCCTTCGTAACGGCCCGGATGGCCGACCCATCGTCTGATCGGCACTTCGGCACCCTGCTCAAGAGCAGGCTTACGGGTCAAAGTCAGCTCCGGATGTCGGGGGCTGGGTGAAAACCATGGTTTCCACGCTCAGCCCCTTTGTCGTGGCGACGCTGTTGGCACTTTGGTTCTGCGCCGGGTTCCTGGCAGCCAGGGCACGCGGCCGCCCGGCACTGGCCATGGCCATCGGCGTTGCGGTGCTGCCGCCGCTCCTGCTGATGCTGCTTTTCTCAAGGAAGCACCCGCCCGACAGGGAGAAGCAGGACAGGTTGCTGGAGTGGGCCGGTGGCGTGACCGTGGCCGCGGTTCTGGTGATGCTTCTGGTCGACGGCTGGAACTACCTTGATGCCATCAGCCCGCATTTTCCCCGCTGCGACGCGGCGCCGGTGAGAGCAGCCGTTGTCACGGCCTTCAACAGCACCGTCGGCTCCGGAACCTCCGAGGAAATTGTTCAGCTGGCGACACCGGGCCAGCTTCGTGCAACGAAGGTTCGACGCTGGTGCACCGCCGTGGCCACGCTGCGCAGCGGTCGTGAAATCCGGCTCAGCATCGAAGTGTGGGAAGAAAACAATCGCTACCTGGTCGGCGTGAAGCGCAGCTGACGACGGTACAGCTCGCCGGAGATAAGGGGCTCGTTTCCGCGATACCGCATCCGCGCGCTCTCAGCCCTCCGCCTGCACCCCGCCCAACTCCCGCACCGCCGCCTCGCAGCACCCCGCCACCTCCGCCAGCCCGGCCCGCCCCGGCGCCACCGCGTCGAAGTGCAGCGGCGTGCCGATCCGCAGGTGCAGCGGCCCGGGGCGCGGCAGGCGGCGCGACGCCGGCCAGGCCTCGAAGGCGCCGTCGAGGAAGCAGGGCACCACCGGCACCGGCTGCCCGGCGATCAGCGCGCCCACGCCCGGCTGGAAGCGTCCCATGGCACCGGTGCGGGAGCGCGTGCCCTCGGGAAACAGGATCAGCACCGCGCCGTCCTCGTGCAGCCGGGCGCGCAGGGCCTCGATGTCGCGCGCCGTGGTGCGCTTGCGCCAGACCGGCAGGGCGTTGATCGCGAAGGCGGCAAAGGTCGCCAGGGGGAGCGAGGTGAAGAAGGTGTCGCCCGCCGCCAGTGCGAAGGCGCGGCGGCCCAGGGCGCGCGGCAGGGCGGCCGCGATCGTCAGCGCGTCGAGGTGGCTCGAGTGGTTGGCCACGATCACGAAGGGCGCGGCGGGAAGGTTCTCCAGCCCCTCGACGCGCAGGCGGTGGGCGGCACGCAGGTAAAGGCGCACGATCCCCCGCCAACTGCCGGCCACCGCGAGGCTGGTCAGGCCGGGTTCCCGCCCCTGGCTCATCACCCGCTCAGCGGGTCGCATCCCGTGGTCGCGGGCGGGGCGGAACTGCCAGTTCCTCACCCGGGAAGTGCCGGGGTTGGCTGGCCGAGGCTGAGGCCCGCGAAGTAGTTGACGTAGTGGAAGCTCGCCGGTGCCACCAGCAGCAGCGAGTTGAAGCGGTCGAGCAGGCCCCCGTGCCCCGGGATCACCGCGCCCATGTCCTTGATGCCGAGGTCGCGCTTGATGCTCGACAGCATCAGGTCGCCGAACTGTCCTCCGAGGCTGACGATGGCGCCCAGGCCCAGCAGCAGGTGCCAGTGCCCCAGCGCCGTGCCGCGAAAGATCGGCCAGGCGATCAGCGCCACCAGCACCGAGGTGCAGACCAACGCCCCCAGCGCGCCGGAGACCGTCTTGTTGGGGCTGGTGGCCGGCAGCAGCTTGCGACCGCCGATCAGCTTGCCGCAGGTGAAGGCGAAGACGTCGTTGATCGCCACGGTGGTAAGCAGCATCAGCACCAGGGGCCGGTAGTTCGGGTCGTTCGCCATGTAGCCCAGGTGCGACAGCGCCACGCCAAACAGCATGAAGGCGAAGACCGCGAGACCCGTGCGCTGGATGTAGCCCTCGGGCCGGTCGAGCGGGATGGTGACCACCGCCAGGAGACCCACCACCAGCGGGATCAGCGCCATGAACAGCGCGTACCAACCGTCCAGCGCCGCGGCGTTCACCGCCAGGATGCCCAGCGCCACGGTGGCGGCGGTGGTGACCTCACGGAACAATCCGGTGGCGCGGTCGTACTCGCGCAGGCAGAGCAGGCCCAGCACGGTGACCGCCAGGATGGTGGCGACGCGGCCGATCAGCACCGGCCCCAGCATCAGCGGCAGCAGCACCGCCCAGGAGCCGGTGCGCAGCCACAGTTCGCGCCGCAGCGCGGGCGAGATGCGCCCGGTGGCCGACAGCGCGGCGATGGCGGCTGAGGCCAGCACGAGCACCAGCAGCGCCGCGACCACGATGCCCCGCGTGACGGGGTGGGCGAAGGCTTCCGTCACGCGCGCAGCGCCTTGGCCACATGTCCCAGCCGGCGCGCGGCGGTCACCAGCGACAGCAGCGTGATGATCCACAGCGCCGCGGCGGGCCAGCCGGCGGTCCAGGCGGCGGGCAGCACGGCGCAGGCCACGGCCAGGGCGGTCACCAGCGCCATGCGCTGCTGCTTGGCCATGGGGCCGGAAAAGTCGCTCCGCGTGCCCACGCCGCGCCCGACGGCGCGGATATAGGCGGTGGCCATCGCCGCCAGCGCCGCCGCCAGCCCCAGCGCCGGCGAGCCCGCCGCCCAGCCCAGGCCGAACAGCACCGCGGTGTCGGACACCCGGTCGGGAACCTCGTTGAACAGCTCCCCCGTGGGCGAGGCCACGCCGCGGCCGATCGCCACCATGCCATCCAGGAGGTTGGCCATCAGCCGCCCCTGGACCAGCAGGGCGCCGAGCAGCCAGAGCGGGCGAGCTGCCTCGGGCATCTCGCGCGTCAGGGCCAGCGCCAGGCCCGCGAGCGCCGCCGACACCATGCCCAGGATCGAGATCGCGTCGGGCGAGGCCCGGCGGCGGATCAGCCAGTCCGCCGTGTCCACCACGGGGCGCAGGCCACGGGCGGCGATGGGGCGGCGGTCGGGGGAGTCGCTCATGTCGGGGCGGAGCGTAGTTGAGGAAGCGCAACGGCGCCATGGCGGCCCCGGAAACGAGACCCGGTGCTCGGTGCGGCGAAGAACACGCGGGGCCGGGACGGATTGCGGAGGCAACACCCCCGCCGCCCCGGCGTTAACCCTTCCCGCAACCAGAACACGAGGACGCCATGGCCAACGCGCATCTTCCGCCGGTCCCCCCGGCCAACCAGAACCCGCACGGCGGCGCCAACGCGGGGCAGGGTGGGGTCTCGCCCCAGGAAGCCAAGGCAAACCCGACGCAGCGCGACACCACGCAGCAGGGCCAGCAGGGCAACACCAAGCAGAACACCACCCACCAGGGCTACCAGCAGGACCGCTGAGCATGAGCACCAGCAAGAAGATCGAAGAGGCCGACCGTTCGGGCGGCGGCCCGGGCAGCAGCCACCAGGGCGGCAACCACGGCCATGCCAACCGGCACGGGGATGGGCCGCATGCCGGCGAGGCAACCAACACCTCGCGCAGCCAGGTGTCCGGCGGCGGCGGCGAGGCCGACCGGCATCACAGCGCCGATCCCAAGCGGAAGTAGCGGCGCGGGGAAGGGCGCTCGCGCCCGCCCCATCCCCGCTCAGGCCGAGGCGGGTACCCTGCGCGGGACCCGCGCGGCCCGGGCGATGGGCTTTTCCGCGGACGGGGCCGCCACCGTCGCGGCGGACAGGTAGGACAGCACGACCTCCACGATGTGCTCTCCCCATTCCTGCAGCTGGTCCTTCGCCAGCAGGTCGCGGCCGAAGATCGTGGACAAGGTGTAGCGGTTACTGAGGTAGAAGGCCCCCAGCGAGGCGATGCTGACGTAGACCCGCACCGGGTCGGCATCGGCGCGGAAGCAGCCGGCCTCGGTGCCGCGCCGCAGGGTTTCCGACAGCCGCGTCATCAGCGGCGAGTGCATCGCCCGGATGCGCGAGGACCGGCGCAGGAAGCGCGCGCGGTGGAGGTTCTCGGTGCTCAGCAGGCTGAGGAACTCCGGGTGCGCGATGAAGTAGCGCCAGGTGAACAGCGCCAGTTCCCGCATCGCGCCCACCGGGTCGCGCTCGCTCAGCTTCAGTTCCTCCTCGGCCGCGCGGATATCGGCGTAGGTGCTTTCCAGCACCGCAAGGTAGAGCCCCTCCTTGTTGCCGAAGTAGTGGTAGAGCATCCGCTTGTTGACGCTCGTGCGGGCGGCGATCGCCTCGATGCGCGCGCCGCTGAAGCCCTTCTCGGTGAACTCCCGACGTGCCGCCACCAGGATCGCGGCGCTGGTGCGCTCCGGATCGCGATGCCGCACCACGCGGGGCACGGCTGCCGGCTCCTCACCGGGCGCGGGTCCAGGGGCATGGGCGTCGGTCACGATCTCGATCCTCCGCGACGCTGCAATATCACGGCGCTTGACAGCCATCCTAGCGGCTCCCTAGCGTATTAAAAGACTGGTTACTTGAGGTGGCGACAGACCACCCGGCGACCGTGATGCGACCCGCCCCGACCGGCAAGCCGTGTTGGGCGAGTTGAAGGGAAGAAACATGTTTCAAGATCGGTGGGTGCCCGCGCATGTCGGTCACAACCAGTAGCGGCGCCGCGTGGACGCCGGCCCGTCCCAGGACACGCCGACGTAGCCTGTTCGGGCAGAACGCAGCGGGATACATGTTCCTGCTTCCCTGGCTGCTGGGCTTCTTCGGGCTGACCCTCGGTCCGGCCATAGGATCGCTGTATCTCAGCTTCACCCGCTTCGACCTGATGACCGATCCGCGCTGGATCGGCATGGCGAACTACGTGCGCATCGCGACGGCGGACCCGAAGTTCGCGGAATCGCTGCGCGTCACCTTCAGCTACGTCGCCATGGCGGTGCCGCTGAAGCTGGCCTTCGCGCTGGGCGTGGCGCTGCTGCTCAACAAGGGCACGCGCGGCCTGCCGCTGTACCGCGCGATGTTCTACCTGCCGTCGCTGCTGGGCGCGAGCGTCGCCATCGCGGTGATGTGGCGTGAGCTGTTCGCCGGCGACGGGCTGCTCAACCGCGTGCTGGCGGTGGTGGGCATCGAAGGTCCGGCCTGGATCGCCAATCCCGATACCTCGATCTACACGCTGGTGGTGCTGAGCGTCTGGCAGTTCGGCAGCCCGATGATCATCTTCCTGGCAGGGCTGCGGCAGATCCCACAGGACCTCTACGAGGCCGCCAGCCTCGATGGCGCGTCGAAGTCGCGGCAGTTCTGGCGCATCACCCTGCCGCTGCTCACCCCTGTGGTGTTCTTCAACGGCGTGGTGCAGGTGATCGACGCCTTCAAGGCCTTCACGCCGGCCTTCATCATCAGCGACGGCACGGGCGGACCGCTGAACAGCACGCTGTTCTACACGCTCTACCTGTACCAGGAAGCCTTCAGCAACTTCCGCATGGGCTACGCCTCGGCGCTGGCCTGGGTGCTGGTGGTGATCATCGCCGCCTTCACGGCGGTCTCCTTCCTCAGCGCACGCTACTGGGTGCATTACGATGAGTGAATCCATCACGCGAGAGCGCAGCGTGGCGAGCTCCATCACCCGCCACACGGTCCTGATCATCGCGGCGATCGTGATGCTCTACCCGCTGCTGTGGATGATCTCCTCCTCCTTCAAGCCGCAGAGCGAGATCTTCAGCAACCTGTCGCTGATCCCGTCGCATATCGAGCTCGGCGCCTACACGCGCGGCTGGAACGCCCTGCGGGTCAGCTTCGGCACCTTCTTCTGGAACTCCGCCGTGATCGCCGTGCTGTCGGTGATCGGCAACGTGATGAGCTGCTCGCTGGCCGCCTACGCCTTTGCCCGGCTGCGCTTCCGCGGGCGGAACTTCTGGTTCGCGCTGATGCTTGGCACGCTGATGATGCCCTACCACGTCACGCTGATCCCGCAGTACCTGCTGTTCCTGAACCTCGACTGGGTGGACACGGTCCTGCCGCTGGTGGTGCCGAAGTTCCTGGCCACCGACGCCTTCTTCATCTTCCTGATGGTGCAGTTCTTTCGCGGCATCCCGCGGGAACTGGACGAGGCCGCGATGATGGACGGCTGCGGCCCCTGGCGCCTGTACTGGAAGATCATGCTGCCGCTGAGCACCCCGGTGCTGGCCACGGCCGCGATCTTCTCCTTCATCTGGACCTGGGACGACTTCTTCGGTCCGCTGATCTACCTGAACGACATGGCCTCCTACACGGTCCAGATCGGCCTGCGCGCCTTCGTGGACTCAGGCGGAGAGTCCGACTGGTCGGCGCTGTTCGCCATGTCGGTGCTGGGCTTGGTTCCGGTGTTCCTGTTCTTCCTGTTTTTCCAACGGATGCTGATTGAAGGCATCGCGACCACGGGGATGAAGCGATGAGCAGCCTTTCGCTCGAACACGTCTTTAAGCGCTTCGGCGACATCTCGGTGATCCAGGACGTCAACCTCGACGTCGCACCCGGCGAGTTCGTGGTGTTCGTGGGTCCCTCGGGCTGCGGCAAGTCCACGCTGCTGCGCATGATCGCGGGGCTCGAGACCGTCACCGACGGCAACCTGCGCATCGGCGGCACCGTGATGAACGACGTGCCGCCCGCCGAGCGCGGCATCGCCATGGTATTCCAGTCCTACGCGCTCTACCCGCACATGAGCGTGTACAAGAACATGGCCTTCGCGCTGGAAACCGCGCGCATGCCCAAGGCGGAGATCGAGACGCGCGTCCGCAAGGCCGCGGCGATCCTGCAGCTCGACCACCTGCTGCAGCGCAAGCCCAAGCAGCTGTCCGGCGGTCAGCGTCAGCGCGTCGCCATCGGCCGGGCCATCGTGCGGGAACCGCAGATCTTCCTGTTCGATGAGCCGCTGTCGAACCTCGACGCCGAGCTGCGCGTGCAGATGCGCGTCGAGATCGCCAAGCTGCACGCGCAGCTGGGCTGCACCATGATCTACGTCACCCACGACCAGGTGGAGGCCATGACCATGGCCGACAAGATCGTGGTGCTGCGCGCCGGCAAGGTGGAGCAGATCGGCTCGCCACTCGATCTCTACAACAACCCGGCCAACCAGTTCGTGGCGGGCTTCATCGGCAGCCCGAAGATGAACTTCCTGCGCGCCAGCGCCCATGGCGATGGCGGGCGCGCCGGCCTGACGGTGGGCGGCACGCGCGTGGTCCTGCCGCACCTCGCGGCGGCCGAGGCGGGCGAGGTCAACCTCGGCGTCCGGCCGGAGCATATCGAGGTCGGCGGCGGCGGCATCTCGCTGGGCGAGGCAAAGGTGCAGCTGGTGGAGCAGCTGGGCAGCTCCTCCTTCGTCTACGGCACGCTTCCCGACGGGCAGCCGATCACGCTGCAACTCGACGGCCAGCGTCACCTCCATCCCGGCGAGATGGTGCCGCTGAACTGCGACCCGGCGCGCTGCCACGTCTTCCTGCCCGACGGAAAGGCCTTCGCGCAGCACGCCTGAACGGAAAACGGCCGGTTCTCGCGAACCGGCCGTCCCACACCTCCTTGAGCCCGGGCGGCAGCAGTGCCGCCCGGGCTTCGTTTTTCAGTCCAGCTGCGCCGCGATCGCCACCGGGCGGTTGGTCTTCACGCTCTCGACCGAGGCCACGCCGCAGAGCACCGACAGCGCACCCGCCCGTGCACCGGCGCGCTGGTGCAGGGGATCGGGCATGTTGGGGTCGAACAGCATCGCCTGCAGCCGCTTGTCGCCGCCGAAGTGGCCGCCGTGCTCGCGCGGAATGCGGATGCGCTCGGCCTCTCCGAAGTTCGGCATCACCAGGATCTCGTCGTATTCCGGGATGGCGAAGGGCTGGGTTTCGCGGTGGCGGATCTCCAGCCGGCCCTTGCGGCCGTTGAAGGCCAGGTGGTGCCCCTCGATCGGCATGCAGGCATTGAGCGAGTAGCTCACCTGCACGCCGTTCTCGTAGGTGAGCGAGGCACTCATGGTGTCGTAGATGTCGATGTCCTCGCGGAACACGCAGGCATCGCGGACGTAGCCGTCCTCGCGCGAAGGATCCTCGTACAGGGCCTCCAGCCGAGGATCGGCCGAGATGTCCATGTAGAAGTTGCACTCGTCCTTGTGCGGGCAGATCTTGCAGCGCGGTCCGCGGAACGGACCGTTATGGCCGTAGTGGCGCAACTGTCCGCGGGCGAACACTTCCTTCGGGTCACTGGCGATGTACCAGTTCAGCAGGTCGAAATGGTGCGTCGCCTTGTGCACGAAGAGGGTGCCCGAGTTCCGCTCATAGGCGTGCCAGCGGCGGAAATAGTCGGAGCCGTGGCGGGTGTTCAGGTACCAGTGGAAGTCCACCGACACGATCTCGCCGATCACGCCCGACAGCAGCAACTCCTTCAGCTTCGCGCCAAAGGGGGCGTAGCGGTAGTTGAAGGCGACGTTCACCTTGCGCCCGGTCCGCTTCTCGGCGTCGAGGATGCGCCGGGCCTTGGCGGCCGTGGTGCACATCGGCTTCTCGGTGATCACGTCCACCCCGGCTTCCAGGGAACGCACGATCAGCTCGTCATGGCTGTCGTCCTGGGTGCAGACCATCACGGTCTGCGGCCGGACCTCGCGCAGCATCGCGTCGAAGTCGGTGAAGACCGGCGCGTTGGTGCCGATGATGTTCTGGGAGCGGTGGGCGCGCATCTCGTTGAGGTCGCACAGCCCCACGAGGTCGAGCTGCGGACCCATCCGCGACATCAGCTCCGTTCCCCACATCCCGGTCCCGCGATGACCGGTTCCGACGAGGGCAATCCGCTGTCGTGCCTCGTAACTCTGTAGCATGGACATTCCCTTGAATTCCGTCGGCGCAGCCGCGTTCGCTGGGCTGCGCTTCGCCGTGCAGCATCCCTCATTGCCATCTGAAATTGCAAGTCGCAGCTTCCATTTTCCGCAGTCCTGCCGCAGACTATCGGTCAATGAAGCCCGACGGACATGAGCCGTCGCGGGAGGACAATATGCTCAAGAGAAGGCACCTGCTGCAGGCAGGGCTCAGCGTCGCAACCTTGTCCACTCTGCTGGGCCCGACGGGCTCCGCGCCCTCCTGGTCACAGGCGTCGAACCGGGTGCGCCTGCTGTGGTGGGGCTCCAAGGAGCGTTCCGACCGCACGATGCGCGTGAACGAGCTTTACGCGAAGTCGCACCCCGGCGCGACGGTGGACGGCGAGAGCCTGGGCTGGAGCGACTACTGGCCCAAGCTCGCGACGCAGGTGGTGGGGCGCAACGCACCCGACGTGATCCAGATGGATTACCGCTACCTGTTCGAGTACGCACGTCGCGGCACGCTGGCGGCCTTCGACCCCTTCATGCCCAAGATCCTCGACATCACCGATTTCGGCCCGCAGGCCACCGATGTCGGCCGGGTGAACGGCAAGCTCTACGGCGTGAACTTCGGCTCCAACTCCGCCGGTACGGTGTACAACACCAAGGCCTTCGAGACCGCCGGCGTGGCGCCGCCCAATGCTGACACCACCTGGGACCAGCTCGCCGCCATCGGCGAGGAGATGACCAAGAAGTCGGGCCGCAGCGACTACTACGGCGTGTCGGATTCGGGCATGCGCGAGGCCATCCTGGAGATTTATCTCCGCCAGCGCGGCAAGCAGCTCTACACCGCCGACGAGAAGCTGGGCTTCGACGCGGGCGACATCGAGGCCTGGCTGACGATGTGGCACGAGATGCGGCAGCGGAAGGCCATCCCGCCCGCCGACGTCGCCGCCGCCTACAAGGACTCCGTGGAAACCAGCTCGCTCTCGCTGGGCAAGGCGGCGCTGGACTTCCCGCATTCCAACCAGCTCGTGGCCTATCAGCAGCTGTCGCGCGACCCGCTGGCGATCACCATGATCCCCAACATCGGCGCCGGCGCCAAGCCCGGGCAGTACCTGAAGCCCTCCATGTTCCTCAGCATCTACGCGCGGTCGCAGCGGCTGGAGGAAGCGGCGCGCTTCGTGGATTTCTGCGTGACCGACCCGGAAGCCGGCAAGGTGCTGGGCGTGGAGCGCGGCGTGCCGGCCTCCAAGGCGCAGCGCGCGGCCATCGCCGACAGCCTGGAGCCGATCAGCAAGGCGCAGGTGGACTACATCGACCTCGTGTCGAGCCGGATGGGCGACAACCCGCCGCCGCCGCCGAAAGGGGCCGGCGAGATCGCCCTGTCGCTCCGTCGCTTCAACGAACTCGTGGGCTTCGGCCGCATGAAGCCGCGCGAGGCCGCGGCGCAGTTCGTGTCGGACGCCAAGGACGTGCTGGATCGTGGCTGAGGAGAACCGGGCCATGGGCGGCTTCCGCTTCGGCGTGATCGGCATCAACCACAACCACATCTACGGCCAGGTGCGCGCGATGCTGCGCGCGGGCGGGGAACCGGTGGGCTTCTTCGCGCCCGAGGACGACCTCGCCGCGGAGTTCAGCAAGGCCTTCCCGCAGATCCCGCGCGTGGATGACCGGCAGCGCATCCTCGAGGATCGCTCCATCGCGCTGGTGGTCAGCTCCATCGTTCCGGGCGACCGCGCTGCGCTGGGCATCGAGGTGATGCGGCACGGCAAGGACTTCCTGGTGGACAAGCCGGGGATGCTGACGCTGTCGGAATTGGCGGAGGTGCGGAAGGTCCAGGCGGAAACCGGGCGCATCTTCTCGATCCTGTATTCCGAGCACTTCGAAACGCGCTCCACCGTCAAGGCCGGGGAGCTGGTGCGCGCCGGCGCCATCGGCCAGGTGGTGAACACCGTGGGTCTCGGCCCGCACCGCATCCGCAAGCCCGACCGGCCGGACTGGTTCTTCCGCACCGACCGCAACGGCGGCCCGCTGGCCGATATCGCCAGCCACCAGTGCGAGCAGTTCCTGTTCTTCGCCGACACGCTGGAGGTGGAGGTGCTGTCCGCCACGGTGGGCAACCGCGCCAACCCCGACCTGCCGGATTTCCAAGACTTCGGTGACCTGCACCTGCGGGCCCCCGGCGTCACCGGCTATATCCGGGTCGACTGGTACACGCCCGACGGGCTGCCGACCTGGGGCGACGGCCGCCTGACCATCCTGGGCACCGAGGGCTACATCGAGCTGCGCAAATACGTGGACATCGACGGGCACCCGGGCACCGACCACCTGCTGCTGGTGGATCGCAAGGGCGTGCACCGGATCGACTGCTCGGGCGTGGAACTGCCCTTCGGGCACCAGCTGGCGGCCGATATCCGCGACCGCACCGAAACGGCGATGACGCAGGCGCACTGCTTCAAGGCCATGGAACTCGCCCTGGCCGCCCAGGAAATGGCGGAGCGGAACGCGCGCGTGTCGCGCTGAGAACGGCCACACAGGAACAGGCGGAAGAACCCAGGAATGTCCGTGCGTAACGTTGCCATCGTGGGCTGCGGCATCGGCCGCAACCACATGCTCGAAGGCTACAACAACCATCGCGACCGGTTTCAGGTCCTCGCGGTCTGCGACCTGAACGAGGAGCGCCTGAACAAGTTCGCTGACGAGTTCGGCATCCCGCGCCGCACCACCTCCTTCGACGAGGTGCTGGGCATGGCCGATATCGACATCATCGACGTGTGCACGCCGCCGGGCGTCCACTACGCGATGGTCACCGCGGCGCTGCGGGTCGGCAAGGACGTGATCTGCGAGAAGCCGCTGGTGGGCAACCTCGCCCAGGTGGACGAGATCATCGCCGCCGAGCGCGAGGCGCGCGGCCGCGTCATGCCGATCTTCCAGTACCGCTGGGGCGATGGCTACGGCAAGGCGCAGCACCTGATCCGCACCGGCGTGGCCGGCAAGCCCTACCTCGCCACGGCGGAAACCTCCTGGTTCCGCGGCCCGGACTACTACGCCGTGCCGTGGCGCGGGAAGTGGGACACCGAGCTCGGCGGCACGCTGCTGACGCACGCGATCCACACGCATGACCTGATGACCGGGCTGATGGGCGAGGTCGCCACCGTGTCGGCCGAGATCGCGACGCGGGTGAACACCATCGAGGTCGAGGACTGCGCCATCGCCAACCTGCGGATGCAGAGCGGCGCGCTGGTGTCGCTGGCGGTGACGGTGGGCTCCTTCGAGCAGATCACCCGGCTGCGGCTGTGCTTCGAGAACGTCACGATGGAAAGCACGCTCAGCCCCTACAACCCCGGGCTCGACCCGTGGAAGTTCACGCCGCGCGACGATGCCGCGAAGGCGCGGGTGGAGGAGGCGCTGCGCGACTGGCAGCCGATCCCGTCGCGCTTCCAGGGGCAGATGGGCGCCTATGCCGACGCGCTCGACAGCAATGGCCCCCTGCCGGTGACGCTGGCCGATGCGCGCCGGTCGCTGGAGCTGCTGACGGCGATCTACCATTCGGCCGACAGCGGCACGCGCGTGACGATGCCGATCTCGGGGGATCACCCGAAGTACCGCTCCTGGCGACCGACCGACCAGGCCGCCTGAGCACGGGGGCGGCGCGCTGCCCGCGCGCCGCCGCAAGAAGCTCAACCCGGGCCGCTGGCGCGAAGATCGACCCGCGCACCGCCGACGCAGAATGACTTGCGCGCCGTCGGTGCGACGAACCGCCGGCGTACGTCAGCCACCCGTCACGCGGCCGGATGGTCTGCCCTCACTGGCGGCGCCGGTCAGGGCCAGCGCACTTCCGGCGGCATGGACATCAGGATGGCCTCGGTATTGCCGCCGGTGCGCAGGCCGAACAGCGTGCCCCGGTCGTGGATCAGGTTGAACTCGACGTAGCGGCCGCGCCGGACCAGCTGGTGCTCGCGCTCCGCTTCCGTCCAGGGCTCGTGCATCCGGCGGCGCACGATCGCCGGATAGGCCTCGAGGAACGCCTCGCCGACGTCCTTCGTGAAGCTGAAGTGCTCCGGCAGGCGATCCGCCGCGTCGTCGCGCCCCAGCCAGTCGTAGAAGATGCCGCCCAGGCCCCGCGGCTCGTTGCGGTGCGGCAGAAAGAAGTACTCGTCGCACCAGGCCTTGAAGCGGGGGTAGTAGCCGGGGTCGTGACGGTCGCAGGCGCGCTGGAAGGCGGCGTGGAAGCTCCGCGCGTCCTCCTGGGCCTCGGGCGCCTCGGGCACCATCGGGGTCAGGTCGCCGCCGCCGCCGAACCAGCCCCGATTCGTGACGATGAAGCGCGTGTTCATGTGCGCCGCCGGTACGCGGGGGGATCGCATATGTGACACCAGCGACACACCGGTGGCGAGGAATCGCGGGTCCTCCTCGGCGCCGGGGATGTTGCGGCGGAACTCCGGCGAGAACTCGCCCCAGACCGTGGACACGTTGACGCCCACCTTCTCGAAGACCCGGCCGCGCATCACCGACATCACGCCGCCGCCGCCCTGGGGCCGGTCCCAGGCGGTGCGCTCGAAGCGCCCGGGCGGCAGGGCGCCGTGGGGGCCGCCCTCCAGCTCGTCCTCGATGCGCTCGAAGCTGGCGCAGAGCCTGTCGCGCAGCGTCTCGAACCAGGCGCGGGCGGGCGCGGCCAGGGGACGGCCGGCGAGGCTGTCGGAGGCAGGGGAGGGGGGTGATGTCATTATGGCACGCCGTGTGTTGCTTCGCGGCAGCGGGCGTTGCCACCCTCCGTCACAAAGATTTATAAGATATCAAACGGCAGGGGAGGTCGCGCAGGCGCCCGGCACTCCCTTGACGCGGTTTCATTTCGCGCGGATCGGGTTATTACAACAATGGTTGCCGGTCCTCCATGTCGCCCCGGACTGCCGGGCGGCGGGACGGAACGCCGGACACACCAGGTATTCGACGTGGGGCGACGGAACGCATGGCCGAACAACTGGCAACCGCCGGAGCATCGGGGTCGATCCCCGGACTGACGGGCTCGGCCAAGACCCAGAGCGAACGGCCCGGCCTGCCGCCGGTTCACCAGTCCCCCGACGGGCGCCGCGATTTCCTGAAGCTGTCCGCCGGCGCCTTCGCGCTGGTGGGGGCGGGCGCGATCGCCTGGCCGCTGATCAAGTCGATGAACCCCGCCGCCGACACCCTGGCGCTGTCCACCACCGACGTGGACCTGGCGCCCGTGGCCGAGGGGCAGTCGATCACGGTGGTCTGGCGCGGCAAGCCCGTTTTCGTGCGCCACCGCACGGCCGAGGAGATCAAAGCCGCCGAGGCGGTTCCGGTCGGCGAGCTGCGCGACCCCCAGACCGACCAGAGCCGCGTGAAGCCGGGCAAGGACCAGTGGCTGATCGTGGTGGGCATCTGCACCCATCTCGGCTGCGTGCCGCTGGGCCAGAAGCAGACCGACCCGCGCGGACCCTTCGGCGGCTGGTTCTGCCCCTGCCACGGCAGCGCCTACGACACCTCTGGCCGCATCCGACAGGGACCAGCGCCGCTGAACCTCGCCGTGCCCACCTACGCCTTCACCGGCGACACCAAGATCCGCATCGGTTGAGCGGCCTGCACGATGCGGGACCGCCATCCACCCGTGCCGCCGCAACAACGCCCAGGATTTAGGAGCACCCCATGGCCGCCCCTGGCCTGATCGAAAGCGACGTCAAGAACCCCGTGCTGCGCTGGGTCGACCAGCGCCTGCCCATCCTCACGATGATGCAGAAGGAGTACGGCTCCTTCCCGACGCCGAAGAACTTCAACTACTTCTGGAACTTCGGCGCCATGGCGATGGTGACGCTGGCCATCATGATGGCCACCGGCATCTTCCTGGCGATGAACTACACGCCCAACGCCAACCTGGCCTTCGACAGCGTCGAGCGCATCATGCGCGACGTGAACTACGGCTGGCTGCTGCGCTACGCGCACGCCAACGGCGCCTCGATGTTCTTTATCGTGGTCTACATCCACATCTATCGCGGCCTCTACTACGGTTCCTACAAGACCCCGCGCGAGCTGCTGTGGATGTTGGGCGTGGTGCTGTTCCTCCTGATGATGGCCACCGCCTTCATGGGCTACGTGCTGCCCTGGGGTCAGATGTCCTTCTGGGGCGCCACGGTGATCACCAACCTGTTCTCGGCCATTCCCCTGGTCGGCGAGCATATCGTGACCTGGCTATGGGGCGGCTTCGCGGTGGACAATCCCACGCTGAACCGCTTCTTCTCGCTGCACTACCTCTTGCCCTTCATGATCGCGGGCGTGGTGTTCCTTCATATCGCGGCGCTGCACATCGTGGGCTCCAACAACCCGCTGGGCATCCAGCCGAAGGGGCCGCAGGACACCATCCCCTTCCACCCCTACTACACCGCCAAGGACAGCGTGGGCCTCGTGGTCTACTTCCTGGTCTTCGCCATCCTGGTGTTCTTCGCGCCGAACTACCTGGGCCATGCCGACAACTACATCCCGGCCAACCCGCTGGTGACGCCGCCGCACATCGTGCCGGAATGGTACTTCCTGCCCTTCTACGCGATCCTGCGCGCGGTGCCGAACAAGCTCGGCGGCGTGATCCTGATGTTCGGCTCCATCGCCATCCTGTTCGTGCTGCCCTGGCTCGACGGCTCACCGGTGCGGTCCATGCGCTTCCGGCCGCTGGCGCGTCCCTTCTTCTTCGCCTGGGTCATCTCCTTCTTCGTGCTGCTCTGGGTCGGCGGCAAGCCGCCCGAGGAGCCCTACGTCACGATCGGCCGCGTGGCCGCCGCCTACTACTTCCTGTACTTCCTGGTGCTGCTGCCGCTGCTGGCACGGCTGGAAAAGCCCCTGCCGCTGCCGCAAAGCATCAGCGAGCCCGTGCTGCGACGCGGCGGCGGACCGCTGCCGGCCGGTGCCGCCGGCAACCCGATGGAGAAGGCGTGATGCCGCGTTCGTGGAAGGGAGCGGTCCTGGCGGCCGCTCTCGCCTTGGCTCCCGCCGCTGCCTGGGCGCAGGAGCACGGGGAGATCGAGCTCCCGAGCGGCCACTTCTCCTTCGAGAGCCCGATCGGCACCTTTGACCGGGCCGCGGCGCAGCGGGGCGCGCAGGTCTACCTGCAGGTCTGCTCCAACTGCCACTCGCTGCACCAGCTGTCCTACCGCAACCTGACGCAGATCGGCCTGCCGATGAGCATGGTGGAGGGGATCGCCGCCTCGGTTCAGGTGGATGCCGCGCCCAACGACGCCGGTGTGGTGGAACAGCGTCCCGGCCGCGTGTCCGACCGCTTCCGCGCGCCGTTCGCCAACGAGAACGCGGCGCGCAACGCCAATGGCGGCGCGCTGCCGCCCGACCTGTCGGTGATGGTCAAGGCGCGCGAGGGCGGGGCCGACTACGTCCACGCCCTGCTGATCGGCTACGAGGACCCGCCGGCCGACGTCCACGTGCCGGAGGGCATGCACTACAACAAGTACTTTCCCGGCCACCTGATCGGCATGCCGCCGCCGCTGAACGACGACCAGCTGCAGTTCGCCGACGGCACCAAGGCCACCGCGGACCAGATGGCGCACGACGTCGCGACCTTTCTGGCCTGGGCCGCCGAGCCGAACCTCGAGGTCCGGCGCGCGCTGGGCATCAAGGTGGTGATCTTCCTGGTGATCCTCGCCGGCCTCGCCTACGCGGTGAAGCGCAAGGTCTGGGCGGACCTGCACTGAGCGGGGCGCGGCGGGCATGGCGCCCGCGGGCGATCCCGGGTTATGCAGCGGCCGCGCATCCAGCGCGGCCGTTTCCGTTCGTGCCCCTTCCTGACCCTGGCCTCTCCCCGGCCCCTGAACCCCGGAGTGTTCCATGTCCGACCTCATCGAGCCCGTGATCGGCGTGATCGGAGGTTCCGGCCTCTACGACATCGACGGGCTGGAGGACCGGCAGTGGCGCCGCATCGAGAGCCCTTGGGGCGAGCCCTCGGACGAGGTTCTGACCGGCCGCCTCGACGGCGTGCGCTGCGTCTTCCTGCCCCGCCACGGCCGCGGCCACCGCGTGCCGCCCAGCGAGCTGAACTACCGCGCCAATATCGACGTGCTGAAGCGCGCCGGCGTGACCGAGGTGCTGTCGATCTCGGCCGTGGGCAGCCTCAACGGTGACCTGCCGCCCGGCCATTTCGTGGTGGTGGACCAGTTCATCGACCGCTCCTTCGCCCGCAAGAAGAGCTTCTTCGAGACCGGCCTCGTGGCCCACGTCTCCATGGCGCACCCGGTCTGTGCCCGCTTGGGCGACGCGGCGGAAGCGGCGCTGCGCGACCTGCAGATCCCGCACAAGCGCGGCGGCACCTACCTGGTGATGGAAGGTCCGCAGTTCTCCACCAAGGCCGAGAGCGAGCTGTACCGCGCCTGGGGCTGCGACGTGATCGGCATGACCAACATGCCCGAGGCCAAGCTCGCCCGCGAGGCGGAGCTCTGCTACGCCACGGTGGCCATGGTCACCGATTTCGACTGCTGGCACCCGGACCACGACCACGTCACCGTGGACGCCGTGATCAAGGTCATGCAAGCCAATGCCGACAAGGCCAAGGCGCTGGTCAAGGCGGTGATCCCGGCGCTGGGCAAGCCGCGCGGCCCTTGCCCGCAGGGCTGCGACCGGGCGCTGGAGATGGCGCTGATCACGCCGCCTGAGAAGCGCGACCCGGCGCTGGTCGCCAAGCTCGACGCCGTGGCCGGCCGCGTGCTGAACCGCGCGTGACCGTTACCATCCGCCCCGCGACCGCGGAGGACGCCGCCGCCCTGGTGCCGCTGATCGCGGTGCTGGGACGGGAGGTTCCGGCCTCCGGCGTGCGCGACCTGATCGAGAACGACCCGGCCCTGTGCGTGCTGGTCGCGCAGGACGGTGAGGCGGCGGGAGCGCCGTTGCTGGGCGTGCTGGCGCTCACCCATACGCGGATGCTGCACCGGGTGCAGCGCGAGGCCCGCATCACCACCCTGGCCGTGGCCGAGGCGGCGCAGGGCAGGGGCGTCGGCCGGCAACTGGTCGAGGCCGCGGTCCAACAGGCGCGGGACTGGGGCTGCGGCCGGCTGGAACTGACCACCGGCGCCGCGCGGCTGGGGGCGCAGGCTTTCTACCACGCGACGGGTTTTCGGCAGGAAAGCCTGCGCTTCCACCGCGACCTGGACTGACGCGCAGGAAGAGTGGAGGTGCGGGCCGGGGTCGCCGGCCCGCGGTTCTCACACCTCCAGGATGGCCTTGATCACCCCGGCCTCGGGCCGCAGCCATTCGGTGAACAGCTGCGGCGCATCCGTCAGCGCGCCGGTATGCGTGCGCAGCGCCCCCGTGGGCACCTTGCCCGCTTCCATCTGACGCACGACCTCGGCGAAGTCGTCCGGCTGCGCGTTGCGGCTGGCGAAGAGCGTGGTTTCGCGCTTGTGGAACTCGGGATCGGGGAAGGCGATGTCGTCGCGCACCACGCTGATCAGCACGTAGCGACCGCCATGCCCGACGAAGTTGAGGCCGCGGCTCATCGCCCGGGCATTGCCGGTGGCGTCGAACACCACGTCGAAGCCGTCGCCCCCGGTCAGTGCGCCGACCCGCGCTTCCGCGTCGTCGCCCACCAGCAGGGTGCGGTCCGCGCCCAGGTGCTCGACCGTGAAGGCGAGACGGTTCTCGCGCACGTCCATCACCGTGACATCGGCGCCGCGCGCCTTGCTGAAGATGATGGCCGCCATGCCGATGGGGCCGGAGCCCACCACCAGCACCCGGTCCTGCGCCGTCACCGCGCCGCGCTTCACCGCGTGCGCGCCGATCGCCAGGAACTCGATCGTCGCCGCGTCGTCGAGCGAGATGTTGTCGACCGGCACGACGTTGCCTTCCGGCACGCAGAGGTACTCCGCCATGCCGCCGTCGCAGTGCACGCCCAGCACGCGGATGTTCTGGCAGGCGTTGGTGAAGCCCTTGCGGCAGGCGGCGCAGTGCCCGCAGCTCAGGTAGGGGACGACGTAGGCGTTCTGCCCGGGCCGCAGCGCGCTGCCGGCAGGCACCTGCTCCACGGTGCCCGACAGCTCGTGCCCCATGACGCGCGGATAGGCGAGAAAGGGCTGCTTGCCGCCGAAGATGTGGTAGTCCGTGCCGCAGATCCCGACGCGGCGGATGCGCACCAGCACCTCGCCCGCCGCAGGCTCGGGCCGCGGGCGGTCGATCACCGCCAGCCGCCCGGGTTCCTCGCAGATCACCGCCTTCATGTTCAGGCTCCCGTTCCCGCCAGCCACGTCAGCTCAGCATCTCGGCCGGCAGTTCGGCCCCGTTGTAGCGCTTGTAGATGTCGTTCAGCTTGCCGTTGCGCAGGTTCATGTGGACCCACTCGTTCAACGCCGCCTGCAGCTTCGCCTCGCCCTTGCGGATGCCGATGGCGTAGGGGAAGGTCCGCATCACGATCTTGATCTCGAAGGGATCCTTCGGGCCGCGGCTGTTGGCGGCGGCCATGATCTGCGGCGAGGTCGCCATGATGTCGATCTGCCCCGAGGCCAGCGCCGCCACCAGCGTCGCGTCGTCGTCGAAGCGCACCATCGTCGCGCCCTGCGCCCGGGTGGTGCCTTCCTTGTCGTTGGTGCTGCCGCGCGTGGTGCCGACGCGCTTGCCCACCAGGTCCTCGTAGCCCTTGATCGCCATGTCCTTGGGCGCCGCGATCACCGCCTGGATCACGCCGTAGGGGTCGGAAAAGTCGATGACCTTCTGCCGCTCCTCGTTCACGCTGAAGGAAGCGATCACCATGTCCGCCTTGCCGGTGAGCAGTACCGGCACGCGGTTGGGGCTGGTCACCTGCACGATCTCGAGCGGCAGCTTCCAGTCGGCGGCCAGCAGCTTCGCCGTTTCGACGTCCGAGCCGGTGGGCTGCATCGAGGCGTCGTTCATGCCGAAGGGCGGGGAGCCGAGGTCCACCGCGATCAGCAGCTTGCCGCGCGCCTTGATGGCGTCGAGCCCGTCGGCCCGGGCGGGCCGCGCGATGCCGGCGGCGGCCGCGGCCGCGATTCCGGCGGCACCCAGGAATGTCCTGCGGTTCATGGTGTTTTCCTTGTCCTCGGCGGGGCAGGGGCCCCGCCAGCCTTCACGTCAAATCGAGATGGGCACCGGGGCATCGCCCGCACCGGTGCCGGAACCTGGCGGCCGCATCACCGGCCGCGAAGCCGTGCCGCCGCAGCGCTGACCGCCGCGGCGAAGCGTCAAAGGCCCGTGCCGACGAAGCCGCGCAGCTCCGGCGTCTGCGGATCATCCAGCAGTGCGGCCGGCCCGGTTTCCCAGACCACGCCCTGGTTCATGTAGATCACGGTGTTGGCTACCTTCCGCGCGAAGGCCATCTCGTGCGTCACCAGGATCATGGTCATGCCGTTGCGGGCGAGGTCCTCGATCACCTTCAGCACCTCGCCCGTCAGCTGCGGGTCGAGCGCCGAGGTCACCTCGTCGAACAGCATCACCTTGGGCTGCATTGCGAGGCTGCGCGCGATGGCCACGCGCTGCTGCTGCCCGCCCGACAGCTGCTCCGGATAGCTGCCGGCCTTTTCCGCCAGGCCCACATCGCTCAGGCAGCGATGCGCGATGTCGCGCGCCTCCCCCTTCGGCAGCTTCTTCACGCAGGTCGGCGCCAGCATGATGTTCTGCTCGACGGTGAGGTGCGGGAACAGGTTGTAGCTCTGGAACACGATGCCGACGTCGCGGCGCAGCGCGCGGCGGTCCAGCTTGTCGCTGTGCACCTTGTGGCCGCAAACCTCGATCTCGCCGCCCTGGATGGTTTCCAGCGCGTTCATGCAGCGCAGCGCCGTGGACTTGCCCGAGCCGGACTGGCCGATCACCGCCACGACCTCGCCGCGGTTCACCTCGAAGCTCACGTCGCGCAGCACCTGCAGCGGGCCGAAGCTCTTGTTGACGTGCGACAGCTTAACGACGGCCGACATTGAGCTTCCTTTCGAGACCACGGCTCCAGGATGAGAGCGGGTAACAGATGGCGAAGTAGATCGCGGCCACCACGATGAAGACGAGGAAGGGCTGGAAGGTGGAGTTGTTGATGAGCTTGCCGGCCTGCGACAGCTCCACGAAGCCGACCACCGAGGCGAGCGAGGTGTTCTTCACGATCTGCACCAGGAAGCCTACCGTGGGCGCCGTCGCGATGCGCATGGCCTGGGGCAGGATCACCCGCGTCATGCGCTGCCAGGACGACATCGCCAGGCATTCCGCCGCTTCCCACTGCGTCTTGGCGACCGACTGGATCGCGCCGCGCCAGATCTCGCCCAGGAAGGCGGAGGAATAGATCACGAGGCCCGCCCCCGCGGCCACCAGCGCCGGCAGCCCTTCGAGGCCGAAGACGCTGAAGCCGAAGTAGAACAGGAACAGCAGCACCAGCAGCGGCGTGCCCTGCACCACCTGCACGTAGCAGATGGCGATCGCCCGCACGACGCGACTGGGCGAGATGCGCGCCATCGCCACGCCGAAGCCCAGCAGACCGCCGCCAATGCAGGCGATGGCCGAGAGCGCCAGCGTCCAGAGGGCGGCCTGCAGCAGGAAGACGAAGTGAACCCAACCGAAACTTGGCATGATCCGTCCTCCCTCAGAGCGCCGTGCCGAGGCGTCGGCGGCGGGTGAAGACGAGCTGCCCGAAGGCCCAGAGGAGACCCCGCACCAAGAAGCTCAGCACGATGTAGAGCAGGCCCACCGCGATATAGGTTTCGAAGGAGCGGAAGGTGTCGCTCTGGATGCGGTTCGCCACCGCCGTCAGCTCCTCGGCCGAGATCTGCGAGGTGATCGAGGAGGCCAGCATCAGCAGCACGTACTGGCTGGTCAGCGCCGGATACACGCGCTCGATCGCGGGGCGGAGGATCACGTACCAGTAGATCTGCGCCCGGCTCATGCCGAGGCATTCCGCGGCCTCGAGCTGCGCCTTGTGCACGGACTCGATGCCGGCGCGCACGATCTCGCAGGTATAGGCGCCGACATTGACCACCAGCGCGATCACCGCCGCCGCGTTGGCGGGGATGCGGATGCCTAGCGTGGCGATGCCGAAATACACCAGGAAGACCTGCACCAGCAGCGGCGTGTTGCGGATCGTCTCGACGTAGACGCCGACGATGCGCTGCACCCAGGGCGGGCCGCTGGCGCGCCCGATGGCGCAGAACGTGCCGAGCACGAAGCCCAGCACGGTGGACAGCGCCGACAGCTGCACCGTCAGCCAGACGCCCTGGAGGAACTCCGGCCAGTAGGGCAGCAGCGCCGAGAAGTCGAACTGGTAGGTCACGCGGCGCCTCCCACGAGTTCCGGGGCAGTCTGCCGCGCGATCACCGCCTCGATGCCGGGCATCGGCAGCGGCGCGCCGGGCGCGGTCGCCACCCAGTCTCGGAAGGCACCCAGCCGGCGCTCGACCTTGGCGGCGTGGTTGCCCGCGATGTCGGCGAGGCGATGGTCCAGGAAGGGGTTGCGGAAGCGGTCCATCGTGGTGGCGACGTAGCGCTCCGCGTCCTCGCCCATGCCGTGCCGGGCGAAGCCGGGCAGGACCTCGTCGCGGTAAAGCCGCAGCAGTTCTTCGCGGACGGCGTCGTCATTCAGGATCGCGCGCACCGTTTCGCCCTCCGGCCGGCGGTCGCGCAGCCAGAGATCCGCCAGCACCGTGTGGCCCAGGTTGAGGATGTGCAGCTTCAGCCGCTCGAAGGGCTCCAGCGCCTCAGTCACCACCACAGCCGGGTGGGTGAAGGGCAGCACCAGCCCGGGCCGCGCCTCGATGGCCCACAGCGCGTAGGGCTCGGCCACGGCGCCGATCGGGTCCAGCGGCTCGGACACGATCCGGTCCACCAGCGTGTCGGCCCAGATCACCAAGGTGTCGAGCCAGTCGCGGAAGCCATCCGGCGCACCGGCCGCATCGGCCAGTTCCCGCACCAGCCCGTGCAGCACCGCCGCGTTCCGGGGGATGAGCTCGCAGGGCAGGATCGTCAGCGGCCGGCCGCCACGGCGCCAGCGCTCCCACAGCAGCGCGGTGAGCTTGCCCGGAAAGGAGCGCGGCACCCCGCCCTCCAGCAGCGCGGCGGAGCGGTCTTCCGCGGCGACCTCGTAGCCGCGGTCGCCGGTGTTGGACACGACGAACTCCGCGTCGCCGGCGAACAGCGCCACCAGCGCCGCCCAGTCCCGGCTGGCAGCGAGGCCGCCCGCGATGCTGCGGACGGTGGTCCGGCGCTCAACCGCCTGGCCGTTCTCGCTGCCGCGCAGGATCACGGTGTAGGGCGTGCCGAAGGCGTCCACGCGCCCGGCCCGCTCGGCCGAGCCGGAGGTCTGCACCACGGTGATCGGACCGACATGCTGTCCAGACTCGCGCGCTTCATGCGCGAAGAAGGCCACGTGGGCCTGGAGGAAGCGGCTGGTGCCGAACTGGATGATCTGCCCGCTCAAGCCGCGGCATCCCGCAACAGCTGTTTCCCCTGGTCCGCCACCGCACCCTCCCGTCTTGTCTTTTATAAGTTAGTCGTCTTATAGATTTTTAAACATTAAGAACATCCCGCTTGCAAGGCTGAATCGGAGGATGGGCATGGAACGTCACGGCGGGCCCGGGGCCGCCCCTTGCTGAAGGCCCCATGAGGAGCAGCACGGTCCGCCGCGCCGCGCACAACCGCTGCCTCGGCCTGCTGTCGCGCATGGCCCCGGGCGAGGTGCTGGGCAGCGAACTCGCCCTGGCGGCACGGCTGGAGGTCAGCCGCACCACGGTGCGCGCGGTGCTGCCGCCGCTGGTGGAGGCCGGGATCCTGCGGTCGCAGGAAGGGCGCCTGTGCCTCGGGCGCAGCCCCGTGCCCGGCGACTATTTCCCGGAAGCGCAAACGGAAACCGCCGCAGCGCTGGTGGAGCGCCGCTTCATGCAGTGGGTGCTGCTGGGCGACTGCCGGCCGGGACAGGTGATCCGGATCGCCGAGCTGGCGCGGCAGTTCGGCACCTCCAACACCGCGATCCGCGAGTACCTGAGCCATTTCCGGCATTTCGGTCTGCTGGAACGGCGGGCGGGCGGCAACTGGATGTTTCGCGGCATCACCGAGGAGTTCGCGGCCGAGGTCTACGAACTGCGCGAGATGTTCGAGCTGCGCTCGGCCCGACGCTTCGCGGCCCTGCCGCCGGAGGCGCCGGCCTGGGCGGAGCTCGCCACGCTGGAGCGGGAGCACCGGACCCTGCTGGGGGAGATCGAGGAGCGCTACCGGGAGTTCTCGTCGCTGGACGAGCGTTTCCATCGCCTCATCCACGACGCCTCGCACAACCGCTTCATCGTGGAGCATTACGCGCTGCTGGCGATGATCTTCCACTACCACTACCAGTGGAACAAGCGCGACGAGCAGGAGCGCAACGCCGTCGCGATCGGCGAGCACCTCCGCTACATCGAGGCGCTGCGCAGCCGTGATCCTCAGGCGATCGACGAGGCCTGCCTGGCGCACCTGCGCACCGCCCGCGAAACCCTGCTGCGCTCGATCCGGGTCGGCCCGCTCGGCGGCTGAGGGTGGGGCGGGCTGCCCGCGACCGGCTCAGCCGGCGCGGCTGTCCGCGGCGGACAGGTAGGGGAGGGCAGGGGCGTCGAAGCTCGCGCGGAAGCTGCTCAGCCGCGCCGACACCTTGCGTTGCGCCGAGCGCAGGTGCGCCACCATCGCCCGCTGCGCTTCCGCCCCGTCGCGCCGCCGCAGCGCCGCCAGCACGGCCGCGTGTTCCTCCAGGAAAGGATCGTCGGCCGGGTAGCGCACGCCTTCGCCGAGCAGGTGCTTGCTGCTCAGGATCACGCAGCGCGTCCGGCCCAGCGCGTCCAGCAGTTCCGGATTGGGCGCCCAGCCGAGCGCGTCCACATGGAGGTCATGCTCCAGCACGTCGAGCTGGTGCGCCGTGACCTGCGGGTAGGCCTCGCGCGCGGCGGTGGAACGCTGCCACATGCCATCCAGCACATCCTCCGGCACGCGCAGCGCCGCTTCCGCGACGGCCGCGCCTTCCAGCAGGATCCGCAGGGCATACAGGTTATCGAGGCGCTGTTCGTCGAGCGGCACGATGAACCAGTGCCCGGTGTCGCGCTTGGTGATCAGCCCCAGCGCCTCGGCCCGCAGCAGCACCTGCGCCGCGACCGAGCGGCCGATCCCGTAGAAACGAGCCAGCTCCAGCTCGTTGACCCGGAAGCAGCCCAGCACGGAGCGGAGCACGAGGTCGCGCTCCACCACGTCGTAGACGCGGCGCCAGTTGGCGGTCCGGCCCAGCGTGGCCGGCGCATCCCCCAGGCCGAGCGTGGCGGCGCTGAGGTCGCAAGACGCGGAGGACCCGGCCGCGGAGCCGACCACCAGCCCGCGCCCGTCGCGGCGCTGCAGCAGTCCTTCCGCCAGCAGCCGCGACAGCGCGTGGCGGACGGGCGAGCGGCCGGCGCGCAGCAGGGTGGCGAGCGCCCCTTCGCGGATCACGGTGCCGGGCGGCAGCCGCCCTTCCGCGATCGCCGCGCGCAGCACGCCCGCCACCTGCTCATAGGCCGGGGCGCCGGGCGTGCCCGGAACCGCGCCCGGGATCGCCCCTGGAACTGCCGCTCCGCCGTCCAAGCCGCCGCTCCCGCCTTACATGATCGCGCCGACGTGCCAGGGCACGAACTCGTTGTCGCCGTAGTCGAACTCCTCGCTCAACGTCTTCTGGCCCGAGGCGACGGCCAGGATGTGGCGGAACATCCGCTCGCCCGCCTGCTCGATGGTTTCCTCGCCCGTCAGGATGCCGCCGCAGTTGATGTCCATGTCGTCGCGCATGTGCTCGAACATCGGCGTGTTGGTGGCGATCTTGATGGTGGGCGCGGGCTTGAAGCCCGAAGTCGAGCCGCGCCCCGTGGTGAAGCACACCATGTTGCAGCCGCCCGCCACCTGGCCGGTCACCGCCGCGGGGTCGTAGCCGGGCGTGTCCATGAACACGAAGCCATGGGTCGTGATCGGCTCGGCATACTCGTACACGGCCTCCAGGCGCGACGCGCCACCCTTGGCCACGGCACCCAGCGACTTTTCCAGGATGGTGGTGAGGCCGCCGACCTTGTTGCCGTGCGAGGGATTGTTGTCGAGCTCCGCCTCGCCACGCTCGGCATAGCCGCGCCACCACTCGATGCGGTCCAGCAGCTTCTGCGCCACCGCGGGGCTGGCCGCGCGGCGGGTCAGCAGGTGCTCGGCGCCGTAGATCTCAGGGGTTTCCGACAGCACCGCCGTGCCGCCGTGCCGCACGATCAGGTCGGCGGCATAGCCCAGCGCCGGGTTGGCGGTGATGCCCGAATACCCGTCGGAACCGCCGCATTCCAGCGCCACCGTCAGGCCCGACACCGGCTGCGGCGTGCGAACCTGGGCGTTCACCGCCGGCAGCATCGCCTCGATGGCCTCGCGCGCCGCGGCGATGGTGGCGCGGGTGCCGCCGGTGTTCTGGATGGTCATGGTGCGGAAGAACTCGCCTTCCCGCAGCCCGTGCGCTTCCAGGATCGCCGGGATCTGGTTGGTCTCGCAGCCCAGGCCGATCATCACCACACCCGCCACGTTGGGGTTGGTGGCGTAGCCCGCCAGCACGCGCGTCAGGAAGCGGTAGCCCTCGGCTTTGGTGTTCATGGCGCAGCCGCCGCCATGGGTCAGCGCGATCACCCCGTCCACGTTGGGGAAGCCGTCGAGTCCGCCCTTGTTGTTGAAGTGGTCCGCCACCGCCCGCGACACCGTGGCCGAGCAGTTCACCGACGACACGATGGCGATGTAGTTGCGCGTGCCCACCCGCCCGTCGGGACGCAGGTAGCCCATGAAGCTCGCTTCCTGCCCGGCCGGCACCGGCACGGGGTCGCGCGCGTCGACGCAGAACTCATGCTGCAACGCCGTTTCGCCCATCGCGAGGTTCTGGGTGTGGACGTGCTCGCCCGCCGCGATGTCCTGGCGCGCGAAGCCGATCATCTGCCCGTACTTCATCACCGGCTTGCCCGCCGCGATCGGGTGCAGGGCGAATTTGTGGCCGCGCGGCACGGCGGTCAGCGGGCGGACGCCGTTGATGCCGCTGTCCTGCCCGGCTGCGAGCTCCACGCAGGCCACGGCCACGTCGTCGGCCGGGTTGAGCAGGATGGCGACGGGCGGGCGGGCGGCGGCGCTGGCCGGGGCCACGGAACTGGGTGCGACGGGGTCGATGGTGGCGGACAAGGGAACCTCCGGAAGACCTCTGTTGGTCTGTTGCCATCAGTTTATGGTCGTTGCAGGCAAAAGCCAATGCTGATACCGCTGCGGGCAAGCAATGAACCGAAGGGAAGCGTTATGATGGATCGCAGAAGCCTGGGCCGCGCCGCGCTGGGGCTGGCGGTGGTCGGCGGGCTGGGTCTCGGCAGCCGGGCGGCACGGGCGGAAACCCCCGACACCATCAAGGCCCGCGGCACGCTGCGCGCGGCCATCGACCTCACGGCGCCGCCCTACGGGATGCTCGACGCCGAAACCAAGCCCACCGGCTCGGACGTGGAGGCCGCGACGCTGCTGGCCCGGGACCTCGGCGTGAAACTCGAGATCGTGCCGGTGAACGGGCCCAACCGCGTGCCCTTCCTGCTCACCAACAAGGCCGACCTGGTGCTCGCCTCCTTCTCGATCACCGAGGAGCGGCGCAAGGTGATCGACTATTCCGCCCCCTACGGCGTGGTGCCGGTGATGGTGGGCGCCCCCAAGGGCACGGCGCTGAGCAGCGTGACGGACCTGGTCGGCAAGACCGTCGCCGTGACCCGCGGCACCACCAGCGACCAGGAACTGACCCGCGCGGCGCGCGCCAATGCCGGCATCAGCGTGGTACGCTACGACGACGACGCCACCACCAACGCCGCCGTGGCCTCGGGCCAGCAGGACTACCTCGTGGCGGCGCCCAGCGTGATCCGCGAGGTCAACCGCGCCAACCCGTCGCGCAACGTCGAGCAGAAGTTCGTGCTGGCGGCCTATCCCTACGCCATCGGATTGCGCAAGGACCAGCCGGAGCTCAAGGCCTGGCTCGACGACTGGGTGGGCAAGAACCTGAAGAACGGGCGGCTCAACGAGGTCTACACCCGCTACTTCGGCACGCCGCTGCCGGCCGAGATGCTGCGCTGAGGCGGCCGCCGGCGGGTGATCCCCGCCGGCAGCAGCCATTCTACGGTTCCGCGGGCGGCCGGTGCCGCTCAGCGCCGGGTCCATCGTACAGGCGCGCCCTGACGGCGCCGGCCGACCCCGAGGAAGGGGGGGGGGGGCTGCGCCCTGCTCGCCGTCGAAGTGAGGGAGCAAGCGCGACAAGGACAACCGGCAGTTCCGTTGCACTATCAAATCGGATTTCGGAAGCATTAAGATGAGAATCGCTGTCAACTTGAGTCGACCAAGACAATCGTGAAGGCCCGTCCGTCCCTTTGGATTGACGACCGAGCGTTCCGCTTCCATTTACGCTGTCAGTTACTCCACTCTGCCTGAACAGGGGATCCAGCGATTATGGAACTCTCGCGGCGTGGCCTTCTGAAGGCCACGGGTGCGGGTGTCGCGGCCACGTCCTTGGGGGCGATGGGCTTCGGTGAGGCGGAAGCCGCCGTCGCCGCCCATGTCCGGACGTTCAAGCTCGCGAACACCACCGAAACCCGAAACACCTGCCCGTACTGCTCGGTGGCCTGCGGCATCATCCTGTATTCCAAGGGTGACGTCCGGAAGGGCGAGCAGGCCGAGATCGTCCACATCGAGGGCGACGTGGACCACCCCACGAACCTCGGCACGCTCTGCCCCAAGGGCGCGGCGCTGAAGGACTTCGTCCACTCGCCGACGCGGTTGACGCAGCCCAGGGTCCGCAAGCCGGGCTCCGACACCTTCGAGCCGATTTCCTGGGACGCGGCGCTGGATCGCATCGCGCGCCTGATGAAGGACGATCGCGACGCGAACTTCCTCGCCAAGAACAATGACGGGCTGACGGTCAACCGCTGGACCACCACCGGCATGCTCGCGGCCTCGGCCACCACCAACGAGACGGCCTGGCTGACCTTCAAGGTCGCCAAGACCCTCGGTATCGTAGGATTCGATAACCAGGCGCGCGTCTGACACGGCCCCACGGTGTCCAGTTTGGGCCCGAGTTTTGGTCGTGGTGCGATGACGAATGCCTGGACCGATATCAAGAACACCGACCTCGTCGTCGTCATGGGCGGCAATGCGGCGGAAGCACACCCGTGCGGATTCAAGTGGGTCACGGAGGCGAAAGCCCACCGCGGCGCCAAGCTCATCGTCGTGGACCCGCGCTACACCCGTACCGCGTCGGTGGCGGATTTCTACGCGCCCATCCGGCAGGGATCGGACATCGCGTTCCTGAACGGCGTGATCAACTACTGCATCCAGAACAACAAGGTGCAGTGGGAATACACCAAGAACTTTACCAACGCGTCCTACATCGTGAAGGACGGCTTCGGGTACTCGGACGGGCTGTTCACGGGCTACGACGAGGAAAAGCGCGACTACGATCGGTCGAGCTGGGACTACGTCATCGGCGATGACGGCTTCGCGGTCACCGACCCGACGCTCGAACACCCCCGTTGCGTCTGGAACCTGCTGAAGCAGCACGTCTCGGTCTATACGCCCGAGATGGTGGAGCGCATCTGCGGCACGCCGAAGGACAAGTTCCTCCACGTCGCGCAGATGATCTCGGAGTGCTCGTCGCCGACCAAGACCATGACGTCGATGTACGCGCTCGGCTGGACGCAGCACTCGCACGGTTCGCAGAACATCCGCGCCATGGCGATGCTCCAGCTCATCCTGGGCAATATCGGCGTGCGCGGCGGCGGCATGAACGCGCTTCGCGGGCATTCCAACATCCAGGGCCTGACGGACCTGGGGCTGATGTCGCACCTGCTGCCCGGCTACCTGAACCAGCCGACGGAAACCGAGCCCGACTTCGAGACCTACATGAAGTCGCGGCAGTTCAAGCCGCTTCGCCCTGGCCAGACCAGCTACTGGCAGAACTACCGGAAGTTCATGGTGAGCTTCCAGAAGGCGATGTGGGGTGAGCACGCCACGGCCGAGAACGGCTGGGGCTACGACTATCTCTCCAAGCTCGACGTGCCGGCCTACGACATCCTGCGCATGTTCGAGCTGATGAACGACGGGCGCGTCAACGGCTACATCTGCCAGGGCTTCAACCCGATCCTGGCCTTCCCGAACCGGGCCAAGATCACCGCTTCGCTGAGCAAGCTGAAGTTCCTCGTCACCATGGACCCGCTGGAGACGGAAACGTCGCGCTTCTGGGAAAACCACGGCGTTTACAACGACGTGGATCCCAAGAGCATCCAGACCGAGGTGTTCCAGCTGCCCACCACCTGCTTCGCGGAGGAGGAGGGTTCGCTCGTCAACTCCGGTCGCTGGCTGCAGTGGCACTGGGCCGGCGGCTCGCCTCCGGGCGAGGCGCAGCACGACACCTGGATCATGGCGCAGATCTTCCTGCGCATGCGCAAGCTCTACGAGACGGAAGGGGGCGCTTTCCCCGACCCGATCCTGCACCTGAGCTGGGAGTACAAGGAGCCCGAGGAGCCGACGCCGGAGGAACTGGCGAAGGAGATCAACGGGCGGGCGCTCACCGACGTCATGGACCCTGCGAACCCGGGCAAGGTGCTCGTGCCGGCCGGCAAGCAGGTGTTGAACTTCTCGCAGCTCGCGGACGACGGTTCGACCATGAGCGGCTGCTGGATCTATTCCGGCTGCTTCAACGAGGCGGGCAACAACATGGCGCGCCGGGACAACCACGACCCGGACAACACCGGTGCCTATCTCAACTGGACCTTCGCCTGGCCGCTCAACCGCCGAACGCTCTACAACCGTGCCTCGGCGGACCTGAACGGCAAGCCGTGGGACCCGTCCCGCAAGATCATCGAGTGGGACGGTGCGAAGTGGGCGGGCTACGACGTGCCGGACATCGCGCCCAACGCGAAGCCTGGCGACGTCGGTCCCTTCATCATGAACCAGGAAGGCGTGTCGCGGCTCTTTGCCCGCGGCATGATGCGCGACGGACCCTTCCCGGCGCATATGGAGCCCTTCGAGAGCCCGGTCGAGAACGTCTTCAACCGGAAGATGCGCGGCAACCCCGTCGCCCGCGTCTTCCAGAATGACGTGAAGGATTTCGGCAATGCGGCCGAGTTCCCCTTCGCGGCGACCTCGTACCGGCTGACCGAGCACTTCCATTACTGGACGAAGCACAACCGGGTGAATTCCGCGCTGCAGCCCGAGTTCTTCGTCGAGATCTCGGAGGAGCTCGCGAAGCTGCGCAACATCGAGGCCGGCGGCTGGGTGCGCGTGTGGAACAAGCGCGGCTCGATCAAGGCCAAGGCGGTGGTGACCAAGCGCATCCGCCCGTTGCACTGCGACGGCCGGGACGTGCACGTGGTCGGCATCCCCCTGCACTGGGGCTTCACGGGCTCGGCGAAGAAGGGCTGGGGCCCGAACTCGCTCGTGCCCTTCGTGGGCGACGCCAACATCGAGACGCCGAGCTCCAAGGCGTTCCTGGTGAACATCGAACCGACCACGTCGCCCGAGGCGGTGTCGTGAGGGTGGCAGCATGATGGACAGTCCACGCACGGCGGTCAGCAACCCGCCGTCCCAGCCCATGGCCAGCAATCTCGGTCATGGGGACCTGATCCGGCGCTCGGCGACGGCGGACCTGCCGCCGCCGACGCGGCAGCTGACGCCGGTGGCCAAGCTGATCGACGTGTCGAAGTGCATCGGCTGCAAGGCCTGCCAGTCGGCCTGCATCGAGTGGAACGACACCAACCCCGAGGTAGGCGAGAACGTGGGGGTCTACACCAACCCCCACGACCTCACGGAGAACATGTTCACGCTGATGCGGTTCACCGAATGGGTGAACCCCGACACCGACAGCCTGGAATGGCTCATCCGCAAGGATGGCTGCATGCACTGCTCCGACCCGGGCTGCCTCAAGGCCTGCCCGGCGCCGGGCGCGATCGTGCAGTATTCCAACGGCATCGTGGACTTCATCCACGAGAACTGCATCGGTTGCGGCTACTGCGTGAAGGGTTGCCCCTTCAACATCCCCCGCGTGTCCAAGACGGACCACCGTTCCTACAAGTGCACCCTCTGCTCCGACCGCGTGGCGGTGGGCCAGGGCCCGGCCTGCGCCAAGGCCTGCCCGACCCAGGCCATCGTGTTCGGCACCAAGGAGGACATGAAGAAGCACGCGGCGGAGCGGATCGAGGACCTGAAGTCGCGCGGCTACAGCAACGCCGGCCTCTACGACCCGCCGGGCGTCGGCGGCACGCACGTGATGTACGTGCTGCACCACGCCGACAAGCCGAGCATCTATGCCGGGCTGCCCGACAACCCCCGGATCTCGCCGCTGGTGCAGAGCTGGAAGGGCGTCACCAAGTATGTCGGCATGGCCGCGATGGGCATGCTGGCGATCGGCAGCATCGTGCACGGCGTCTTCGCCAAGCCGAACCGCGTGACGCACGAGGATGACGAGCACGGTGAGGACCTGGTGGCCGGCAAGCCCGTGCCGCCGCCCAACGACGCCACCGTCGCTGAGCCCGGGGAGCGCACCTGATGGTCGAGCGGATCCAGCCCGGGGACGTGATCCGCCCCGGGCGGCCGAGCACGGTGGGCCGCTACGGCCCGCTGGCGCGCCTCAACCACTGGATCACGGCGGCAAGCCTGATGCTGCTGGCGATCTCGGGCCTGGCGCTGTTCACGCCGGCGCTCTACTTCCTGACCGACCTGTTCGGGGGCGGGCAGAACACGCGCGCCTTCCATCCCTGGATCGGCGTGGTGCTGTTCGTCAGCTTCTACGTCTTCTTCCTGCAGCTGTGGCGGGCCAACCTGCCGCAGCGGGTGGACATCGTGTGGCTGTCGCGCTTCCGCGACCTGATCTCGGGCAACGAGGAACGCCTGCCGGAGCTCGGCAAGTACAATGCCGGCCAGAAGTTCATCTTCTGGAGCATGGCGGGCCTCATCCTGCTGCTGATCGCCACCGGCATCGTGGTCTGGGACCAGTATTTCGGCGAGTACTTCAGCGTCCCCACCAAGCGCGTCGCGATCCTGGTGCATTCCATCTCGGCGGTGCTGGCGATCTGCGTCTTTATTCTGCACGTCTACGCCGCCATCTGGACGCGTGGCACGCTGCGGGCCATGACGCGCGGCGACGTGACCGCCGGCTGGGCCTGGCGGCACCACCGCAAGTGGCTGCGTGAACTGAACGGGCGTCGCAAGGTGGGCCCGGCCGAGTAGGCCGGGTCATCCCCCGAGACGTCGTGGCCGGTCCGGCCCGAAAGGTTATCAATGTCCGGCACCAACAGCCTCCAGCCCGATCCCTCGATGATCGGGCGCATGATCAAGCCCGCCTTCGCGATCCTGCCCGACCCCGCGCCGCTGTTCCGCACGCGGGCGGAGCGTTTCGCGCTGCTGGCGGAAAGCAACCCGCTGGCGCCCTACCTGCGTTTCCTGGCCCGGCTCTGCGAGGCGCAGGCGGCGCTCGCGGCCGCTCTCCCGACCATTGAGCCGATCGACCCGGCGCAGGTGGAGCGCGCCCGCGCCGCCACCATGCCGCCGCTCGACCGCAACGCGCTGGCGGGCTCGCCCGCGCTGCACGAGACGGTGGCGCGCTTCCTCGACGCCGCGGCGGCGATCGAGATGCCGGCCCAGGCCGCCGCCGGCTTGGCCACGCTGCGCGCCGCGGCGCCTGCCGCGCTGCGCGAGATGATCGACAACGTCATGGCCGATGCCACGCCCTTCGAGGCGCTGCCGGAGCACCTTTTCCTGTCGGCCGCGATCCAGGTCCATGCCGCACGGCTGGCGGCGACGCTGGACGCGGCGCGGCTCGTGCCGGTGGAAACGGGGCTGTGTCCCTGCTGCGGCGGGCCGCCGGTGTCCTCGCGCGTGGTCGGCTGGCAGGGTGCGGAGAATGCCCGCTACGCCGCCTGCGCCTTCTGCGGCACGCAGTGGAACGAGGTCCGGGTGAAGTGCCTCGCCTGCGGCTCCACCAAGGGCGTCGGCTACAAGGCGCCGGAGGCCGAGCCCGGGGCGAACGGCAAGCCCGAGGAGCCGACGGTCAAGGCGGAAACCTGCGACACCTGCCACAGCTGGGTGAAGATCTTCTATGCCAACAGGAACCCGTCGCTGGAGCCCGTCGCCGACGACGTGGGCAGCCTGGGCCTCGACCTGCTGATGCGCGAAACCGAGTACCGCCGCGCCGGCTTCGATCCCTTCCTGATCGGCTACTAACGCCGTGCCCGACCAGATGGGGGACAAGGCGGCGCTGCGCGCGCTTCCCTCGGTGGACCGCGTTCTGGGCGCGCCGGATGCCCTGGCGGCGGCGGATCGCTTCGGTCGCACGGAACTGACCGCCGCGGTGCGCGCGGTGCTGGCGGAACTCCGCGCCGGGGCCGCGCTGGCCGGTCCGCTGCCCGACCTCGCCACGATCCTGCGCCGCGCCACCGAGCGGCTGGAAGCGCGAGACCGTTCCAACCTGCGCCCGCTGTTTAACCTCACCGGCACGGTGCTGCACACCAACCTGGGCCGCGCCCTCCTGGCGGAAGCGGCGGTGGAAGCCGCCACCGCCGCGATGCGCGACGCGGTGGCGCTGGAGTTCGACCTCGACACCGGCCGGCGCGGCGAGCGCGACGACCACCTCCGCGCCCTCCTGTGCGAACTGACCGGGGCGGAGGACGCCACGGTGGTCAACAACAACGCCGCCGCCGTGCTGATCGCGCTGAACACGCTGGGGCAGGGGCGCGACGCGGTGGTGTCGCGTGGCGAGCTGATCGAGATCGGCGGCGCCTTCCGCATGCCCGACATCATGGCCCGCGCCGGCGTCCGGCTGGTCGAGGTCGGCACCACGAACCGCACGCACCCGAAGGACTACCGCAACGCCCTCGGGCCCGAGACCGGCCTGGTGCTCAAGGTGCATACCTCGAACTACCGGATCGAGGGCTTCACCGCCGAGGTGGACGGCGGCGCCCTGGCCGCCATCGCGCGCGAGGCGGGCGTGCCGCTGCTCAACGACCTGGGCTCGGGCACGCTGGTGGACCTGTCACGCTGGGGACTGCGGCGGGAACCCACGGTGCGCGACACGGTGGCCGAGGGCGCGGACCTCGTGACCTTTTCCGGCGACAAGCTGCTGGGCGGACCGCAGGCGGGCTTCATCGTCGGGCGGCGCGACCTGATCGCCGCCGTGAACCGCAACCCGATGAAGCGGGCGCTGCGGGTGGACAAGATCCGCCTTGCCGCGCTGGAAGCCACGCTGCGCCTGTACCGCGACCCGGACCGGCTGGCCGACCGCCTGCCGACGCTGCGGCTGCTGCGTCGATCGGCGGCGGAAATCGAGGCGCAGTCCCGCCGCCTCCTGCCCCGGGTCGCCGCGATCCTGCCGCCCGGCCTCACGGTGGAACCCTGCGCCTGCCGGAGCCAGGTCGGCTCCGGCGCCCTGCCGACCGACACGCTGCCGAGCTTCGCGCTGCGCTTCACCGTGCCGCGCGGGCGCGATCTCGAGGCGCTGGCGGCCGCCCTGCGTGCCCTGCCGCGCCCGGTGATCGGGCGGGTGCATGACGGCGCACTGATCCTCGACCTGCGCTGCCTGGAGGACGAGGAGGGCCTCCTCGACACCGTGGCCGCGCTGCCCCGGGACCCCAGCCTTGCGCTGGCTTGACCGCTTCCGCCGCGCCGCGCCGCCCGCGCCAACCCCGGCGCCGGACCCCATGGCCGAGGCGCTGGCCGCCTTCCGCCAGGGGGACTACGCCACGGCGCTGGGGCTGTGGGAACCGCTGGCCCGCGCCGGCAACCCGCGGGCGCAGACCAATATCGGCACCTGCTTCGCGCAAGGGTTCGGCGTTCCCGTGGACGCCACGCTGGCGCTGCGCTGGCTGACGCTATCGGCGGAGGCTGGCTACGCCCCCGGGCAGCGCAACCTGGCCGACTTCCTGCTGCGCGGCGCCGAGGGGCAGGGCATCGATCCCGACCCCGCCCGCGCCGCCGCGCTCTACCGCCAGGCCGCCGAGGCCGGCGACGCGCTGGCGCAGGACATGCTGAGCTGGATGCTGCTCGAGGGTGAGGTGATCCCTTCCGACCCGACCGAAGCACGACGCTGGGCGGGCCTCGCGGCGGCGCAGGGGATCGCCGCTTCCATGACGCGGATGGGCCTGCTGCACCACCACGCGCTCGGCGTGGAGCGCGACGTGGCCGAGGCCGCGCGCTGGTGGCGCCGGGCGGCGGCGCTGGGCGAGGCGGACGGGCAGGCGATGCTGGGCGCCGCCCTGCACATGGGCGCCGGCGTCGCGGCCGATCCGGTGGAAGCGCTGCACTGGCTGCTGCGCGCCCAGGCCGGCAACAGCAAGCTGGCGCGCCCCTTTCTCGGCCCCGTCCGCGCCACGCTGGACGAGGCCGGCCAGGCCGAGGCCGCACGGCGCGCGGCGCTGCCCCTGGACGCCGCCCCAACCGCGCAGCGGGAGGCGGCGGGCGCATGATCGTCGGCACCGCCGGGCACATCGACCACGGCAAGACCGCGCTGGTGCGGGCGCTGACCGGCGTCGATACCGACCGCCTGAAGGAAGAAAAGGCGCGCGGCATCACCATCGACCTCGGCTTCGCCTACCTGCCCGGCGAGGCTGGCGAGGTCACGGGCTTCGTGGACGTGCCGGGGCATGAGCGCTTCGTCCACACCATGCTGGCCGGCGCCGGCGGCATCGACTTCGCCCTGCTGGTGGTGGCGGCCGATGACGGCGTGATGCCCCAGACCCGCGAGCACCTGGCGATCCTGGACCTGCTCGGCATCCGGCGCGGCATCGTGGCGCTGAGCAAGGCCGACCTCGCGGACCGGGACCGGCGCGCGGCCGTCAGCGTGGAACTTCGCGCCCTGCTGCGCGGCACGGGGCTGGCGGATGCGCCGATCGTGCCGGTTTCGGTGCGCAGCGGGGAGGGGATCGAGGCGCTGCGCCAGGCCCTGGCCGAGGCGGAAGCCGCGACCCCGCCGCCGGGCGAGAGCGGCGCCTTCCGCCTGTCGGTCGACCGCTCCTTCACGCTGGCCGGCGCGGGCACCGTGGTCACCGGCACGGTGCTGTCCGGTGCCGTCGCGGTGGGCGACAACGTGGTGGTCAGCCCCGGCGGCCTGACCGCCCGGGTCCGCTCCATCCACGCGCAGAACCGGCCCGCCACCCGCGGCGTGGCCGGCCAGCGCTGCGCCCTCAACCTCGTGGGCGACGGCATCAGCCGCGAGGCCGTGGGCCGCGGCGACACCGTGCTCGACCCGGCGCTGCACGCGCCGACCGACCGCATTGACGCCGTTTTCCGCGTCCTCGCCAGCGAGGCGCGCCCGCTGAGCAACGCCTTTCCGGCGCACCTCCATCACGGCAGCGCCGAGGTGGGCGTGCGGGTGATGCCGCTGGCGGGACCGCTGGAGCTTGGTGCGGAGGGCCTCGTGCAGCTGGCGCTCGACCACCCCATCGCCGCGGCGGCGGGCGACCGCTTCATCCTGCGCGACGTGTCGGCGCAGCGGACGGTCGGCGGCGGCCGGTTCCTCGACCTGCGCCCCCCGGCACGCCGGCGACGCGCGCCCGAGCGCCTGGCACAGCTCGAAGCCCTCCAGCAGCCGACCCCGGCCGACGCCTTCGCGCGGCTGCTGGAGGTCGCGCCCTTCCAGGTGGAGCTCAACAACTTCGCGCGCGACCACGCCCTGCGCGCCGATGAGGCGCGGCGCATGGCCGCCGCTGCCGGGGCCGTGCTGATCGGGGCCGACACCCCCGTCGCGCTCTCGCTTGCGCATTGGGAAGGCTTCCGCAGCAGCCTCCTCGGCGAGATCGCCCGCTTCCACGAGGAAAACCCGGACCTACAGGGCATCGGGCGCGAACGCCTGCGCCTGCTGGTGCAGCCCCGCCTGCCGGCGCCGGCCTTTCGCGCCGCGCTGGACGGGCTGGCGCGCGACGGCGCCGTGGTGCCCGAGGGTGCCTTCCTGCGCCTGCCGACGCACGAGGTCCGGCTCGACCCGGCGGACGAGGCGCTGTTCAGCCGCATCGTGCCGCTGCTGGGCGGGGAAGCCCGCTTCCGCCCGCCGCGCGTGCGCGACATCGCCAACGAGTTCGGGGTTGCGGAAACGGAGGTCCGGCGCGTGCTCAAGGCCTGCGCCCGACTGGGGCGGGTGGACCAGGTGGCGCACGACCACTTCTTCCTGCGCGCCACCACCGCCGAGATGGTGGAGATCGCCCGCGACGTCGCCCGCCACGCGGAGGACGGCATCTTCACCGCCGCCAGCTTCCGCGACCGCATGGACAACGGCCGCAAGGTCGCGATCCAGATCCTCGATTTCTTCGATCGCCTCGGCGTGACGCTGCGGCGCGGCGACCTGCGCCGCATCAACCCGCACCGGGCCGACCTGTTCGGCACGCCGGGGGAAGGGGAGGCGCCCCAGCCAGGGCAGCCGGCCTCCGCGCCCGCCGGGGGCGAGCCATCCTCCACCCCGCCGAGCCGGAGCACGCCGTGACGCCGCCCATCGCCACCGATTTCGACGAGTGGCTCGCCGACACCTACGCCGAGACCGGCTCCTTCACCGTGCTCTTCGTGCTGCTGCGGATCACCGAGGCTACGGTGGAGCCGCTGCGCTCCGCCTACCTGCACGTGGTGGGCGACGAGACGCGCTGGCCCGAGATGCTGTCGCTCTTCGCCGGAGCGCGGGTGGACTGGTCGGCCGTGGTGTTCTTCCGCGCCGGGCGCGAAGGGCTGGTGCGCGACGACGAAGCGAAGGCCCGCCTCGCCGCCCTGACCCGCAAGCTGCACGAGGACCGCTCGCTGATCCGCGACGGCGAGTTCTTCAACGCCGACGGGCTGCGGCTGCGCCTCGAGGAGCGCAAGCCGCACTGAGGCGGCCGGGCGGCCTCAGCAGGCCGCGCGGGGACGCGCCGCGATCGGGTCCAACCCGCGCGCGGTGGGCGGCTGCCAGGTGGGCGAGCTGGGCAGCGCGCCGTTGGTGTTGGTGCCGATATGCGAGCCGCCGGTGCCGCCGGTCCAGCCCGTGGAGCCGGCATTGCCCGGCGCCGTACCGTCGCGGCTCTCGCGCGCCGGGTTGGTCGCGGGCTGTGCCCGGTTGCTGCCGCCGCAGTCGCCCGGTCCCTGGAGGGACTGCCCCGAGGGCGGATGGTCCTGCGCCACCGCCAGCGCGGGGAGGAGCGGCGCGGCGGTCAGCGCCAGCAGCAGAACCGTGATCTTGGCCTGGAAACGCATCTCGTTGTTCCTCGCGGCGGCCGGCTACGCGGCCGCGCCGTTTATCCTGTTGTGTCGCGCCGGCCTGTGTTCCGCCGGCGCCAGCCCGGTGATCCAGCCCGGCGGAACGGACCCGGCCGCGGGGCGCCGTCACGGCGGGCCCGCCTGATCCCTCAACGCGCCCCCATTCAACGCGTTGGGCGACCTCAGGTCACCACCACGCGCGCCGGCCCGGCCTCCGCGGTGCCGATCTGGCGCACCAGCGGATAGCCCGCGGCGCGGATTCGCTCCACCACCGCCTCGGCCGCTTCGGGGGCGCAGGCGATCAGCAGCCCGCCCGAGGTCTGCGGATCGGTCAACAGCGCGCGCTGCCAGTCGGGGCAGCCTTCCGGCAGTTCCACGCCGCTGCCGTAGCTGGCCCAGTTGCGGTGCGAAGCGCCGGTCACGAAACCGGCCTCCGCCAGCGCCGCCGCCTGCTGCAGCACCGGCACCCGGTCGCGCCGGATGCGCAGCGACAGGCCTGAGCCCCGCGCCATCTCCAGCGCATGGCCCAGCAGCCCGAAGCCGGTGACGTCGGTGATGCCGTGCACCGCCGCATCCCCCGCGAGCTCCGCCCCCACGCGGTTGAGCAGGGTGGTGGAGGCGATCATCTCCCCGTAGGCGCCGTCGGGCAGTGCCTGCCGCTTGATCGCGGCGGAATAGATGCCGACCCCGATTCCCTTGGTCAGGATCAGCGCGTCGCCCGCGCGCGCGCCGGCGTTGCGCCGCACCTGGTCGGGCCGGATCAGCCCGATCACCGCCAGCCCGTAGATCGGCTCCGGCGCGTCGATCGAGTGGCCGCCGGCCACCGGAATGCCGGCCTCGGCGCAGATCGAGGCGCCGCCCTGCAGGATCGCCCGCACGGTCTCGGGCGGCAGCTTGCTCACCGGCATGCCCAGGATCGCCAGCGCCATGATCGGCCGCCCGCCCATGGCGTAGATGTCGGAGATGGCATTGGTCGCCGCGATCCGGCCGAAGTCGCGCGGATCGTCCACCATCGGCATGAAGAAGTCGGTGGTGGCCATCACCGCGAGGTTCTCGTCCACCTGCCACACCGCGGCGTCGTCGGCCGTTTCCGTGCCCACCAGGAGCTGGCTGAAGCCCTGCGCCGCCGGCTGGTCGGCCAGGAGCTGCTGCAGCACCGCGGGCGCCAGCTTGCAGCCGCAGCCGCCGCCATGCGCCAGTTCGGTCAGCCGCGGGATCGTGCCGGACATGCGTGTTCTCCGTTCGTGGCCCGGGCGACGAGGCGCCCGTGCGATGGCGACCGCGCAGGCACCCCGATGGGACCGGATGGGGGAGAGATGGTTGCCGGTGCGCGATTCGCGAAGTGCCGCGATGCGACCTCGCCGGGGGTCAGCCCCGCAGAACCGCGCCCGATGCCCTTCAGTCGTCGTACTGGGTGCGGCGCCAGAAGGTCAGCAGCACCGCCACGCCGAGCAGGCCCACCACCAGCAGCGGCGGCGCCCCGAAGCCGTGCGGCGCCACCATCGGGATCCAGACCAGCAGGCCCAGCAGGAAGGCGAAGAGGATCAGTCGCTTGATCATGCGGGCATCACCCGGTCCAGGAAGAGGCGGGTCCGATGTTCCGCCACCGAGGTCGAGGGCGGGTCGTAGGAGTCGCGGTCCTCGCAGGCGAAACCGTGGCCGGCGCCGTCATACACGTAGATCTCCGCCTCCGGCTGGGCAGCGCGGATCAGCTCCACGTCGCTCAAGGGGATGCCGCCATCCTTTTCCCCGAAATGCAGCTGCACCGGGCAGTTCGGCACCTCGTTGCGCGTGGCCGCGATGCCGCCGCCGTAGTAGCCGACCGCCGCCGCGAAGTCATGCAGCCGCGTCGCGCCCCACCAGGCGATCGTGCCCCCCCAGCAGTAGCCGACGATCCCGCGCCGCGCACCGGTGGGCAGGGCCGCGGCCGCGGCGGCGATGTCGGCCATCGCGCCGGCATCGGGCACCTTGGCGCGCAGCGCCATGCCGCGCTGCCGGTCCTGGGCGCCGTAGCCCAGCTCGACACCGCGCTCGGCCCGGTCGAACAGGGCGGGGCAGACCACCGCGAAGCCCATGGCGGCGTAATGGTCGCAGACTCGGCGCATATGCGGGTTCACCCCGAAGATTTCCTGCACCACCACCAACCCGCGCGTGGCGTCGGCCGGTCCGACGCGATAGGCACCGAACCTGTGGCCGTCGCTGGCCTCGAGCTCGATCTGCATGAAAGCGGCTCCCTGAACCCCTGCCACCATCCTATCCTGCGGCCATGGTGGAAGTCATTAATCTCGCCCGCGTCCGCAAGGCGAAGAAGGCCGCGGAACACGACCGGCAGGCGGCTGCGAACCGGGCCAGCTTCGGGCGCACCGGCGCGCAGAAGAAGGCCGACCGCGCCGTCGAGCAGCAGCGGCAGGCGCTGCTCGACGGCGCCCGGCTGGAGCCCGGGGAGCCGCCGAAGCGCTGAGGCCGCCCGGCCCCGTCCTGCAGCCGCCACTTCAGCGCCGTCGGTTTCGGCGCCTGCCCTTCAGCCCTGGCCGTCCTTGCGTGCCACCAGGGTGCGGACCTCTTCCATCGCCTCGGTGAAGCGGCGGTTCAGCAGCCCCATCGCCTCGGTGTTGCTGCGCTGGATAAGGTCGGCGATCTCGCGCATGTTGCCCACCGCGCGCTCATAGCTGTTCTTGAGGACCTCGGCCTGCTTGCTGGCCTTGTTCTGCGGGTCGCTGAGGTCGCCCACCGAGCGCATGGCGTCGGTCATTTCCGACATGGACTGCTGCAGGATCTCCATGTGGCGCTTGGCCACGGCCTGCGCGCCTTCCAGCGCCACGCGGTTGGCGGCGCTCAGTGCCTCGAGGTTGCGCCGCTGCGCCGAGGCGAGGGCTTCGAGGTCCGGCATGGCGGGCATTCGCATATCCTTGAAGAGCCGCAGCGGGTCCATGACCGCGCTGACCGCCGACGTGGCGGAACTGCCGCTGTCGGAACCACCGCTGCCGGAGGTACCGCTGGCGGGATTGTTGAATGGGGTGTCGGACACAGTTCTTCCTCCGGAACGTTTTTCCTTGCGGGAGTTCAACGCAGGAAGCGGCGTCGCGTCACAGCGGCGGGGATCCCCGTTTGCTGTTTCCCGTCCTTATTGTCCGTGCTTCGGATCCACCGGGTTGATCGGGATGATCGGCGGCTCCGTCTCGGACGGGGACGAGGATGGGCCCGAAGGCGGCACGGCGGAAGCCCCCCCGGCCGGCCCGCCAGCCAGCGGCCCACCCGATAGGGGTCCATCCTCCGGCGGCGCGTCAAAGGGATCGGCCAGCGGCTCGTCCATCGCCGGCGCGGTGCCCAGGTCGCCGTCGTCGAGGCGCAGCGTGCGCGCCACCTGCTCGGCCCGGTCCAGCGCCCGGTCCAGCGCCGCCATGGTGGGCCCCAGGTCCACCGTGGTGTCGTCCGCCCAGGCGCGCGAGGCCGCGATCCACACCCCGGCCAGGCCCTGCACGCGCATGGCGCCCTTCAGGCCGGAGGTATCGACCTCCGCCCCTTCCAGCATCCAGGCCATCGAGGCCATCAGCATCGGCGACAGCGACAGCGCCAGCATCGGGTGCTGCCGCAGGTCGCGCTGGAAGCGCACGATGCCCTCGCGGTGCGGGGCCAGCGCGTCGAAGCGTCGCATCAGCAGGTCGAAGATGCGGTCGCGCGCCGTGCCACCCTGGTTTGCCATGGTGCCCGTCAGCACCGCGGCGTCCACCGCCCGGGCATGGGCCGCCAGCAGCGCGTGCGGCGTGGGGTAGCGGGTGCGCAGCGCGTCCAGCGGCTGGCCGCTCTCCTCGGCGATCAGCCGGAAGGTCACGCCGTGCCAGCCGCGCTCAGCCACCACGCGCCACAGGGCATCCAGAACCGCCGTTCCGGCGGATGCATCCAGAAACGCCGGATCGGCGTCGGTCTTATCGGTCATGCGCCCCATGTCGGCGTGATCCGCCGTTCCGCCAAGATCACGATACGGAGGGGATGCGGCGAGGCGGCGCTCAGGACGCCAGTTCCCTTGACCGCGCCGTCGCGTCGGCGATCGCGCGCCGCACCAGCGCCGGCCAGGCTTCGTCGGCCATCAGCACCGCCAGCGCCCGTTCCGTGGTGCCCTTGGGGCTGGTGACGTTGCGGCGGAGCACGGCGGCATCCTCGGGGCTGCGTTCCAGCAGGGCGCCGGAGCCCGCCACCGTGGCGCGGGCCATGCGCCGGGCGAGGTCGGGCGGGATGCCCTGGTCCACCGCCGCGGCCTCCAGCAGCTCGGCCAGCAGGAAAACGTAGGCAGGGCCGCCGCCGGACACGGCGGTGACCGCGTCGAGCATCCCTTCTTCCGGCAACCAGGCGACCTCGCCCACCGCGCCCAGCAGCGTGCCGCTCAGGCTACGCTGCGCCTCCGATACGGCGGGCGCGGCGAAGGCGGCGGTGAAGCCGCGCCCGATCGCGGCCGGGGTATTGGGCATGGCACGCACCACCGCCGCCCCGCTGCCCAGCAGCGAGGCGATGCCGGCCGTGGTCTGCCCCGCCATGATCGACACGAACACCGCATCCGAGGCGAAGCGGCGGTAGAGCGGCAGCGTTTCGGCCGCCATCTGCGGCTTCACCGCCAGCACCACGGCGGCGGGGCGGAACTCCGCCGGCAACGCCGCGGCATCGGGCACCAGCCGGGCGCCCTCGGGCACGGTGCTGGCCTGGGGGTCCACCGCGAACGCGGCCTCGACCCCGTGCGCCAGCCAGCCCGCGAGCATGGCCCCGCCCATCTTGCCGCAGCCGACGAGCAACACGGGCGGGAGGCGCGTCATCAGGCCTCGCCCGCGCAGTCGAGCAGCGAGGCCTGCAGGGCGTCCTCGGCCGTGCGGCCGCCCCAAAGGACGAACTGGAAGGCGGGAAAGAAGCGCTCGCACTCGGTGATGGCGATGTCCACCATGTCCTCCAGGCTTTCGGCCGAGGCGCCGGGCGCACCGCGCAGCAGCACCGCGTGGCGGAATACCGGCACGCCGTCCTCGGCATCGAGGCCGAAATGGCCGATCCAGAGCTTCTCGTTGGCCAGCGCCAGCAACTCATGCAGCTTGGGCCGCGCTTCGGGCGGCACCTTCATGTCGAAGGTGCAGGTGAAGTGCATGGCGCTGATCTCGTTGGACCAGGCGAAGTGCAACCCGTAGTCGCACCACTTCCCCGGGGCCTCCGCGGCCATTTCGCGGGGGGAACGTCGGTCGAAGGCCCAGTCATTGGCCGCGACGATCTGTTCCACCACGTCGAGGGGGTTAGACGCCTTTTCCCGGCGTCCGAGGGCGAGTGGAGCGGTCATGTGGCTCGTCCTTCCCGTCCTGATATGGGGGCATGGCCACCGGGTCTTGCGGGACTCGGCGGGGGTAACCCCTACAGGTTGATACTGCGCTGCCAAACGGGCGGCAACCGCAAGGCCCCCGGCGATTCGGCGGCATCACCCGCGCGTGTGCAGGACCATCGATAGGCGGGATGTGCGGGCCCGGCCGGCGTGGCGCTTCGCGCGCCACGCCGACCGGAAAACAGGGTGCTGCCCTGGATCACGGCAGCCCGGCCTTCGTCGCGCCGGGCACGGTGTTTCGGCCGGTCCGGAAGCATGACGATGCTGCCGGACCGGCGGGTGCTTCGCGGCTACAGGCTCCAGTGCAGGTGGGCCTGAGCCTCCGCCGAGGTGGCAATGACCATCAGGACGTCGCCCCGGTCGGCGGCGTGGCTGTCCAGCATGGCGGTGTAGTAGCCGATCTCCGCCTCACTGCCGCTGCGCCCCAGCCCATGCTCGTACAGGCTTGCCACGTAGTCGTGATCGTTCTGCGTGCCGTACATGGTCTGGAACTCGGGCGAGATTTCGAACGAGTCACCCAGCTGGCTCAGGGTTTCCCCGGCCCGCAGGTTCGCGCTGTGGTAGCTGAGCCCGCCGGCCTCGGCGTCGCGGCCGAAAGCGGTTTCGTAGGTGGCGCGGACCAGGCCGATATTCTCGTCCGGCACGAAGACGCCCGACGAGGTCACCCCGCTCCACTGCTTCTGCGCCTCGGACGAGTCCGCCACCGTGGCCAGTACCTGCGCGCGCGAGGTGCCGTTCGCGAGCAGCCCGTTGAAGAAGGCCGCGCCTTCGGCATCGGCCGGACGGCCCAGCAGGTCGTGATACAGGTCGTCCACGAACTGCTCGTCGGTTTCGTCGGCGTGACCCGCCCGGTACTCGGGGCTGTCAAGGAAAGCCGCGGCGACCTGAAGCTTGTCGAGCCCGCCATCGCTGGCGTGCGCCCAGTAGCTCAGGCCCGTCGCTTCGCCCTGGCGTCCCAGCACGGCGCCGTAAAGGCGGGTCAGGTAGGCCGCGTCGCTGTCGTCGGCATAGCTGATCGTGCCGTCCACGAGGTGAACCTGCGTGGTGCCGGCGGCAGGGGCGAGGGTATCGCCGTCCGCCAGCCGCGCCGCCACCTCGGTGGAGGTCAGGACCTCCGTGGGCTGCGACACCGTGTCATCCACCGGCGTCACCGCGATGGCGCGCGCCGTCACGATGCCCGTGGGCGTGCCGATCACGTTTTCCGCGACGCCGTGGCCATCGGTGTAGCTCGCCACCAGTCGCAGGCTGTGGCCGATGTCGTCGCGCGTCAGCAGGTAGGTGCCGCCGTCCGCGCCCTCGATGTCGGCATACTGCCCCTGGCCATCGTCGCGCTGCCACTGGTAGCTGACCTCCCCCAGGCCGTCAGCATCGGTGAGCGTGTTGCTCGCGCTCAGCTCCGCGCCCCGCACCAGGTCGCCCGCTGCCGTGACATCGCCGACCGGCGCGGCATTGTCCGCGGCAACGGTGTCCGTCTGCTCGGTACGGTAGGTCTCGATGTTGTTGTGGCCATCTTCGTAGGCCACCACGAGCCGCATGTGGTGGCCCACGTCGTCGGCGGTCAGCGTGTAGGTCTTGTCCTCGCCAACGATGGTGACGCCTTCGCCTTCGAAGCGTTCCCAGCGATAATGGAGCGGGCCCATGCCGTCGGGATCCGCCAGCGTGCTGTCGGCCGACAGAACGCTGCCCGCCACAAGATCACCCTTCACGGTGACGGTGCCGGTATAGCCCGAGTTGATGGCAACCTCGTGGGTGCCGGCCTGGAAGACGGCGGGATTGCCAGCGGTGTCGGTGACCTTGGCATCCTGCGCGAGGTCCAGCTTGAGCGTGCCGTAGCCGCCCATCGAGCTGACGGTGACCACGTAGCTGCTGCCCGAGCCGGTGACGCTCTCGATGACGCCGCGGGCGGAGCCGGTGCCCGACAGCGAAAAGCTCTTCTCGCTCAGCGCCGTCACGGCCTCGCTGAAGCTGACCTGAAAGGTCATCGTCGTGGCGTCGCTGCCCGCGTCGTCGGGCACGACATTGCCGGACGGAGCCACGTGGTCGATGGCGTAAGCATCGCTGAAGGTCGGCGTCGAGTTGCTGAACAGCAGATTGGCGGGGCCTCCGGTGGCGTTGCTCGACACGATGTCCGCGACGCCGTCGTTGTTCAGGTCGCCCGCCGCGATCTGGATGGAGCTGGCGCCCGTCGAGTAACTGACCGGCGGCGCGAAACTGCCGTTGCCCAGGCCTTTCAACACCGAGACCGACGTGCCGCTGTTGGCCACGATGTCGAGCACGCCATCGCCGTCAACGTCGGCGAGCGCTGCGCTTTGAAAGTAGCCGGCATCGCTGCTCAACTTGTAGGAGGACACCGAGGAAAAGCCTCCGTGGTGGTCACTCATCACCACGGCGACACCAGACGTGTTTCCCAGGCTGACCACGAGGTCGGCAGCACCATCATGGTTGAGATCCGCCGCGGCCAGGAGGTTGAGTTGCTGGACGCCCAGATTGGTCTGGGTCACGTTGCCCAGGGTGCCGTCACCATTGCCGTGCAGCACCACCAGCTGGCCGTTCGACGTCGTCGCGACGTCGAGATTGCCGTCGCCATCGAAGTCGGCCACGAGGGAGGAAAGACTGGCCCCCCCCTCGTAGTTCACCCCGGCGGCAAAGGTCCCGTCTCCCTTGTTCAGGTAAACCGTGACGCTCGCTGAGTCGTAGTTCGTGGCGACGACGTCGACGTAGCCATCCTTGTTCAGGTCCCCGCTGGCTATGGCGACCGGGTTCGGCACGGTGTTCACGCCCGCGTAGGATGCAGGCTCGGCGAAGGTACCATCCCCGTTGCTCAACAGCACGGTGATCCCGTTCGTGCCTTCCGGCCCCGTGCCGCCCACCAGGTCGGCATAGCCGTCATTGTTCACGTCAACGGCCAGGGTCGTGTAAACCATGCTCGGCCAGATGGTGCGGCCGGAGGAGGTGAAGCCGCCGTGTCCATCGTTCAGCAACACTTCCGCGCCCTTCGGGCCGGTGCTGAGAACGAGGTCCCCGAAGCCGTCACCGTTGAAGTCCCCGATGGCCGCGCCCCACATCGAGTCCCCGGTCGCGTCGCCGACGGCGACCGGCGCGGAGAACCCGGTCTCGTACCCCGCGAGCGGGACGCCGTCGGCGTTGTGCACGCCAGCACCGTTGAACATCAGCTGCAGGCTGCCCTGGCCGGTCCCGGTGCTGACGGTGACGAGGAACTGCTCGCCGTTGTTCTGGCTGGTTCCGTCGCCTTCACCGCCCGCGAGCGACACGACATCGACGACCGCCGCCCCTGAAAGGCCGCTCCCCGTGGCCACGGCGAAGTTTGCAGCCGACAGGCCGGTGACGTGTTCCGAGAAGGTGACGGTGAACTGCACCTGATCGGCGTTGGTGTTCAGGTCATCGTTCAGCACGATTCCGGTCAGCATGGGACTGATCGTCAAGGCGGCTCTCCAGAGGCTCAACTGCGCGAAGAAACGGAGAACCAGCCGGCGACGTCACGATCATGCGGGTTGGCGGCCGCTCTCCACCGCCATTTCGATCCCCAAAACATTGCAATCCGGTTAGCATGCGTGGATTCGGCCTTGCCCGTGCCGGATCGGCCGGAAAGATCAGGTCAGCGGGCGCGAAACGCGGCCGGTCTGCCTCCCCGCCCGCGAGAACCCGGCCTCCCAGGACCGCAGGCTCGATAGCCCGTGCTCGAGCCTGTGGCGCCGGCCCGATCCCTGAACCCGGGCTCGCGGAAAGGGGGGCGGCGGAATCGGGCCTCCCGCCGCTGTGCCCCGGCACCCTTCAGGCCCGGCCGAGCCCCGGCCCGTGCGCGGCGTCCGCCCGAAATCCGGGGCGGGCGCGGTCCAACCGGCCCCGGACGGGGGTGTGGATCAGGGCGTGGGGTTCGGCCGCGCCTCGGTCTCGCTGCTGCCGCCGCTGCCGCCGAGGGTGTCCGGATCGGCCACCGAGGCGCCGGGCGCGGGCTTGCCGGGCACGGGCTCGGCCGGCTGCGCGGGGGCGGGGCCCGTCGTGCCGGAACCCGTCGGGGCGGGCGTCGTCACCATGGTCGCCACCAGCTTCTCCAGCACCGCCACGCGCATGGCCAGGCCCTCGTTCTCCTCGCGCGCCCGGCGGGCCAGCTCCATCGCCGCGTCCAGATCCTCCCGCCGCACGAGGTCGAGGCGCTGCAGCACCCCCTCGGCCTGGGCGCGGAAGGCGGCCTCGGCCTCGTTGCGGATGCCGGTCAGCGCCGAGAAGGCGCCGCCCGCAACGCCCGCCAGGTCGTCGAACAGCTTGCTGCCCCGCCCGAAGCCGCCGCCGAAGCCCCCGCCAGCGCCGGAACCGGTGCCAGCACCTTCCCGCGGCCCGCCACCGAACCCGCCGAAGCCACTGCCGAAACCGCGATCCTGATCCATCGAGCACTCTCCCTTGCCGTGCGACGCGCGCACTGCCATCACGCGGGGCATATGGGGATGACCGTGCCGCTTCGCACAATCCCGCCCGCAATCGATGGGGACAATTCCGCGATGTTCCTGGTCACCGGCGGCGCCGGCTTCATCGGCTCCAACCTCGTCCGCGCCCTTTGCGCCCGGGGCGCCGAGGTGCTGGTCTGCGACCGGCTCCGCGACGGGGGCAAGTGGCGCAACATCGCCGACTGCCCGATCGCGGGTGTTCTTCCCCCTGAGGATCTGGAGCGCTGGCTGACGGACGCTTCCGACGTCGAGGGCGTGTTCCACCTGGGCGCGGTCAGCGCCACCACGGTGCGCGACGGGGACCTGGTGGCGCGCAGCAACCTCACGCTCACACTCCGCCTGTGGGACTGGTGCGCCGAGTACCGCGTGCCGCTGGTTTACGCTTCCTCCGCCGCGACCTACGGCGACGGGTCGGAGGGCTTCGATGACGACATGGACCCCGCGGCGCTGGCGAAGCTCCATCCGCTGAACCTGTATGGCTGGAGCAAGCACGCCACCGACCGCCGCGTGGTGGACCTGCTGGCCCGCGGGCGGGCCCGGCCGCCGCATTGGGCAGGCCTTAAGTTCTTCAACGTTTACGGGCCCGGTGAGGGCCACAAGGGCCGCATGGCCTCGGTGGCGCTGCACAAGTTCCGCCAGATCATCGCGGGCGAGGCCGCCACCCTTTTCGCCTCCGACCGCGCCGGCATCCCCGACGGCGGCCAGCGGCGCGACTTCGTCCACGTGGACGACTGCGTGGCGGCGATGCTGTGGCTGATGGAACAGCCGCACGTGTCCGGCCTGTTCAACTGCGGCTCCGGCACGGCGCGAAGCTTCGAGGACCTCGTGCTCGCGGTCTATGCCGCGCTGAACCGCGCCCCCGCGATCCGCTACATTCCCATGCCCGACGACCTGAAGGGCAAGTACCAGTACTTCACCGAGGCCCGGATGGACCGCCTGCGCGCAGCCGGCTTCCCCCATCCCGCCACAGCGCTGGAGGACGGCGTGGCCCGCTACGTCCACCACCTCCTCAGCCAGCCGGACGACGCATGATCCCAGCCCTTCTCTTTCCCGCCTTCGACCCGGTGGCGGTGCAGCTCGGCCCCTTCGTGATCCGCTGGTACGCGCTGGCCTATATCGTGGGCATCGTGATCGGCTGGCAGCTGGTGCGCCGGCTGGTGCGCCTGGCGCCCGAGGTCGCGACGCGCGAGCAGGTGGACGACTTCGTAACCTGGGCCACGCTGGGCATCGTGCTGGGCGGGCGCATTGGCTACGTCTTGTTCTACCAGCCCGACCACTACCTCGCGAACCCGATCCGCGCCCTCTACCTCTGGGAAGGCGGAATGAGCTTCCACGGCGGGGCCGCCGGCGTGATCGTGGCGCTGCTGCTGTTCACCTGGCGCAACGGCCTCAGCTTCCTGGGCTTTTCCGACCGCGTGACCTCGGTGGTGCCGATCGGCCTGCTGCTCGGCCGCATCGCCAACTTCATCAACGGCGAGCTCTGGGGCCGCGCCACCGACGTGCCCTGGGGCATGATCTTCCCCAATGCCGGGCCGGAGCCGCGCCACCCCTCGCAGATCTACGAGGCGCTGCTGGAAGGGCTGGTGCTGTTCGCCGTGCTGCAGCTGCTGGTGCGCGTCCCCTCGCTGCGGGCGCGGCAGGGCTTCATCTCGGGCGCCTTCCTGGCGGGCTACGGCGTGGCGCGCATCGCGGCGGAGTTCTTCCGCCAGCCCGACGTGCAGCTGGGCTTCCTGCTCGGCGGCGTGACCATGGGGCAGATCCTGTCGGTGCCGATGGTGCTGTTCGGGCTGTGGCTGATGCTGCGTGCCCGCCCCGCCACGGTCGCGACGGGGCTGCCCCTTCAGGAACGCGCCTGAACCCGCGATGACCCCGCCCGGCCACCCCAGCAGCGACGACCCGCCCCACCCGGACCCGTCCCGCCCAGGCCTAGCCGGGTCGCTCGCAACCGGGGCTGTTCCAGCCGGGACGGCCGCAGCCCATCCGCCCTTGCCCCCGCCGCCCGTGCCCGCACCGGCGGGGGCCGAGCGCCTCGACCGCTTCATGGCCCGCGCCACCGCGCGCTACTACGGCGGCCGCGATCCCTTCGGCCGCGCCGGCGACTTCACCACCGCCCCCGAGATCAGCCAGAGCTTCGGCGAGTGCCTGGGCCTCTGGGCCGCCGTGTGCTGGCAGATGATGGGCGCACCGGACCCGGTGCTGCTGGTGGAGCTCGGCCCCGGGCGCGGCACGCTGATGGCCGACGCCCTGCGCGCGATCCGCGAGGTCATCCCAGCCTTCGCCGCCGCCGCCCGGCTGCAGCTGGTGGAAACCTCGCCCACCCTGCGCGCGGCGCAGCGGCGCTCGCTGGGCGCCGCAGCCGCGGACACCTGTTGGCACGACGGGATCGACACGCTGCCACCGGGCCCGGCGATCCTCCTGGCCAACGAGTTCCTCGACGCCCTGCCGATCCGGCAGTTCGAGCGGGCGGGCGGGCGCTGGCGCGAACGCTGGGTGGAGGATGGCCGCTTCCTCTTGCGCGACGCCGAGGACGCGCCGCCGGAGGACGCCTCGCTCCCCGACGGCACGGTGCAGGAACGCTGCGAACCCGCCCTGGCGATCACCGCCGCCCTGGCGCGCCGGCTGGCCGGGGAGGGGGGCGTCGCACTGTTCATCGATTACGGCACCGCGCAGGGCGGCACGGGCGACAGCCTGCAGGCCGTGCGACGGCACGCCCCGGTGGACCCGCTGCGCGACCCCGGCGAGGCCGACCTCACCGCCCACGTGGATTTCGCCGCCGTCGCGCATGCCGCGGCCGCAGCCGGCGCCGCGACGCACGGGCCGCTCTCGCAGGGCATGTTCCTGCGCCGCATCGGCATCGGGCAGCGCGCGGCGATGCTGGCCCAGGCCAACCCGCGCCAGGGGGCGGCGCACATGGCCGCGCTGCACCGCCTGACCGCCTCCGAGGCGATGGGCGAGCTGTTCCAGGTCCTGGCCATCAGCCATCCCGGCTTTCCCCTGCCACCCGGATTCGCCAACGCATGAGCACCGCCGAATTCCTCGTCTCGCCCGCGCTGGCCGGCCTGCCGCACGGCTTCTTCACCCGGCGCGGCGGGGTCTCGCAGGGGGGCTTCGCCTCGCTGAACTGCGCGCTCTCGGGCGCCGACGACCCGGGTGACGTGGCAGAGAACCGCGCCCTCGCCATGCAGGCGATCGGGCTGGAGCCGGCATCGCTGGTGGGCCTGCACCAGGTGCACGGCGCGGCGGTGGTCACGCTGCGCGGGCCGCTGACAACCGGTGACCGCCCCAAGGCCGACGGCATGGTCACCGACCGACCCGGGCTGGCGCTGGGCATCATCACCGCCGATTGCGGCCCGGTCCTGTTCGCGGATGCCGAGGCTGGCGTGGTCGGCGCCTGCCATGCTGGCTGGCGCGGCGCGGTGGCCGGGGTCTGCGAAGCGGTGCTCGACGCGATGGAACGGATCGGCGCTCGGCGCGAACGGGTCACCGCCGTGCTGGGCCCCTGCATCCGCCAACTCTCCTACGAGGTCGGCGACGACCTGCGCGACGCCGTGCTGCCGAGCCTGGAGGAAGCGGAAGCCTTCTTCGCCCCGGGCCACCGCCCGGCGCACTGGCAGTTCGACATGGCGGGCTACATCGCGGCCCGGCTGGAGCGGGCGGGCACCGGCCTGGTGCGGGTGATCGAGGCCGATACCTGCGCCGACGAGGCCCGGTTCTTCTCGTACCGCCGCCGCACGCTGCGCGGCGAAGGGCCGATCGGCCACCAGCTCTCGGCCATCGCCCTGCCGCGCTGAGCGGCGGGGCGGGCGGCCTCGCGACGCGGCCGCGGAACCGGCGCGGCGCCTCCCGCGGGCAGCCCCCGGATTGGAAGGGGGCTGCCTGGCGGAGGTTAGCTCAGAAGCGGATCCACTCCGGGTTCGGCTCGATGTCGAGGTCGTCGAGGTTGACGATCACCTCCTCCGTGCCCGAGCGCACCAGCACGCAGTGGAGGTCCTCGGTGTCGGAACCGTTGAGCTCCTGGTGCGGCATGAAGGGCGGCACCTGCAGGAAGTCGCCGGCGCGGGCCTCGGTGATGAACTCCAGCCGGTCGCCCCAGCGCATGATCGCATGGCCGTGCACCACGTAGATCACGCTTTCCAGCGCACCGTGGTGGTGCGGCCCGGTCGGGTGGCCCGGCTTGAGGAGGTTGGTGCCGGCCCAAAGCTTCGTGGAACCGGTGCGGCCGCCGCTGAGTGCCACCTCGCGGTTCATGCCCAGGGTTTCCGGCGTGTCGCAGGAGCGGGCGCCGGCGCGCACCACCTTGATGCCCTCGTTGCGCCAATCCTTCTTGGCGCCGGCTTCCGGCGCGTCGGGCTTCCGGGCGATCAGGCCATCGGGCATCGGGGCAACTCCTTCTCAGCAATCCAGAACAAGGCAAGTCATGGCCGCGGGCGCCCGCAGGGGGCGAACCAGGGTGACCGGTGCGGCAGGGCTTCCGAATATGAGGCCCCCTCGCGGCCGGTGGAATGGATGGGTTTTCCAAACTTGCCGCGGGCGGCAGCACGATGTTCCGCCATGCCACGTGTCGGCAGCAAGGCCGTTCCCCATACCCTGCCACGCTGGCCGCCAGGAAAGGGATGCGGCCTGCCGCTGACTGTGGGGGGGGCGGGGCAGCCGGCGGCAGGCCGGTGCTACGGCCTCCGCCGCCGGGGCGCGGCCGTGGTCTCGTGCCGTTGCCTGTCGCCCTTTCCCTGGGCCGCCGCCCCGTGCCGGAAACCAATGCCGGGGCACCCTACCGGCAGACCGCGCCCCGCCCGGCGGCCCGGAACCAGCTACCCTGAACCGGGCGTCTCGAACCGGACACCCCGGCCCGGAGCCGTCTTCGCCGGCCCGCGCCACGAACTGCGTGCTCGACGCGGAGGCCCTGGCCCGCGATAAGCGGCCGCGATGCCCTACATGGTGCTCTTCGTGATCCTGATGTTCCTGACGCTGCTTGCTTCCTGCGTGATCGGCTGACCATGCGCGGCTTCCCCTTCGCGGCCGTCCTGGCGCTGCTGTTCCCGCTCGCCGGCTGCGGCGACTTTCCGCAGCCCTATCGCGGCCAGCCGGGCGGGCTGGCGGCGCAGCTGACGCAGCCGCCGGCCTACCGCATCGCCGTGCCGCCGCCGGGTGCCGCGCTGCTGACCGACCGCGCCAGCCGCCTCTTCGCCGACGACCTGGCCGAGGCGCTCGTGGCGGCCGAGATCCCGGCGGTCTCCGGCGCGCCGCTGCCGCTCGACTGGCGGCTGGTGGTGCGGGCGGAGCCGGAAGGGCGCAACGTCGTGCCGCGCTATGCCCTGCAGAATGCCGACGGCAAGACCGAGGCCGAGGCGCGCGGCAAGCCGGTGCCGATCGAGGCATGGAGCAACGAATCCCCCGCCACGCTGCGCCGCTCCGCCCAGGCCGATGCCGAGACGGTGGCCACCCTGCTGCGCCGCGTCGACGCCGCCCGCCGTGCCGCCGACCCGGCCACGCTGGTGGCCAGCGGCCCGCCGCCGCTGCGCTTCATCCCCGTCACCGGCGCGCCGGGCGACGGCAACCGCGCCCTGACGGACCGCATGACGGACTTCCTGGGCAACAAGGGCTTCGTGATCCAGGACCGCTCCGAGGGCGCGGTGTTCAGCCTGCAGGGCGAGGTCACCGTGGCCCCGGGCGCCAACGGCACGCAGCGCATCGAGATCCAGTGGATCGTCAAGCGCAAGGACGGGCAGGAGCTCGGCCGCGCGGTGCAGATCAACGAAATCGCCCCGCACTCGCTCGACCGGCAGTGGGGCGACGTCGCCTACGTGGTGGCGCAGGAAGCGGCGCAGGGCGTGCGCGACATCATCGCCAATGCCGGCGGCTTCGGCCCGGCCGAGGCGAAGAAGCCGGCGCGCGAGGAGGCGAGCACCCCGGCCGCGCCGGCCGGCAAGGGCGTGGCCGGTGCCGCGACCCCCGCGGCGGTTCCGGATAACAGCCTGCCGGTGCCCGCGGCCCTGGCGGGACGGCCGCCGGTCTGAGGGTGCGGCGGCGCGCTACAGCGTCGCCCGCAGCCGCAGTCCCACCACCACAGCGTCGCGCAACCCGCGCCCGGTGCTGACGCGCCCGTCCGGGATGCCGGCGCCCGGGTGCGAGATGTACTGCACCACCGGCTGCACCGAGAGGTGCTCCGCCACCACGGCATAATTGTAGTTCGCTTCCACCGTGATTTCGCGGTCGCGCAGCGGCACGGCCACGCCCCGCGCCCGCAGCGCCCGGTCCAGCGCCCGCCCGTCCGAGCCGGTGCGCGCCCAGGCGGCGCCGAGCGAGATCGTGTCCGCTTCCCGCCCGAAGGGACCCGCCCAGGCCAGGCCGCCATCGACGTAGGCGCCGAGCAGGTTGCGGCTGGCCGGCGTCAGCGAGCCGCGCGCGAAGGTGGCCAGGCTGCCGTGCTCGCCGCGCCAGAGCACCGCCTCGCCCACGCCGTAGAGCCCGTAGTCGTTGCGCAGCCGCGGGGCCGGACCCTCCGTGTCGGGAAGGATGCCCGCCGAGGCCGGGTCGCTGTTGTAGATCGTGGGATCACCGCGCTGGCTGCTGAACCCGCCATTGTGGAACCAGCCACCGGCCTTGAGCACCCAGGGGCGCAGCGCCCCTTCCTTCGGCGCGGTGCCGCCGGTCACCGCCTCGGCGATGGTGAAGGAACCGCCCTGGAGGCTGAAATTGGTGCCGAAGCGATTGTGCCGCTGCGGGTCGCTCTCGCCCGGCCGGCCTGCCGGATCGCCCGCGAAGATCGCGGCGCGCAGCCCCGTGCCGTCATCCGGGTCGCCGATCGCCAGCCGTACGCCCGGCGTCGCGAAGGGATAGCCCGGCCCGCCGGAGGGCAGGGCGGTGGAGGTCGCCAGCGGCCAGCCGAAGGTGCCGTTGATGAGGCCGCCCGCGCTCTGCGCCGTGAAGAACTCCGAATCCGCGGTCAGCTGCCCGAAGCGCACGGAGCCCACGCCGTCCACCGTCCGCTGCAGCCACAGCTCGCCCAGCCGCACGGTGGACAGCGCCTCGGCATTGCTCAGCGCGCTGAGGCTACCCACCAGCGTCGGCGTCGGCTGCCGCCCGTAGATCGCGAAGCCCGAGAACTGGAAGCTCCAGCCATCGAGGCCCGCCAGCGCGCCGAGGTCCACGCCCAGTCCGAGCTTGAGCTGCGTCAGCGCTGCCACGCCGCGATGGACGCCGCCGCGCGTGTTGGCGAAGCCGTCCGCCAGCACCTCGCCCGACAGGCAACTGCCGGTGTTGACCGCGATCCCCTCGTCGCAGGGCTGGTCGCCGCGCGCCGGACTGTCGTCCTGCGCCCATGCGCCGGAGGCGGGAAGCACCGCGCCCGCCAGCGCCAGCATCGCGGCGGCCAGAACCGTGGCGGCGCTCTGTCCGAAAGCGGACCGGGGCGCCGCCGGTGTCGCGCCACGGCGGGGGGAGGAACGAGCCCGCCGGCGCCCTCCGCGCGGGGCCGGCACCATGGCGGAAGGGGCGGAAGCATCACGCGCCGCCGCGCCGCCATCCTGCGCTGCCCCCGGCAACCTGTCGCGCAGCACCGAGGCCGCGGCCGCGAGGTGCGGCAGCACGGTGCCCCGCCGCGCCTGCCAGATCGCGGCGAAAGCCTCGCGCTCCAGCCGCTCGCAATGGTCGATGTGACGGAGCAGCAGCGTTTCCGCCCGGGCGGAAGAGGCGTGGCGACGACGCAGGGTCCTCCACAAGAGCAGGGCATTGCTGCTCCACGCATCGTAGGCGTGCTGCTGCAGGCGCCGGCGGATGGCGGCGGGCAGGGCGTCGAAGCTGTCCCACTCGTCGCCCGGGAAGCGGCGCCAGATGTCGTCGCGTGGTGAGATGTCGTTGCCCAAGCCTCGGTGCCTCCGCATGGGGCGGAAAACTCCCGCCTCAGCCGGGCAATCTACAAGTACGTTATAACATAACTCAAGCCATGATCGGCGTCCGGGCCTCATCCGGTGCGAATCCCCCACAGGGGCACCTGAAACACCGCCCATCGCCTCAGCCCTGCTTGCTTCGCATGGACACAACTGCGCGCGGTTGCTATCCCGCAGCGCGCCTCCCACCAGGGCATTTTCCCATGAAGATCCTCGCCTGCAACAGCAACCGTCCCCTCGCCGAGGCGGTGGCTGCTTCCCTCAACCTCCCGCTGACGCAGGCCTCCGTGCGGCGCTTCGCCGACATGGAAATCTTCGTCGAGATCCACGAGAACGTTCGTGGCGAGGATGTCTTCGTGGTGCAGTCCACCTGCTACCCCACGAACGACAACCTGATGGAGCTGCTGATCACGCTCGACGCGCTGCGCCGGGCCTCGGCGCGCCGCATCACCGCGGTGATCCCGTATTTCGGCTATGCCCGGCAGGATCGTAAGTCCGGCTCGCGCACGCCGATCTCGGCCAAGCTCGTCGCCAACCTCATCACCGAGGCCGGCGCCAACCGCGTGCTGACGATGGACCTGCACGCCGGGCAGATCCAGGGCTTCTTCGACATCCCCGTCGACAACCTTTTCGCCGCCCCGCTCTTCGCCCGCGACATCATGGAGCGCTTCAAGGGCCGCGACCTGATGGTGGTCTCGCCCGACGTCGGCGGCGTGGTGCGCGCGCGCGCCATCGCGACCCGGCTGCACACCGACCTCGCGATCGTGGACAAGCGCCGCCCCCGCGCCGGCGTGTCGGAAGTGATGAACGTGATCGGCGACGTGGACGGGCGCGACTGCATCATCGTCGACGACATCGTGGATTCCGGCGGCACGCACTGCAACGCGGCGGAAGCGCTGATGAAGATGGGCGCCCGCTCGGCCTCGGTCTACGTCACCCACGGCGTGCTCTCGGGCGGGGCCGTGGCGCGCATCGGCGCCTCGCCCATCGAGAAGATGGTGATCACCGACAGCATCCAGGCCACCGAGGCCGTGCGGGTGAGCTCCAACATCCGCCAGCTCACCATCGCGCCGCTGCTGGCCGAGGCGATGCGCCGCATCAGCGAGGAAGCCTCGGTCTCCACGCTGTTCAACTGACCCACCTGTTCCTCGAGGGAGTTCCCTGACGTGAAGCTCTTCTACTCGCCCGGTGCCTGCAGTCTCGGCATCCACGTGATCCTCGAGGAAACCGGCAAGCCCTACGAGGGCGTGGTGGTGTCGCTGAAGGAGCAGGCGCAGCTGCGGCCCGAGTTCCTCGAGGTGAACCCCAAGCACAAGGTGCCGACGCTGCAGCGCGACGACGGCACGGTGGTGACGGAATGGCCGGCCATCGCGCTCGCGCTGGCCGGCACCGCGCCCGAGGCGAAGCTCTGGCCCACGGCGGTCGAGGACCAGGTCCGCTGCCTCGAGATGACCGACTACGTGATCGGCACCGTGCATCCCCAGGCCTTCTCGCGCCTCTTCGCCCCCGGCCGCTTCGCGCCGAGCGAGGGTGACCACCCGAAGGTGTTGGAGGTCGGCAAGAGCAACGCCGAGAAGTACTTCGCCACGATCGAGAAGGGCTGGAAGGGCGGCGACTGGGTCCTGCCCAGCGGCTATTCCGTCGCCGACGCGGCGCTCTTCTTCGTGGAGTTCTGGTGGGTGAAGCGCATGGGCCACCAGCTGCCGCCGAAGCTCGCCGCGCATTACGAGCGGATGCTGGCACGCCCCGCCGTGCAGCGCGCCCTGAAGGCCGAAGGCCTGGAGGCTTGAGCGGCGCGGGCGGCGAAGCGGACCGGCTGGCGCCGCCCGTGACCGATGACCTGTCCGCCGGCCCGAACGGGGCCGGCGCGGCACCGGCGGGCAAGGCCCCGCCTGCCACGGGAAATGAGCCCGCGCCGGTCGGCCCCGAGGGCCCGCCGCGCGAGGACCATTCCGTCCCCGCCCGCCAGGTGGCCTTCTGGTTCCTGCGCCACGGCGAAACCGACTGGAACGCCCGCGGGCTGAGCCAGGGCAACGTGGACATCCCGCTCAACGCCGTGGGCGTGGAGCAGGCGCACCGCGCCGCCGCCGCCCTGCGCGCGCTGCGCGGTCCGCAGCGCATCGCGACGGTCGTGGCCTCGCCACTGGGCCGCGCCCAGCACACCGCCCGCATCGTGGCCGAGGCGCTGGACCTGCCCTTCGCCACCGACCCGGACCTGCGCGAGGTGTCCTTCGGCGTGCAGGAAGGCAAGCCGATGGCGGAATGGTTCGACGACTGGGTCGAGGGCCGCGTGACGCCCGAGGGTGCCGAAAGCTTCCCCGAGCTGCGCCGCCGCACCGTCCGCGCCATCGACCGCGCCCTGGCGCTGCCGGGCCCGGTGCTGGTGGTCGCGCACGGTGCCCTGTGGCGCGCCTTCCGCCAGGCGGCGGGACTGCCGGCCAATGTCCGCACGCCCAACGCCCTGCCACTCTGGGTCGAGCCCCCGGTGGGCGGCGGCCGGTCCTGGCGCTTCACCCCGGCCGAACTGGGCGGCTGACGCCGGCGGGGTCCATCCCGCCGCCGTTTCGCCTCCCCCTTTTGAACCTGTCCGGTTGAACCCCTCCCGGCTGAACCCTCGGTAAACCCCCTGGGGGTTCCCGCCGTTGTTGAGCTGCGCACTCGCCACCCTCCGGGGCAGCGCGGGGCGCCGATCCGCCAGCAACCGGGAAAACCCAGCATGTCCGACCGTCCCAAGCCGCCCCAGCCCGAGCAGCAGCAGCCGATTCCGGGCACCACCGGCGCCATGACCCCGAAGCCCGACCACGGCGAGGACAGCTACCGCGGCTCGGACCGCCTGAAGGGCAAGCGGGCCATCATCACCGGCGCCGACAGCGGCATCGGCCGCGCGGTCGCCATCGCCTTCGCGCGTGAGGGCGCCGACGTGCTGATCGCCTACCTCAACGAGGACGAGGACGCGCGCGAAACCGCCAGGCTGGTGGAGGCCGCCGGGCGCAAGGCGGTGCTGGTGTCGGGCGATATCACCGGCGCCGCGCAGTGCCAGCGCATCGTGGACGAAGCTGTCGCCCAGCTCGGCGGCATCGACATCCTGGTCAACAACGCCGCCTTCCAGAAGACCTACGAGAGCATCGACGACATCTCGGACGAGGACTGGCAGCGCACCTTCGACACCAACGTTTTCGCGATGTTCCGCATCACCCGCGCGGCGATGAAGCACATGCAGTCCGGCGCCTCGATCATCAACACGACCTCGATCAACGCCGACAAGCCTTCGCCCTCGCTGCTGGCCTACGCCACCACCAAGGGCGCCATCGCCAACTTCACCGCAGGGCTGGCGCAGCTGGTGGCGGAAAAGGGCATCCGCGTGAACGCCGTGGCGCCGGGGCCGATCTGGACGCCGCTGATCCCCTCCACCATGCCGCCGGAGCGGGTGAAGGAGTTCGGCCAGCAGGTGCCGATGAAGCGGGCCGGCCAGCCGGCGGAACTCGCCGCGGCCTACGTGCTGCTGGCCTCCGAGGGTGCGAGCTACATCTCCGGCGCCATCATCCCGGTGACCGGCGGCACGCCCTTCCTGTGAGGCCCCCCGGCCGCCCCGGCACCCGCCGGGGCGCGCCTCATCGCCGGAGGGCCGTGACTGGGCCGCCACGCCGGCGGCCCGGGGCGTGCTTCGCCGGAGACACGGCCGCCGCCGCCCGGCCGGTCAGACCGATCGGCGGAAGCGCAGCCCGTCTTCCGCGCGGCCACCGCACCAGTCCCGCGCGGTGGCGTCATTCCCCCGCTTCCGCGCCCCCGCGCGCGGCGGGCAGCAGCCGGCGATAGGCCGCGCCCAGCCCGATCAGCACCAGGCCCAACCCCAGGAAGGACAGCACGCGCCAAAGCCCGCCCAGCGCCGCGATGTCCACCAGGAAGGCCTTGGCCGCCGTCAGAGCCACCAGCGCCAGTCCGGCCCAGCGCAGCGCCGGCATCGCGAGCCGCAGCCCGGCCAGCAGCGCCGCCACGCCCAGCGCCGCCCAGGCGCCGCTCCAGACCCAGAGCTCCGCTTCCTCCACCGGCACCTCGCCGGACAGGAGTTCCAGCGCGTCGCCGTGAAAACCGTGCCGGACCTCCAGCGTGCTCCACACCAGGGTCGCCACCAGCACCAGCACGCCGAGCACCGGCCGCAGTGCCGCGGGACGCGCGGTTTCGCGTGCCCCCAGCGCCGCGGCAGCGGCCAGCGCGGGCAGGAGAAAGGCGGGCAGCAGCGCGTTGGCGACCGCGGTCGCGCCGACGGCCTCGCCGGTGACGCCGGGGTTGAGCACGATCAGCCAGACCTCCAGCAGCACCGCCGCCCCGCCCAGCAGCCGCCAGGCCCAGCACGCCACGATGCGGCCCGTGCGCCGCGCAACGTACAAGGCCACCAGCGCCATGGCCGACAGCGCCGCCACGTGGATCGCCAGCTCGCGGAAGCGGAAGGCGCCCTCGTCCAGCCAGAAGCCGGGGTCGAAGCCGTGATGGACCTCCAGCAGCACCAGCGCCGAGAGCAGCGCCGCCCCGCCGGCCTCCAGCAGCGCCACCGCGCCGTCGTCGCCGTCGCGCCGGAACCACCAAGCGGCCAGCAGGCAGGCCAGCGCCGGCAGGCCGTAGGCCGGCAGCAGCCCGTTCAGCACCACCTGGCCGCCCAGCGCGTAGTCCAGCACCGAGGGGTTCAGCAGCAGCCGCACCAGCACCACAGCCGCCACCACCGCCGCCACGCCGCGCAGCGCCCGCAGGCCGGTGCGCCCGGCGATCAGGGCCAGCGGCGGCAGCGTCAGCGAGACCGCGACGCTGAGCCACTGGTCGCGCAGGATCATGGCGCAGCCCAGCGCCACCGCCGCCACCGCCGCTGCGGCATGGGCGCCGGCCGCGGGTTCTCGCCCCGCCCGCATCGCGCGCGCCGTCATCCCCACCGACAGGGCGGCCAGCGCCAGGGCCCCCAGGGCCCAGCGGCCATCCGCCACGAAGCCGCCGATGCGCGCATAGGCGATCAGCAGCACCAGCACCGGCACCGCCGCGGCCAGCCCGGCCCAGGCGATGGCCGCACGGTGGGCGACAGCCCCGCTGTCCCCCGCGCCGCCCGGCACGGGTCGTCCTGCGGCGGCTTCCGCGGCCGGCCCGGCATCGGGTGGCCCGAGAACCGTTGGCCCGGCATCGGGTAGTTCGGACACCGCTGGCCCGCTCGGTTCGGCAGCATTCCCAGGGGCGCTGTTCCGCCCAGCCTGCTCGGTGACCTCACCCGCGCGGGTCGGACCAGCCTCCAGCGAGCCCACACCGCCGCGCTGCGCTGCGAACAGCGCGCCGCCACGTCCCTCCAGCCACGTGCCGGAGATCAGGAACATCGCCGCCAGGATCGCCGCCACCGCGACGTAGCCATCCAGCGCCTCCGGGATGACGGGGAACGGCACCACCGGCTCGATCACCGCTTCCGGGACAGGCTGGAACGCGCCCGGCCAGGGCAAGGCCCACCAGCCCAGCAGCAGAAGCCCCAGCAGCGCCCCGGCGGCGGGTGCCAGGATCAGCCTCGGCTCCACGACTGCGCGCGCGATCGCCACCGCCGCCAGGGTCAGGATCGCCACGGCCGGCCAGACAGAGGCGGTGTCCACCGCGAAGAACCCGGCGGCCAGGCCCAGCGCCAGCACCGGCACCACCGAGAGCCGCCGGCCGAGCGGGCGATCCAGCGCCACGCCGGGCAGGCTCCACAGGTGCAGCGCCGCGGCGGCCGGCACGAAGAGGGCGATGGCCCAGGTGTCGGGGGCCATGCCGCCCGCCTCGTCGGCGGCGAGGGCGTTGCCGATCAGCACCCAGGCGGCGCCGCCGGCCACGGCGCACCAGCCGAGCCAGGCCCAGGCGGTGCGCCGCACCACGGCCATCGCGGCCGCCACCACCACCAGCAGGTAGCCGAACAGCCCGGGCAGCGAGGGCGCCTCGGTCTGCACCAGGATCGGCGTCACGAAGGCGCCCGCCAGCCCCAGAAGGCCGACCGCCGGGCCGAAGCGCAGCGCGAGCAGGATGCCCGCGACGCCTACCGCCGACATCGCCCCGAACCCGGTGAGCGGCCCCAGCAACCCGTAGAGCGCGGTGGCGGCGTAGCCCGCCGCGAACAGCGTCGCCACGCCGCCCGCCGCCAGCCCGGCCGGGGCGAAGTCCGGCAGGGCGCCCTTCGCCGGGCGGCGCGCCAGCCATTCCGCCCCGCCGACCAGCGCGAGGCCGCCGAGCGCCGCGAGCGCGCAGCGTGCCTCGGGGCCGAGCCAGCCCTCGTCCAGCGCCGTGCGGACCAGGAACACCGCCGCCAGCGCCAGCGCGGCCGCGCCGAGCCAGACGCCCCAGCGCAGGAGGATCGCTTCTTCCAGCCCGCGCCGCGGCGGGACGGCGCCGGCGGGTGAGGGCGCCTCGCCCGGGGCGGCCGGGTCGCCGCCGTCCGGCGCCGCGCGGGCCGCGAGGAGGGCGTCGTCCCCGGCGCCCCGTTCCCCGGCGGAGTCGCTCCGGCCGTGGCTGCCTTCTACGGCCTCCGCCGGACGGGGGATTGCCAGGGCCGCAGCGGGCGGGATCGTCCCGGTCGCACCCTCCGCTCCGGGGAGGGTGGCCGCATCCCCCGCGCCGGTGCCGGGCAACGTTGCCGCAGAAACCCGTTCCCAGGGACGGGGCGCCGCCGGTGCGGCCGCTTTCTCCATGCCGGCCTGGCTGCGCCGCGACAGCTCCGCCTGCAGCCCCAGCACCGCCAGCTCCAGCCGCCGCCCCTGGCTCAGCGCCCTGGCCGCCATCGCGATCGCCACGATCGAGAGCACCAGCAGCACGACCGGCACGAGCAGGAGCAGCAGGAAGACGTCATCCATGCGAAACGGCTTGGGGCCGCCGCCGGGGTGCGGTCAAGCCGGCCGCGTATCGGACCTGCCGGATCAGCGGTTGCGCCAAGCCGTCGCGGCGCGCTAAGCACCGCTCCGCACGCTGGCACCCCTGGAGGCCGGCGCGCTGTTATTTGCGCCCGGTTCCGCCGGGCCTTTCTCATGTCAAGGAAACACGGCCATGGTCCAGACCATCCGGATCGAAGGCGCGGCGCGCGAGCAGGCAGGTAAGGGGGCAGCACGCGCGACCCGCCGGGCGGGACAGGTTCCCGCCGTGATCTACGGCGCCAAGCAGGAGGCGACGCTTCTCAGCCTCGACCCGCGCGTCATCATCAAGGAACTGCAGAAGGGCGGCTGGCGCTCGCACCTCTACGAGGTCGTGGTGGGCGATGCCGCGCCGGTGCGCACCCTGATGCGCGAGATCCAGTTCCACCCGGTGACGGATCAGCCGCTGCACGTGGACTTCCAGCGCCTCGCCCCGGGTCAGAAGATCCGCGTGCTGGTGCCGGCTCACTTCCTGAACGAGGCCGACGCGCCCGGCATCAAGGAAGGCGGCACGCTGAACGTCGTGCGCCGTGAGATCGAGGTCCTGTCCGACCCGGACCAGGTGCCGGACGCCTTCGAGATCGACGTGGCCGCCGGCACGATCGGCGACACCTTCCGCTGGAGCAACGTGAAGGACAGCTTCGGCACCGAGGCGGTGCTGGGCCGCGACTTCGTGGTGGCCACGGTGGCCGCGCCGACGGTCGAGGAAGAGGTCGTGGTCGCCGCCCCGGCGCCCGCCCCTGCCGCGCCCGCCAAGAAGGGCGGCAAGAAGTAAGATAGTAAGATAGTAAGATAGTAAGGAGCCGCTGCTGGTGCTGCTGTGGGTGGGCCTGGGCAATCCTGGCCGGGAACATGCGCGGCAGCGCCATAACATCGGCTTCATGGCACTCGACGCCATCGCGCGCCGCCACGGCTTCGGACCGTGGCGGAACCGCTTCAAGGGCGAGATCAGCGAGGGCAGCCTCGGCGGCCAGCGCGTCACGCTCCTGAAGCCCCAGACTTACATGAACGACAGCGGTTCCTCGGTGCAGCCGGCGGCCGCCTTCCACAAGATCCCGCCCGACGGCGTCTGGGCCTTCCATGATGAGCTCGACCTCGCGCCCGGCAAGGTGCGCGTGAAGAAGGGCGGGGGTGCCGCGGGCCATAACGGGTTGCGCGACATGCAGCGCGCCTTCGGCTCGCCGGAGTTCTGGCGGGTGCGGTTGGGCATCGGCCATCCCGGCCACAAGGACCGCGTCCACGGCCACGTCCTGGGCGACTTCGCCAAGGTGGACACCTGGGTTTCGCCCCTGCTCGACGCCGTGGCCGACGCCGCGCCGCTGCTGATCTCCGCGAAGCCGGAGGAGTTCATGAGCCGCGTCGCCCTCCTGACGCAGGAAAGCTGACCCCCGATGACCACTGCCGACCGCACCAGCAACGTCACCATCTGGCACAACCCCGCCTGCGCCACCTCGCGCAAGGTCCTGGCCGCGATCCGCGGGGCGGGCGTCGAGCCGGTGGTGGTGGAATACCTGCGCGACCCGCCGTCGCGCGACGAAATCCGCGCCGCCTGCCGCCGCATGAACATCAAGGTGCGCGACCTGCTCCGCCGCAAGGCGCCGGCCTACGCCCGGCTGGAGCTCGATACCCCGCAGCTGAGCGAGGGCGACCTCCTGGACGCCATCGTGGAGGAGCCGGAGCTGATCGAGCGCCCCGTGGTGCTGGCGCCCGGCGGCGCCCGGCTGTGCCGCCCGCCGGAGCTGGTGTCCGAGATCGTGCCGGGCGCCGTGATCCGGGGCTGATCGCCGCCCTCGCGGGCCGGCCTTCGCTCCTCTGGCCTTCACCGTGCCCGCAGCGTATGGCGGGCCGCAATTCGCGGGTTCGCCCCGCCCATCCCCGCTGCGGCGCTGCGCCCCCGGTGCCGCCCCGACCGAGAAAGAGCCACCATGGGTTTCAACTGCGGCATCGTCGGCCTGCCCAATGTCGGCAAGTCCACCCTGTTCAACGCCCTGACGCAGACCGCCGCGGCGCAGGCGGCGAACTATCCCTTCTGCACCATCGAGCCGAATGTGGGCCGCGTCGCCGTGCCGGACCGCCGCCTGGATGAGCTCGCGCGCGTGGGCAAGTCGCAGAAGATCGTGCCCACCAGCCTGGAATTCGTGGACATCGCGGGCCTCGTCCGTGGTGCGTCGCGCGGAGAGGGGCTGGGCAACCAGTTCCTGGCCAATATCCGCGAGGTGGACGCCATCGTCCACGTCCTGCGCTGCTTCGAGGACGGCGACATCACCCATGTCGAGGGCAGCGTGGACCCGATCCGCGATGCCGAAACGGTTGAGACCGAGCTGATGCTGGCCGACCTCGACAGCCTGGAAAAGCGCCTGCCGGCCGCGCAGAAGAAGGCGAAGAACGGCGACAAGGAAAGTGCGGCCTTCGTAGCGCTGGTGGAGCCGATCATCGCGGCCCTCACCGAGGGCAAGCCTGCCCGCACCGCCATCCCCAAGGGTGAGGAAGCGGCGGCCTCGCGCCTCGGGCTGATGACCACCAAGCCCGTTCTCTACGTCTGCAACGTCGAGGAAGCCTCGGCCGCCGAGGGCAACAGCTTCAGCGCCCGTGTCTTCGAGCGCGCCGCGGCCGAGGGAGCGAAGGCCGTAGTCGTGTCCGCCGCGATCGAGGCTGAGATCAGCCAGATGGCCGCCGACGACCGCGCCGAGTTCCTCGGCAGCTTGGGGCTGGAAGACAGCGGACTCGATCGCATCATCCGCGCCGGCTACGCGCTGCTGGGCCTGGCCACCTACTTCACCTGCGGGCCGAAGGAGGCTCGCGCCTGGACCATCACCAAGGGCACCAAGGCGCCGCAGGCCGCGGCCGTGATCCACAACGACTTCGAGCGCGGCTTCATCGCCTGCGAAACCATCGCCTACGAGGACTACGTGGCGCTGGGCGGCGAGCAGGGGGCCAAGGAAGCCGGCAAGATGCGCGTCGAGGGCAAGGAATACGTGGTCAAGGACGGCGACGTCCTGCTGTTCCGCTTCAACGTCTGAGGCCCGCGCGGAGGAGGCTGCGCTTCCTCCGCGATGTCTGTCGCCCGCGCGCGAAGCCACGGTTCCCGTCGCCAACACCCCGGCGCTGCGCGCCGGGTTTCGCCGCCCGCCATGCGGTTTCCCGCCCGGCCTCCCCCGCGCCGGCGGCCGCGCCGACCTCGCGCCTGTTCAGGCCGGCAGGCGAACCCGGGCGCGCAACCCGCCGAGCGGGCTGTCCTCCAGCATCACGTCGCCGCCATGCGCGCGGGCGATGTCCCGGGCGATGGCAAGTCCGAGGCCGGTGCCGCCGTCCGACAGGGTCGCGAAGGGCTTGAAGGCCTCTTCGCGCGCCTCGGCCCGGATGCCGGGGCCGTCGTCGTCCACGATCACCTGCGCCCAGCGCTCGTCGGCCTGTTCCACCGTCAGCGTGATCCGGCCGGCGTGCTTGCGGGCATTGTCCACGAGGTTGGCGACGCAGCGGCGCAGCGCGTCCTGCCGCACCGGCCAGATCAGCGCCGGCGGCGTGCGTAGCGCGATCGCGGCCCCTTCGCGGCGTGCCTGCGCCGCCACCTGCTCCACCAGCGCCACCATATCGGCCGGCGCCGTTTTGCCCTCGACCTCGCCGCGCGCGAAGGCCAGGTAGCCGGCCACCATCCGCTCCATCTCGGCCACGTCGGTGTTGAGCTCCGCCAGGTCCTGCTCCGCCGCGGCGGCGCCTTCCGGCCCGATGGCCGAGGGCAGCATGGCCAGCGCCAGACGCATCCGGGTGAGGGGGGTACGCAGGTCGTGGCTGATGCCGGCCAGCATGTCGGTGCGCTGCGTCACGAAGCGACGGATGCGCGCGTGCATGCGGTTGAAGGCAGTGGCGGCGCGACGGACCTCGGCCGCGCCCTCGGGCTTCACCGGCCCGTGGTCACGCCCCAGCCCGAAGCTTTCCACAGCGACGGCCAGGCGCCGCAGCGCCCGCACCTGGTTCTTCATGAACAGCGCCGCGACGACGAAGAGCAGCGCCGAGGCACCCACCAGCCAGATCACGAACAGGTAGAGCGTGCCGGTGAAAAGGCGCTTGCGCGGCGCCTCGACGTGAAGGATGCCGTCGGGCAGTTGCACGCGCACGATCACGCTGCGGGGGTCGCTCTGCCAGTCGGCATCGAAGCGCAGCAGCAGCCGTTCCCGCAGTGCCTGTTCTAGGTCCTCCTCCAGCGGCAGCAGCGGCAGCGAGGCGGCGCGCGGCTGGTCTCGCGCCGAGAGCACCGCGCCCGGCTCGAAGGCCATGCTGAGGTCGAGGCGCCAGGCAGCCTCGCGAAAGATCCAGCCGCGGTCGGCGCCCGGTGGCGAGTGCTGGATCATCTCCACCACCATGCCGATCTCGCCCGCCATGCCGGCCGCGAGACGGCGCGAGATGACGCCCAGGTGGTTGCCGTAGAAGAGCTGCAGCGCGATGCCCTGGAGCACCAGCAGCGGCACCAGGATGATCAGCAGCGCGCGCCCCAGCAGCCCGCGCGGCACGATCGCGTGCAGCCAGCGGCGTAAGGGGCCGCGCCGGGAACGACGCCTGCGGGCGGCGGTGCGGGCGGCGGTGCTTTCCGCTTCCTCCGCGAGGTCGGCGGGCAGACCGAAGCCGGTGGTGCGGTCGCTCATGCAGTGTCTCCGCCGGTCCGGTGCGTGCCCGGTCCTGTTATGGCCGGTGCCGTTGTAGCCGGTCCCGGTATGTCCGGTCTTGCCGTGACCGGCCGTGGGGTCGCGTGTCCTGGCAGGCTCATCCGTGCCGTCGCCGGCTGCTGCTTCCGCAGCCGCCCCGGTCAGGGCGACCCGCGGAGGCTGTTCCGGCCGCGCGCCGCCGTCGCAACGCCTGCGCGTCCCGCAGCCAGCGCCGGAGCGTGGGGTTCAGGCCCCGGGGCGCAGCACGTAGCCGCGGTGACGCACCGTCTGCAAGAAGCGCGGCTCGCGCGGGTCGGGCTCAATCTTGCGGCGCAGGCGCGTGACCTGCACGTCCACCGCGCGCTCGCCGGCGTCGGGCGTACCCAGCGCCACCGCGATGTCCTCGCGCGACAGCACCTCGCCGGCGCGGACGGCCAGCGCCGACAGCAGCGCCGCCTCGCCGCCGGTCAGGCGCTGGGTGCCGTCGGCGCCGCGCAGCTCCCCGCGCTCGGGATCGAACCAGCGGCTGCCCAGCTGCACCGGCGCCGCCACGGGGGTGGCGGGCGGGGCGGCGGTGGCGCGCCGCAGGATGGCGCGCACCCGCTGCGCCAGCTCGCGCGGGTCGAAGGGCTTGGCCAGGTAGTCGTCGGCCCCGTGCTCGAAGCCCGCCACGCGGTCATCGGGCGAGCCCGCGGCGGTGAGCATCAGCACCGGCACCTCCTGCCCCTGCCGGCGCAGCGATTCCACCAGCGACAGACCGGTCTCGCCCGGCATCATCACGTCGAGCACCAGCAGGTCGAAGGTCATGCTGCCCAGCGCCTGCCGTGCCGCCGCCGCGTCACCCGCCACCGAGACCCGGAAACCCTGGTCGGCCAGGAAGCGCTGCAGGAGGCTGCGCAGGCGCGGATCGTCATCCACCACGAGGAGGTGGGGCTGCTCGCTCATCGGAGGGGGCCGAGTCCGTTGGGCAGGGTGCGGCCGGCAGCGGGACGGGCGGGCTTGGTCGGATCGCCGGACAGGGCATCGAGCATCTCCTGCCCCTGCGGCGTCATCATGCCCCGCATCACCCGCCGGAAGCCGTCCACCGCCGCCGGTCCGGCCTCGCGATAAGCGCGCACCACGGTTTCGCGCTGCCGCTCGAACAGCCGGCGCTCCAGCGCCTGGCCCGCCTCGGTGAGGGTCAGCAGCCGCTGCCGCCGGTCGGTGCGGCCGGTGGCCTGGGTGATGTAGCCACCCTCGATCATCGGCGTCAGCACCCGGCCGAGCGACTGCTTGGTGATGCCCAGGATCGTCAGCAGGGTTCCCACCGTCAGGCCGGGGCGGCGTCCGACGAAGTGCAGCACCCGGTGATGTGCCCGGCCCATGCCGAGCTCGTCCAGGATGCAGTCGGCGCCGGCGGTGAAGTCGCGATAGCCGAAGAACATCAGGTCCTGGGCGAGGCGCAGCTCCTCCTCCCGCAGGAACAGGTGCTCGCGCCCGGCGGCGATCGCCGAGGGCTCGGCAGCGCGGGAGAAGCCGGCGCGGAGAGCCGGGTGGGGGGGCACGTCGGGCATGGCCGGCATGACTCCTTGTTGGGTCAGCTTCATTGACACAAAACAATCAACGGGTCTAGCTTCCGGCCGTACAAGAAATATTATTGCTTCAACCCGATAGAAAGTATCAGAAGATGGCGCTGATCCCCTTCGATGACCGTGACGGCTGGATCTGGATGGACGGTGAGTTCGTCAGCTGGCGCGACGCGAAGCTCCACGTGCTGACGCACGGGCTGCACTATGCCTCGGGCGTCTTCGAGGGCGAGCGCTGCTACGCCGGCAACATCTTCAAGCTGCGCGAGCACACCGACCGGCTGATCCAGTCCGGCAAGCTGCTGGGCTTCGACATTCCCTGGACCGCGGACGAGATCGACGCCGCCTGCATCGAAACGGTGCGGCGCAACGGCCACACCGACGCCTATGTCCGCCCGATCGCCTGGCGCGGCTCCGAGATGCTGGCCGTGTCGGCGCAGCACACCAAGATCCACCTCGCCATCGCGTGCTGGGGCTGGCCGAACCTGTTCGGCGACAACCGCATGAAGGGCGTCCGCCTCGGCATGGCCAAGTGGCGCCGCCCCGCGCCCGATACGGCGCCCACCGCCTCCAAGGCGGCCGGCCTCTACATGATCGGCACGCTGAGCAAGCACGACGCCGAGGCGCAGGGCTTCGACGACGCCATGATGCTCGACTACAAGGGCGACGTGGCCGAGGCGACCGGCGCCAACGCCTTCTTCGTGTTCGACGGCGAGGTGCACACGCCGACCCCGGTCTGCTTCCTCGACGGCATCACCCGCCGCACCGTGATGCGCCTGGCGCAGAACCGCCAGATGAAGGTGGTCGAGCGCACCATCAAGGCCGAGGAACTGGGCCGCGCCACCGAGGTCTTCCTGGCCGGCACCGCCGCCGAGGTGACGCCGGTGCGCGCCATCGGCGAGCACACCTATACCCCGGGCCAGATCACCGAAACGCTGCTCGGCGACTACGAGAAGCTGGTGCGCATGGGCCCCGACGAGGTCCGTCGCCTGGCGGCCTGAAGGTCCGGCCGCCCGTCACACGGGTGGCTGCCGTTGCTCCGGGGAGGGGGAGAAGGAATTCTCCCCCTCCCCGAACCCCTCCGCCCTCATCTTTTTTCCCAGACACTGCCGCAGGAGCGTGGCCGGTGGTGTGCGCTCCGGCTCATCGAGCCGGAGCGAGGGCCATTTCCAGCCAGAGCTGGCAGGAAGCCTTTTTTCGTTTCCAGCAGCGCCGGCGGCTGCCGTACCGCGGCCCACCTTTAACCTTTCCGCGGCAGCGTCCCGAAAAAAGATGAGTGGGGGTCCGGGGGAGAGAATTCCTTCTCTCCCCCGCCGCAACCCTTATCGCCAGCGATCCGCCAGGGCGTCGTCGGTGGCCTTCGCCTCCACCCAGCGGATCGTGCCGTCGGCGAATTCCTCGCTCTTCCAGAAAGGCGCCCCGGTTTTCAACCAGTCGATCAGGAAGGCGCAGGCTTCCAGCGCCGCCACGCGGTGGGCACTGACGGTGAGAACCAGTACGATGTTCTCGCCCGGCCGGATCCGGCCGTAGCGGTGGATCAGCGTGCAGCCCAGCAGCGGCCAGCGGCGCGCGGCCTCGTCGCGGATCGCGCCCAGCGAGCGCTCGGTCATGCCGGGGTAGTGTTCCAGCACCAGCGCCTGCAGCCCGTCGCCGCCCCGGCACAGGCCGACGAAGGAGGCGAGGCCGCCCACGTCCTCACGCCCGCCGGTCAGCGCCGCGCTCTCGGCCGCGAGGTCGAAATCCGCTTCCGTCACGGTGACGTGGCCGGGGAGGGGAGGCGGCAACTGCTCCGTCATGCGCGACCGTTCCCCGGCGTCAGCCGCCGGTGACCGGCGGAAAGAAAGCGACCTCGTCCCCCGGGGCGATCGGGGCCTCGGGGCCGCAGAAGGCCTGGTTGACGGCGGCGCGGACCTGGCGCGGCTCGGCAAAGGCCGCGGCATGGCCGGCGGAGCGTCCGGCCAGCCACCGCATCAGCGCGCCCACCGTCGCCACCTCAGGCGGGGGTGAGACGTCCTCCTGCCCGGTGCCGGTGCGTTGCCGCAGCCAGGCGAAGTAGAGGACGCGCATCAGCGGTTGCTCAACGCGGCGCCGGCACGATCTGCGGGCTGGTGCCGGGGGTGAGCAGCGTGGTGCTGCCGGCCCCGTCCGGCACCGCGATGCCGGAGCCGCCGCCGGGCTGGGTATAGGTCTGGTAGTTGCGGGTGCCGCCGGTGGTGGTGGCCGGCGCCCCGCCCGGAACCGGGATCACGCGCCCATCGACGCGCGGCTCGGGCGGCGACACCGGCTGCTGGGCGAGCGGGTCGGGCGTGGGCGTGGGCGCCGGGTCACGCGGCAGCGGCGCGACGTAGCCGCTGCTGCCCGGATAGCCGCCGGGCCGGCGCGTGCCCGGCGCGGGCGCGCGCGGGTTGGGTGCCTGTTCCGGCGGAACGGCCGGGCCGCGCTCGTCGGTATAGGGCAGGCGCGGCTGCGGCGAGGGGCCGCGTTCGCGCGCCGCGCGATCCAGCGCCGGCGTGGTCACGTTTTCCCGCATGCCGGGGGAATCGGGGTTCATCAGCGTCGTGCGGACCGGCTCCTCGTCGGGCCAGACATTGCCGGCCTCGGGCTGCAGCACATCCACGTCCACGTCCTGCCCGGCGATGCGGGCCGCCGTGATGCTGTCCGGGGCAACGAGGGCCTGCTTGCGGCCAAAGGGCGCGATCAGGCCATTCGAGCAACCCGCCAGCGCCAGCAGCAGGAGCAGCGAGGCACCGCCCTGTTTGGCGACCGAACCGTGGCGCATATCCGACTTCCCCAAAACTCTTTGCGGCGCAACATGCACCGGTGTCAGTAAGCCCTCAAGATCGGCTGCGCGCCGTTCCGACGGCCTGGGCATCCTGTGCCCCGGCATGACGCAGCCCCGCCTGCATGTAGTCCCAACCGGTGATGAGGGTGAGGCCCGCCGCGACCCAGAGGCCGATTTCACCCAGCAGCGAGAGCCGCGCCCAGGGGATCCCCAGCACGGCACCGGCGGAGTCGCCGGCCAGCAGCACGCCCAGCGCCCCCATCTGAAAGCCGGTCTTCCACTTCGCGAGGTTGGTGACCGGCATGCTGACCCGCAGGCTGGCCAGGTACTCGCGCAGGCCCGACACCAGGATCTCGCGCAGCAGGATCACGATGGCGGGCAGCAGGCCCAGGAGGCTGAGCCGCCCGAGGCCGGCCAGCAGCATCAGCGCGGCGCCCACCAGCAGCTTGTCGGCGATCGGGTCGAGCATCCGCCCGAAGGCGGAGGTCATCTGCCGATCGCGCGCGATCTTGCCGTCGAAGTAGTCGGTGATCGCGGCCGCGGCGAAGAGCATGCTGGCCGCGAAGTCCCCCCAGCCGCCGCCGGTAAAGGCGAGCAGCACCAGGACGGGGACGGCCGCGATGCGCGACATCGTCAGAAGGTTGGGCAGATCTGTCGGCATGGCGCTTCGCGTGCCGTTCTAGCCCGCTCCTCCGCGCGACGCCACCACGCCGGGATGGAAGTGCTCGTAGATCCGGCGTGCCATGGACGGCCCGATGCCGGGCGAGTTCTCCAGATCCTCCAGCCCGGCGTTGCGCACCCCGCGCGAGGAGCCGAAATGGTTGAGCAGCCGGCGCTTGATGGCGGTGCCGACGCCGGGGATCTCGTCCAGTTCCGACCGGACCAGCGACTTGGAGCGGCCGGCGCGGTGGGTGGTGATGGCGAAGCGGTGCGCCTCGTCGCGCAGGCGCTGGAGGTAATACAGCACCGGGTCGCGCGGCGGCAGCTGGATCGGGTCGAGGCCGGGGCGGTGGAACCATTCGCGGCCCGCGTCGCGGTCCGGCCCCTTGGCTACCGCCACCAGCGGGATGTCGTGGACGCCCATCTCCGCCAGGATCTCCCGCGCGGCGTTGAGCTGGCCCAGGCCGCCGTCGATCAGCACCAGGTCCGGCCAGCCGCCGTCCTCGCGCTCCGGGTCTTCCTTCAGCGCGCGGCCGAAGCGGCGCTCGAAGACCTCGCGCATCATGGCGAAGTCGTCGCCGGGCGTGATCGGGCCCTTGATCGAGTACTTGCGGTAGGCCGGCTTGATGAAGCCGCCCGGCCCCGCCACCACCATCACGCCGTAGGCGTTGGTGCCCTGGATGTGGCTGTTGTCGTAGATCTCGATCCGTTCCGGCACGGCGGGCAGGTCGAAGACCGAGGCCACGCCTTCCAGCAGCACCGCCTGGGTCGCGCCCTCGGCCAGCTTGCGCTCCAGCGCCTCGCGCGCGTTGGTGGCGGCGTGCTCCACCGCCGCGCGCTTGTCGCCGCGCTTGGGGGCGTGGACCTCGACCCGGCGGCTGGACCCCAGCGCCTGGGCCTTCAGCGTCAGCGCCTCGGCCAGCAGCGCGGCCTCGGGCAGGTCGTGGCTGATCAGCACCAGCGGCGGCGGCGGCAGGTCGTCGTAGAGCTGGGCCAGGAAGCTTTCCAGCACCTCCTCGGGTGGGATGTCCTGCCGGGCGTGCGAGGGAAAGAAGGCGCGGTTGCCGTTGTTGCGGCCGCCGCGGAAGAAAAAGACCTGCACGCAGCACTGGCCGGCCGCCTGGTGGACGGCCACCACGTCGGCGTCGCCGACGCCTTCCATGTTGATGCGGTCGCGCCCCTGAACGTGGGTCAGGCCGCGGATGCGATCCCGGATGGCGGCAGCGCGCTCGAACTCCAGTGCCTCGGCCGCTTCCTCCATCTCGCGCGCCAGCTTGCGCTGGATCGAGGGGGTTTCGCCGCTGAGGAACTGCTTCGCCTGCCGGACGAGGTCGCCGTAGTCCTCCTGGCTGATCCGGTCCACGCAGGGGGCCGAGCAGCGGCGGATCTGGTGCAGCAGGCAGGGCCGGTCGCGGGTGTTGAACACGCTGTCGCGGCAGGAGCGCAGCAGGAAGACCCGCTGCAGCGCCGTCAGCGTCTGGTTCACCGCCCAGGCCGAGGCGAAGGGCCCCCAGTAGGAGGCGCCCTTGCGCCGCTCGCCCCGGTGCTTGGTGATCTGCGGGTAGGGCTGGTCCTCGGTGATCACCAGCCAGGGATAGGACTTGTCGTCACGCAACACGATGTTGAAGCGCGGCCGCAGCTTCTTGATCAGGTTGGCTTCGAGCAGCAGCGCCTCGGCCTCCGAGGCGGTGGTGATCACCTCCAGCGAGCGCGTCTCGAAGACCATGCGCTTCAGCCGGTCCGGAAGCCGGTTGACCTGGGTGTAGTTGTAGACGCGCTTGCGCAGCTGCCGGGCCTTGCCGACGTAGAGCGCGTCGCCCTTGGCATCGAGCATCCGGTACACGCCGGGCGACATCGGCAGGGTGGCCAGCGCCTTCTCGATGACCTCGCGACCCTCGGCGGAGGGCAGAGGGGCGGCTTCCTCATGGGCGAAGGCCATGCTGCCTCCATGATCCTTGGGTGATGGGGGGTGCCTGGAGGCTGATATGGGTTATCCCCGGAAGCTGTGGATAACCCCGTGGATGAAGTGGCGGCAAACCCCGGAAAAGCCACGTCACGCCTTGCTTACAGCCCGCTGCCTCTTCTCTGTGCATCAGGCTAAAGAATTGTTTTCACTCACTAAACAAATTTGCGGCCTTTCTTCCTCGTGCGTGTTCTCACGAAGTTCCGCTTGACCGCGCTGAGTCACCCCGCTTGGGGACGAGATGTGCCGCAACGCCGCTTCCCGATATCGGGCAGGGTTGAGTAACAGAATCATCACATTAGCGAGCAGGTCTCAGCCGCTCCACGGTGACGCCCACGGCTGCCGCTTCGGTGAGCACGTCGGGCTTCTCCACGGTGACCTGCGCCGCCACCACGCGTGGGTCCTCGAGCGATAGGACGGCGATCCGCTCGGCCAGGGTTTCCGCCAGCCTTGTATGCCCGGCCAGCGCCGCCTGGCGCGCGCGCTCCGTGACCCGGCCGTAGTCCACCACCCGGGCGAAACGGTCCTCACCGACGCCGTGGGGGGCCGCGTCGTCCTCCACCAGCAGCTCGATATGGATCACCACGCGCTGACGCTCGCGGTGCTCGTGCTCCAGCACGCCGATGCTGGCCTGGACCTCGAGCCCGCGCACGAAGACCCGGCGCAGCCCGCGTGCCGCATCGGGGTGGAGCGGTGGGGCGGCGGTCATTCCTCGGGCGCTCCGCCGCGTGCCGGCGACCATTGCAGGTGTTGCCCGCCGTCGAGCGCCAGCATCTGCCCGGTGAAGGAAGGCAGCGCCAGCAGCGTCAGCAGCGCCCGCCCGATCTCCTCCGGCGAGGTGCCGCGGCCCAGTGGCACGGATTCGCACTGGGCGGCGAACTGTTCGGCGCTCTGCCGGGCGCTGGGCATGGCGGGGCCGGGGCCGATGCCCACCACCCGCACGCGCGGCGCCAGCGCCAGGGCGAGGCTCTGTGTCAGCCACCAGAGGCCGGCCTTGCTCAGGCTGTAGGAGGTGAAGTGCGGCGTGGGGGACCAAACGCGCTGGTCCAGCATGTTGACCACGACGCCGCGCGCCCCGGCCGGCAGCGCCCGCGCCAGGGTCTGGGTCAGCACGAAGGGGGCGCGCAGGTTCGGCTCCAGGTGCCCATCCCAGCTGTCGCGCGTCACGCCGTCCCACTCGTCGCGCTCAAAAGTGGAGGCGCTGTTCACCAGCACGCCGACCGGGCCAAGGGCCGCCTCCGCGCGCGGCAGCAGCGTCGCGACCTCGGCCTCATGCGCCAGGTCGGCCCGCAGCGCCACGGCCCGGCGGCCACGCGCCTCGATCTCCCGCACCGTGTCGGCCGCCTCGTCGGCGCTGTGCCCGTAGTGGACGGCGACGTCGAAGCCGGCCTCGGCCAGGCTCAGCGCCATGGCGCGGCCGAGCCGCTTGGCGGCGCCGGTGACCAGGGCCGTGCGGGGGATTTCGGGCTCGATCTCGAACATCTCCGGAACATCCTAGCCGCCGGGACCGGCCCCGTCACCCGGGGTGGCGGGGCTGGCAGCTCAGATATCGGGGTCCTGGGTGGCGCTGTGGCCGTAAAGGCGGCTGGGCGCATCGTGGCTCAGGTCGCCCGGGTCACCGCCGTCGACGCCTTCCAGGTGCGACTTGACGCTTTGCAGCGCGGCCTCGGCCCCATGGGCAGCGGCTTCCTCGGGCGTCTCGTCCTCGGTCGGGTCGGAGGGCTGCGCCGTGTCGCGGTGCAGCGTCAGGCGCAGCGTCGTCGTCTTCTTGTCGCCGGACACCTGCCACTCGCCGGCCGGCTCGAAGCTCCAGCGCACCGTGCGGGATTGGGCATCGGCCTCCAGACCGTCCTCGGGAATGTCGGCATCGTCGCGTCGCAGCTGCGGCACCCAGTGGGGCAGGTTGGCCGGATCGCTCAGGAACCCGAAGGCCTGATCGGCGGAGCACTGGATGGAGATGGTCTGCTGCATGGCGCGGCGTCCTTTAACATTGTTGCCGGGGCAACGCCGGCTTCGGATGCGGGGTTGCCACGGTCGCTCACGCGCGTATCCGACGTACCGGGGCAACAGGCTCCGCCGCCGCGCCGTGCGGCGTGCCGCAGCGGGGGAACAAGGCTTGGCCTGGACCGGGGATCTCCATGGAGACTGGCTGGTCCGGCGCAGGATCGTGGACCACCGCGCCCGCAGCCACTACGTCTTCGAGGGGCAGGCGCACATCACCCCGACCCAGTTCCGGGAAACCGGGGTGATGCGGGCGAACGGCAGCACGATGGCTGCCACGCGCAGCTACCAGCTGCTCCGGCGGCAGGCTGTCCTGCTCGTCCTGCACGAGGACGGCACGCCGTTCTTCAGTCTGGACCTCGACCACGGCGGCGCCATCCAGCACCGCTGCGGCGAGGACACCTATCTTGGCCGCTTCCTGCGACGCGACGCCGGCTGCTGGGCGGAGAGCTGGCGCGTCCAGGGTCCGCGCAAGCGCTACCGCAGCCTGACCCTGTACCGGCGGCTGCTGCCCTGAGCCGCCGGCCTCAGCGGTTGCTGCCGCTCCGCCGGCCGCGGGAACGGCCGCTGCCCTTCTTGTTGTCCTTGGGGTCGTAGCCGCCACCGCCGGAGCCCAGCGGCGTCGGCTTCCAGGCCTGCTTGCCGCCACCCGCCCGCACCTCTCGCCCAGAGGGCGGCGGCGCGTCGAGGCCGAGCTCCATCGCCTCCAGCCGCTTGATCTCGTCGCGCATCCGGGCGGCGGTCTCGAACTCCAGGTCGGCGGCGGCGGCGCGCATCCGCTTCTCGAGCTCGGCGATCGAGGAGCGCAGGTCCTTGCCCACGAACTCCGCCGTGTCGGCGCCTTCCACCGCGTCCACGGTGACGTAGTCCTGCTCGTAGACCGACTGCAGCACGTCGGAGATGTCGCGCCGGATGGTCTGCGGCGTGATGCCGTGCTCGGTGTTATAGGCCATCTGCTTGGCACGGCGCCGCTCCGTTTCGCCCAGCGCGTTGGTCAAGCTGTTGGTCATGCGGTCGGCGTAAAGGATCACGCGACCCTCGCTGTTGCGCGCGGCGCGGCCGATGGTCTGGATCAGCGAGGTGGTGGAGCGCAGGAAGCCCTCCTTGTCGGCATCCAGGATCGCCACCAGCGAACACTCGGGAATGTCCAGGCCCTCGCGCAGGAGGTTAATGCCGATCAGCACCTCGAACACGCCTTTGCGCAGGTCGCGGATGATCTCGATGCGCTCCAGCGTGTCCACGTCGGAATGGAGGTAGCGGACGCGCAGCCCGACCTCGGTCATGTATTCCGTCAGGTCCTCGGCCATGCGCTTGGTCAGCGTGGTGACCAGCACGCGGCCGCCGGCCTCGCGCGCCAGGCGGCACTCGGCGAGGAGGTCGTCCACCTGGCCTTCCACGGGGCGGATCTCGCAGGGCGGGTCGATCAGCCCGGTGGGGCGGATCACCTGTTCGGCGAAGGAACCACCGGTGCGCTCCATCTCCCACGGCCCGGGCGTCGCGGAAACGAACACGGTTTCGGGGCGGAAGCTGTCCCACTCCTCGAACTTGAGGGGGCGGTTGTCCATGCAGGAGGGCAGGCGGAAGCCGTGCTCCGCCAGGATCGACTTGCGCGCGAAGTCACCGCGATACATGCCGCCGATCTGCGGCACGGTGACGTGGCTCTCATCGACGATGAGCAGCGCGTTCTGCGGCAGGTACTCGAACAGCGTCGGCGGCGGGTTGCCGGGGCCGCGGCCCGACAGGTAGCGCGAGTAGTTCTCGATGCCCTTGCAGACGCCGGTGGTCTCCAGCATCTCGATGTCGAAGGTGGTGCGCTGTTCCAGCCGCTGCGCTTCCAGCAGCTTGCCCTGGGCGGTCAGCTCATCCAGGCGCTCGCGCAGTTCCGCTTTGATCTGCCGAATGGCCTGGATCATCGTCGGGCGCGGCGTGACGTAGTGCGAGTTCGCGTAGATCGCGATGCGCTCCATCTCGCCTGCGACCTCACCGGTCAGCGGGTCGAACTCGCGCAAGCCGTCGATCTCGTCCCCGAAGAGGGAGATGCGCCAGCCGCGGTCTTCCATATGCGAGGGCCAGACGTCGATCGTCTCGCCGCGCACGCGGAAGGTGCCGCGCGTGAAGGCCGCGTCGTTGCGGCGGTACTGCAGCTCCACCAGCCCCTTGATCAGCGTGTCGCGGTCGATGCGGCCGCCGACCTCCAGCCGCACCGTCATGGCGCCGTAGGTTTCCACCGAGCCGATGCCGTAGATGCAGGACACGGAGCTCACGATGATGACGTCGCCGCGCTCCAGCAGTGCCTGGGTGGCGGAGTGGCGCATCCGGTCGATCTGCTCGTTGATCGCCGAATCCTTCTCGATATAGGTGTCCGTGCGCGGGACGTAGGCTTCCGGCTGGTAGTAGTCGTAGTACGAGACGAAGTATTCCACCGCGTTGTCGGGGAAGAAGCTCTTCATCTCGCCGTAGAGCTGCGCCGCCAGCGTCTTGTTGGGCGCCAGCACCAGCGCCGGGCGCTGCGCCGTCTCGATCACCTTGGCCATGGTGAAGGTCTTGCCCGAGCCCGTGACGCCCAGCAGCACCTGGTCCCGTTCCCCGCGCCCGAGGCCGGCCACGAGGTCGGTGATCGCCTGCGGCTGGTCGCCCGCGGGCTGATAGGGGCTGTCGACCCGCAGCGGCTTGAGCAGGGCCGGGGCACGCCGCTTCGGCGGCTCGAACAGCATGGGCGGCGTGATCAGGTTCATGATGCGTTCGATCTGGGGAGGCGGGTCCCGGATGTCACGGGGGCCGGCGCCGGTGGCGGCGGGGTGGCGCGTTTTTGCCACGCCCGCGTCGGGTGCACCGGGTATCCGCTTCGCCGCGCACCTCGGGCACGGCTGACCGCCGCCCTCACGCCGCGGCGGGCGGCCTCCAGCGCAGCAGCCGCAGGGCGTTCAGCGTCACCAGCACCGTGGCGCCGGTATCGGCCAGGATCGCCGGCCACAACCCGGTGACGCCGATCACGGTGGTCACCAGGAACACCGCCTTCAGCCCCACCGCGATGCCGACATTCTGCCGGATATTGCCCAGCGTCGCGCGCGACAGCGCCATCAGCTCCGCGATGCCGGAAACCCGGCCGCCAGGCAGGGCGGCATCGGCCGCTTCCAGCGCGACCTCGGTGCCGCCGCCCATGGCCACGCCCACGGTGGCCGCCGCCAGGGCGGGGGCGTCGTTGATGCCGTCGCCCACCATCACCACCGGGCCGCGCGCCCGCAGTTCGGAGATGGCGCGCAGCTTGTCGTCCGGGCTCAGCCCGCCCCGTGCCTCGATGCCGAGCTCGCGCGCGATGGCGGCGGCGGTGCGCGGCGCGTCGCCGGTCAGCATCACCGTGGCCACGCCGTCGCGGTGCAGGGCGGCCAGGGCCGCGGCGGCATCGGGGCGCGGTTCGTCGCGCATTGCCAGCAGCGCCAGCACCGCGCCGTCCCCCACCAGCGCGGAGACGGTGTGGCCGCTCTCCTGCAGGCGCCCGGCCTCGGCCTCGAGGGCCGGCGGCAGGGGACCAGCCTGTTCCGCCGCCCAGCCGAGGCTGCCGACGCCCAGCAGCCGTCCTTCCACCCGCGCGGTGGCGGCGCGGCCGGCGAGGGCCGAGGCATCCCGGGCTTCGGGAACCATCAGCCCGCGCGAGGTGGCGGCCTCGGTGACGGCGCGCGCCAGCGGGTGGGCCGAGCCCGCCTCCACCGCGGCGGCGAGGCGCAGCGCCTCATCTTCCGCCACGCCGGGTGCCGGAACCACCTGGCCCAGGCGGGGGCGCCCCGCGGTCAACGTGCCGGTCTTGTCGAAACCCACGGTCCTGGCCGCACCCATGGCTTCCAGCGCCTCGCCGCCTTTCACCAGCAGCCCGCGCCGGGCGCCGGCCGACAGTCCCGAGGCCACCGCCGCCGGCACCGAGATCACCAGCGCGCAGGGGCAGGCCACCAGCAGCAGCGCCAGGCCGCGATACAGCCACACCGTCCATTCCCCGCCGAACAGCAGCGGCGGCAGCAGGATCACCGCCGCGGACACCGCCATGGCGCCGGGCGTCCACCAGGCGGCGAAGCGTTCCACGAAGCGTTGCGTCCGCCCGCGCGCGGCGGTGGCTTCCTCCACCATGCGGGCGATGCGGGCCAGCGTGCTGTCGGCGCCGGTGCGCGCGACGCGCAGGCGCAGCGCCGCGTCGGTGCAGATGCTGCCGGCCGCCACCGCCTCGCCAGGACCGCGCGTGACGGGGATGCTTTCCCCGGTGACGGCGCTCTCGTCGAGGGCGGCCTGCCCGTCCTCCACGACACCGTCCGCCGGAACACGCTCGCCCGGCTTCACCAGCACGAGGTCGCCCGGGCGCAGCGACGCGGCGGTCACGGCTTCGGTGCCCCCGTTCGTGCCGATGCGGGTGGCCTGGTCGGGCATCAGCGCCACCAGCGCCCGGATGCCGGAGCGCGCCCGCCCGGCGGCAACGCCTTCCAGCAGCTCCCCCAGGGCAAACAGCAGCACCACCGTCATGGCCTCGCCCGCAGCGCCGATCGCCGCGGCGCCCAGCGCCGCCAGCACCATCAGCGCCTCGATCGAGAAGGGCGTGCCGTAGCGCGCCAGCGTCCAGGCGCGCCTGGCGAAGGGCGCCACCACCAGGATCGTGGCCAGGAGGTAGAGCGCGTGCTCCGCCCGGGGGATCAGCGTGGCGAGCACCCAGGCCAGTGCCGCCACGCCGGCGAGAAGAACCACGAGCCGCGCCTTGGCGGTGCGCCAAAGAGGCAGGTCCCGCTCGGCGGGGTCGTCGTGGTCGTGCGCGTGCGCGAGGCCGCCGTGGCTGTGGGCGTGGCCGGCGGGCGCTGCCGCACCGGAGGCGGCGGTCCCGGCGTGACCATGGTGAGCATCCGGCGCGGCCGGGTGGTCATGCCCGTCACCGTGGTGGGAATGCCCGTGGTCGTGGTGCCCGTGGCCATGATGGTCGTGATCGGTCCGGCCCTGGCCGCCACCCTGCCGCAGGCCGTGGCCCTCATGACCATGGCCGTCATGGTCGCCGTGGCCATGCCCGCCGTGATCGTGGCGATGTTCGCCATTCCCGATCCCGGCAGGGGCATGGTCGTGGCCGCAGCCGCAGGCCGCGCCGGCCGAAGCCTCGCGGGAGGTGGGCGCCGCCGCCTGGAGGCGCCGGGGCCGGTAGCCCAGGGCGGCGACGGCCTTCTCCACCGCTTCCGGGGCGGTGGCGCCGTCCAGCATCAGGCTCAGCCGTTCCGCGGCGAAGTTCAGCGCCGGTTCCCGCACACCCGGCAACCGCAGCACCGCCCGCTCTACCTTGGCAGCGCAGGAAGGGCAGTCCATCCCTTCCACGCGCCACGCCAGCCGCTCCGCCTCGCGCCGATCGCCCATCACCGCCGCTCCCGCTCTCAACCGGTGAGGGAGATGGGACTTCCAGCGACTGGAGGTTCAAGGGGGTTTCGCGCTGGACTCGCGGGGCGCGGCGCCCAAGATGTCGGGGATGACCCAGCCCAGTCCCGCAGGCCCGGCCCTCAGCATCGGTGAGCTTTCGCGCCGCGCCGGGGTGAAGCCCACCACGATCCGCTTCTACGAGGCGGAGCGGCTCTTGCCGCCGCCGTCCCGCACCGAGGGCGGCCATCGCGTCTTCGGCGAGACCCACCTGCGCCGCCTGGGCTTCATCCGCCACGCGCGGGAACTCGGCTTCCCGATGCCCGCGATCCGGGCGCTGCTGGAGCTGGAGCGGCATCCGGCGGACAACTGCGCCTCGGCCCACGACATCGCCATGGCGCAGGTGGCGGAGATCGACCGGCGCCTCGTCCGCCTCGCGGCGCTGCGGCGGGAACTGCTGCACATGGCTGAGGGCTGCCGCGGCGGCCGGGTCGAGGTGTGCCGCGTGCTGGAAACCCTGGCGGACTTCGACCACGGCCATTGCGACGACCCGGCGCACGGCGCTGCGGCGGAGGGTGTGGGGGAAGCGCTGGGCTGAGGCGCCACGCGGAACGCCCCGCCCTGAATTCTCGCCCCCAGCTGCTCGCCCCTGGCTTCCCGGCCGCCGCCCCTCAGCCGCCGGTCGCGGTGTCCCACAGCAGCTTCACGTTCAGCGTCACGATCAGCGCCGCGATGGCCCAGCCGAGGAGGCGCTGCCAGCCCGGCGCCACCAGCCTGCCCATGACCCGACGATCCGAGGCCACCAGCATCAGCGGGATCACCGCGAAGGGAAGCTGCAGCGACAGCACCACCTGGCTCAGCAGCAGCAGCTCCGCCGTTCCCCCATCCCCGTAGAGCCAGGTGACGACGAGGGCCGGAACGATGGCGATGCTGCGCGTCACCAGACGCCGCACCATCGGCCGCAGCTTCAGCCGGACGAAGCCTTCCATCACCACCTGTCCCGCCAGCGTCGCGGTGACGGTAGAGTTCAACCCGCACAGCAGCAGTGCCACCGCGAACAGGAACGGCGCGCCGGCGCCCACCATCGGCGTCAACAGCCGGTAGGCGTCCTGCAGCTCCGCCACCTCGTGCTGGCCGCCCACGTGAAACACCGCCGAGGCCACCACCAGGATCGCCGAATTCACCAGCAACGCCACGGTCAGCGCGATGGTGCTGTCCCAGCCGGCGAAGCGGATCGCCTCGCGCTTGCCGGCCTCGTCCCGGCCGACATCGCGCGACTGCACCATGGCGGTGTGGAGATAAAGGTTATGGGGCATCACCGTGGCGCCGATGATGCCCATGGCGAGGTAGAGCTGCTCGCGGTTGCTCAGGATCGAGGTCGAGGGGATGTAGCCGCGCAGCAGGTCGCCCCAGACGGGGTGCGACAGCACCACCTGCGCCAGGAAGCTCAGGCAGATCAGCAGCAGGAAGCCCGCCACCAGCGCCTCGAGCCAGCGCACGCCCTTGTTCTGCAGCCACAGGATCAGGAAGGCGTCCAGCGCGGTCAGTACCACGCCCAGCATCATCGGAATGCCGAACAGCAGTTCCAGCGCGATCGCCGTGCCGATCAGCTCCGCCAGGTCGGTGGCGCAGATCGCCAGCTCCGCCAGGATCCAGAGCGGGTAGGTGGCGCGGGGGAACCGCTCCCGGCACAGCTGGGCGAGGTCGCGGCCGGTGGCGATACCGACCCGCGCGCAGATCGACTGCAACAGCATCGCCATCAGCGACGACAGCAGCGCCACCGCCAGCAGCGTGTAGCCGAAGGCCGAGCCGCCGGCGATTGAGGTGGCCCAGTTGCCCGGGTCCATGTAGCCCGTGGCCACCAGGTAGCCGGGGCCCACGAAGGCCGCGAAGCGGCGGAGGACGCCGCCGGCGCGCGGCACCGCGACGGAGCGGTGAACCTCGGGAAGGCTGGGCTGGCTCAGCACGGTGCCCGCCCCAGCGGTGCAACGATATCTCGACACCTGTTCAGTTGAAGAGGTGGAGACAAATATGCCAGGGATTTCAATGTCATGCCCGAGGGTGATGCAGGATTGTTCCGCTGGCAACCCGCCCGCGGGGAATTTCAGCGAGGCTGCGCGGAGATGTCATCGACCCGGATGGGCAAGGGCCTCAGCAGCGACCCTGCAGCAGCTCGCGCACCATGCGGGTCAGGTCCTCCGTCCGGAAAGGTTTCGCCAGGCTGCGCTCGTCGGCACCCATGACGCGGCCATCGAACAGCCAGGGACGGCCGCTGACGTAGACGACCGGCACCTCCGGATGCACGCGGCGGAGCCGGGCGGCAAGGTCGAAGCCGTTCTCCTCCGTGCCGAGGTCGATGTCGGTGACCAGGAGGTGGCAGTGCGCCCCCATCTCGCCGGCCCGCAGGGCTTCCTGCGGCGAGCCCGCCTCGCGCACGTCCCACCCCTCCATTTCCAGCACCGAGGAGAGGGTCATCCGCACCAGGTCATCATCGTCCACCACGAGCACGTCACACACGGAATCGTCCTTTTTTCCGTCTCCCAGGCCGGAGGTTCAGCGCCCGGAATGACCGAAGGTTTAACCCTGACGATTGATTGCGACTCCGCCGTGACCTTTTCGGCACCATCGACGCCGCCGCGGCGCATGCTGTCTCAGGGGAGGCGGCGGCTTGACGCCCCGGCCGCCGCGTGGTCGCAACATCACGCGATAGCAAAGCGTGGAACACCCGATGGACGAGATCGACCGCAAGCTCCTGACGCTGCTTCAGGCCGATGCCACCCTGTCGATCGCCCAGATGGCGGATCGCGTGGGGCTTTCGGCCACGCCCTGCTGGAAGCGCGTGCAGAAGCTGGAAGCCAGCGGCGTCATCACCCGGCGCGTGGCGCTGGTGGCGCCCGAGAAGGTCGGCGTCGGCCTGACGGTCTTCGTGGCGATCGAGGCGGCCGACCACACGCCGGCCTGGCTGGCGAAGTTCGCCGACATGGTGCAGCGCATGCCCGAGATCATGGAAGCCCACCGCATGGCGGGCGAGATCGACTACATGCTGCACGTGGCCGTCGCGGACATGGCCGCCTATGACGGCTTCTACAAGCGCCTGATCGAGGCCGTGCCGCTGCGCAACGTGACCTCCCGCTTCGCGATGGAGCGGATCAAGCACACCACCGCCTACCCGCTGAATCGCGCCGCTTTCCGTGATCGGGGGCAGCCGGGGGAGGGCGGGGAGGAATAACCACCCCGCGGCCATGGCGCGGGAGATTCTTCCTGCTGGCGAGGGGAAGAAGTTCAGAAAACACGACTATTTATCGTGTTAATATCCCTCCCTACCTTCGGGGCATGCTTCACGCACCGCCTCCGACTGATTCGTTCCTCCCGCCCGTGCCCGGTGCGCGGGGCCGTTGCGGCGCGCGCGTGATGTCGATGTGTCGGGCCTGATCTGCCGAGCCCCTTCGCCACCGAACCTCCCCACCCGCCCGCGGCCCGGTGCCGCCCGGAGTTTTCCATGTCCGACACGCAGGTTCTCGGCGCCACCCGGCGCGCTGCCGCCCGCGCCGTGACGCGCGCCGCCGCGCCGGCTTCCGCCTCGCCCTCCTTCGCCAGCCGTGGCGCCGCGGCAGCGCCGCGCCTCGACCTCGCGCGCTATCGCCGCTTCCTGTCGCCCCTGGTGCTCGTTCTGCTGTGGCAGGCGGCCTCCATGGCCGGGCTGATCGCCCCGCGCACCCTGGCGGCGCCGTCCACCGTGATCGCCTCCGCCTGGGAGCTGACCCTGTCTGGCGAGCTGCCGCACCACCTGCTGGTGTCGCTGGGCCGGGTCGCCAGCGGTCTCGCCATCGGCGTGACGCTGGGTACCGCCTTCGCACTGGTCGCCGGCCTGTCGAAGCTCGGCGAAGAGATCGTGGACGCGCCGCTGCAGATGCTGCGCACGCTGCCCTTCCTGGCGCTGGTGCCGCTGTTCATCCTGTGGTTCGGCATTGGGGAGACACCCAAGATCGCCCTGGTCGCGCTGGGCACCAGCTTCCCGGTCTACCTCACGCTGTTCGCCGGCATCCGCGGCGTCGACCCGAAGCTGGTGGAGGCCGGGCGCGTCTTCGGTCTCGACCGGCGCGGCATGATCCGCCACGTGATCCTGCCCGGCGCGCTGCCGTCGGGCATCGTCGGCCTGCGCTACGCGCTGGGCACCGCCTGGCTGAGCCTGGTGATCGCCGAGCAGATCAATGCCACCTCGGGCATCGGCTACCTGATCAACGACGCCCGCGACTTCCTGCGCACCGACGTGATCGTGGTGGGCCTCGTGGTCTACGCGCTGCTAGGCCTGGGTGCCGACGCGCTGATGCGCGCCGTGGAACGCCGCGCGCTCGCCTGGCGTCCGACCCTGGTGAAGGGCTGAACCCCATGACCACGAATGATCGCCGCGGCGTTTCCGTCCGCGGGCTGACCCGCCGCTTCGGCGACAACACCGTGCTCGACGCGCTGGACCTCCAGCTCGAGCCCGGCTCCTTCACTGCGCTGCTGGGCCGCAGCGGATCGGGCAAGACCACGCTGCTGCGCACGCTGGCGGGCCTCGACCCGGTGCCGGCGGATGCCGATATCGCGCTGCCCGCCACCGTGTCGGCGGTGTTCCAGGAGCCGCGCCTGCTGCCCTGGAAAAAGGTCTGGGAGAACGTGACGCTGGGCCTGGGTGGCGCCGACACGCGCGGCCGGGCCGAGCGCGCGCTGGGCGAGGTCGGGCTGGCGCACCGCCTGACCGCCTGGCCGGCCACGCTGTCGGGCGGCGAGGCGCAGCGTTCCGCGCTCGCCCGTGCCCTGGTGCGGGAGCCGCAGCTGCTGCTGCTGGACGAACCCTTCGCCGCGCTGGACGCGCTGACGCGCATTCGCATGCACGCGCTGGTGCTGGACCTGTGGCGCGCCCACGGGCCGACCACGCTGATCGTCACCCACGACGTGGACGAGGCGATCCTGCTGGCCGACCGCGTGCTGGTGCTCGACCGTGGCCGCATCGCCGCCGATATCCCCGTGGCGCTGGATCGTCCGCGCGCCCATGCTGACCACGGCTTCGCCGCGCTGCGCGGGCGGCTGCTGCGGGAACTGGGCGTCGAGGAACACGTCCGGAGCGCCGCGTGATGCGTGCCCCTGATCGTCGCGCCCTGTTGCTGGGTGCGCTCGCCACGCCCTTCCTGTTGCGCGGCGTTGCCCGGGCCGCCACGGCGCCCGCCGATGCCGCCCCGTCGCCCGCTGGCGGCACTGCCTCCCGAGTGCCTGCCGGCACTCCTGCCTCCCAGGTGCCTGCCGGCACCACGCTGCGCGCCGCGCAGTACAAGGCCGGCGACGCCCTGCTGCTGCGCCTCGCCGGGCAGGACCACCCGCCCTACCGCGTGGACTGGTCCGAGTTCAGCGGCGGCAACCTGATGGTGGAGGCGATGAACGCCGGCGCCATCGACCTCGCCTACGGCAGCGAGATCCCGCCCGCCTTCGCCGCCGCCTCGGGCGCGCGGATCAAGGTGATCGCGGTGATCCGTGGCGACGTGAACGAGCAGGTGGTGCTGGTGCCGGAGGGCTCCGAGGTGAAGGACATCGCCGGACTGCGGGGCAAGCGCGTCGGCTACGTGCGCGGCACCACCACGCACTACTACCTGAACCGGATGCTGCGCGACGCGGGCCTGACGTTCCGCGACATCCAGGCGGTGAACCTTTCGCCCAGCGACGGGCAGGCGGCCTTCCGCAGCGGTGCGCTCGATGCCTGGGCGATCTACGGCTATTCCGTGCCGCTGGCGCGGCAGGCCGGGGCGCGGCAGCTGCGCAACGCCGCCGGCATCCTGTCGGGCAACTACCTCGTCTTCGCGCATCCGGATGCGCTGGCGGACCCGGCGCGGGCCGCCGCCATTGCTGACCATCTCGGGCGCATCTCCCGCGCCTTCCTGTGGATCGACGACCACCACGCGGACTACGCGGCGGCGCAGTCTCGCGCGCTGAACGTGCCAGAGAACCTGATCCGCGACCTGCTCGACCACGTCAGCCAGCCGCGGCGCCTTGCCGTGCCGGACGACGCGGCGGTTGCCTCGCACCAAGCGGTGGCCGACGAGTTCGCCACGCTGGGCCTCTTGCCCGCCGGCGTTCAGGTGGCGCCGCTGTGGGACCGCGATTTCGCGCGCCGGCTGGAACTCGCGGCATGATGGACGGCATCCTCCTGCGCTCCGACCCGCTGGGCGACCTCGTGCGCGACTTCGCGGCGCGCGCGGCCCGTCACGACCGTGACGGCAGCTTCCCGCACGAGAACTTCGCCGCCCTGCACGAGGCCGGCCTGCTGGGCCTCACCGCCCGCCGGGCCGACGGGGGCGAGGAAGCAGGGCTGCAGCGCGTCACCCGGCTGGTGGGCCGCGTCGCGCGCGGCTGCCCGGCCACCGCGCTGGTGCTGGCCATGCAGCTGATCCAGTTGCGCGGCCTCACCACCAACGGAAACGCGCCTGAAGCGCTGGTGCGCCTGATCGGCCGTGGCGCGGTGGAGCGTGGCGAACTGATCAATGCCCTGCGCGTGGAGCCCGAGCTCGGCACGCCGGCCCGCGGCGGGCTGCCTGCCACCACGGCGCGCCTGACGCCGGAGGGCTGGCGCATCAGCGGGCGGAAGATTTATTCCACCGGCAGCCCGGCGCTGCGCTGGATGCTGGTGTGGCTGCGCACCGACGAAGCCGCGCCGCGCACCGGCATGATCGCCGTGCGCGCCGACACGCCGGGCATCCGCATCGAGGAAACCTGGGACGCCGCCGGCCTGCGCGCTTCGGGCAGCCACGACGTGGTGTTCGAGGACGTGCTGGTGCCGCTGGATCACGCGGTGGAACTGCGTCTGCCGGCCGACTGGCCGCCGCCCGATGCGCGGCAGGCCGGCTGGAACACCCTGCCGATCGCGGCGCTTTATACCGGCGTCGCCTGGTCTGCGCGCGACTGGCTGGTGCAGTTCCTGCGCGAGCGCGTGCCCACCAGCCTCGGCGCGCCGCTCGCCACCCTGCCGCGCATGCAGGAGGCGGTGGGCCGCATCGACGCGCTGCTTCTCGCCAATGACCGCCTCATCGCCTCGGGCGCTGCCGAGGAGGCGCTGCCCGCCACCGAGGCCGGGCTGATCAAGACGCTCGCCGCCGAGAACAGCATCGCCGCCGTTAACGAGGCCGTGGCGCTGTGCGGCAACCACGGCATCGCCCGCGCCAATCCGCTGGAGCGCCACCTGCGCGACGTTCTTTGCGCCCGTATCCACACGCCGCAGCCCGACAGTGCCTATGCCGCCGCCGGCCGCCGCGCCCTCGCCACCCGCTGAGGAGAGTTCCACCATGACCAATCCCGCAGCCCTGAACCCCGGCGACGTCGAGTTCATCGGCATGATCCAGCCGCGTCAGCAGAGCGAGATCCATCCCGCCAGCGGTCCGGCCATCGACCCCGGCTACCTCGTGGCCTCGGCGCAGGCGCATGACGAGGGTGGCTTCGACCGTATCCTGATTGGCTGGTACAGCAACGGTCCCGACGGCTTCCAGATCGCGGCGCATGCCGGGGCGCACACCAAGAAGGTCGGCTTCCTGGTGGCGCACCGCCCGGGCTTCCGCGCGCCGAGCCTGGCCGCCCGCGACTACGCCACGCTGGACCAGCTGACCGGCGGCCGCGCCGCGATCCACGTGATCTCCGGCGGCGACGACACCGATCAGGCGCGCGACGGTGACTGGCTGGGCAAGGACGACCGCTACGCCCGGACGGACGAGTACGTCGACATCCTCAAGCGCATCTGGGCCGCCGATGGGCCGGTGGACCACGAGGGCACCTATTACCGGATCAAGGGTGCCTCGCCCGAGGTCCACACGGTGCAGCGGCCGCGCATCCCGATCTATTTTGGCGGTGCGTCCGAAGCGGCGCTGCGCGTCGCCGGCAAGCATGCCGACGTTTACGCCCTGTGGGGTGAAACGCAGGCCCAGGTGCGCGAGATCGTGGGCCGCGTTCGCGAGGAAGCGGCGAAGCACGGCCGCGAGAACGAGGTCCGCTTCTCCCTGAGCTTCCGCCCCATCCTGGCCCCCACCGAGGATGAGGCCTGGGCAAAGGCCGAGCGCATCCTGGGCCGCGTGCGCGAGGTGCGCGGGCAGGCGGCGCTGGGCCGTGGCGGGGCGCCGGCCAATGCGGGCTCGCAGCGGCTGCTGGCCGCGGCGGCGCAGGGCGACCGGCCGGAAGGGCGCCTCTACACCGCCATCGCCCGCGAAACCGGGGCACGCGGCAACACCACCGCCCTGGTGGGCACGCCGGAGCAGGTGGCGGAGGCCTTCCTTGAATACCACGCGCTGGGCGTGACCACCTTCCTGATCCGCGGCTTCAACCCGCTGGAGGATGCGGTGGAATACGGGCGCGAACTGCTGCCGATCACCCGGCGACTGGTGCGCGAGCGTCTCGCGGCCTCCGCGGCGGGCGGCTTCCAGGTGGCGGCGGAATGACCGTGCAGCGTCGTCAGATCCTCCTCGGTGCGCTGGCCGGCTCCGCGGTCCTCGCGGCGCCCCGACTGCTGCGCGCCCAGGGCACGGCGCTGCGCGTCGGCGACCAGCGCGGCAATGCCCGTGCGGTGATGGAGGCCGCGGGCGTCCTCAAGGACTTTCCCGTGCCCATCACCTGGAGCGAGTTTCCCGCCGCCGCCCCGCTGGTGGAGGCGCTGAACGCCAACGCCATCGAGACCGGCCTCGTGGGCGACGCGCCCTTCACTTTCGGCGTGGCGGCGGGCGCGCCGATCAAGGCCATCGCCGCCACCCGGCAGGGGCAGGACGGCCTCGCCATCCTGGTGACCAAGGACAGCCCGGCGAAGTCGCTGGCGGACCTCAAGGGTAAGCGCGTGGCCACCGGGCGCGGCTCCATCGGGCACCAGCTGGTGCTGGCGGCGCTGGAGGACGCGAAGCTGCCGGCCGACTTCGTGCAGCTCGTCTTCCTGCTGCCCGCCGATGCCAAGGCCGCCTATTCCAGCGGCGCGGTGGATGCCTGGTCCACCTGGGAACCCTACGTGTCGCAGGAGGAAGTGCTCGCGGGCTCCCGCGCACTGGTGAACGGCAACCGCATCACCCCGGGGCTGAGCTTCCAGGCCGCCCGCAGCGACGCCATCGCGGCACGCCGGCCGGAATTGACGGAGTTCGTCCGCCGCCTCGCCGCGGCGCGCCGCTGGGCCAACGAGAACGTCGCCGGCTACAGCAAGAGTTGGTCGGAGCTGATGAGCATCCCGGAGCCCGTGGCGGAGCGCTGGTTCACCCGCGCCCGCACCCGGGTGGTGGCGATCGACGACAGCGTGGTGGCGGATGAGCAGCGCAACATCGAGCTGTACCGCCGCGCGCGACTGGTGCGCAGCGAGATCTCGGCGGCCGAGGTGCTGGACCGCAGCTTCGCAGACGCCATCACGGCCGGCAACGCCGCGGGCTGACGCCGGCCTGACATCCTGAGGGCTCCCCTGGAGGCACAGCTTCGTGGGGCCTCTTGCTGCGGTGCAGCAAGAGGCCCAACTATCTGCGCACAGGGATGACGCTGCCAAGAACGGCGCCCCCTCCCACCTACGGAGAGGATGCCAGCATGCGCGTACCGCGTCGGCCCATCTCAGACCTGCTGCGTCAGCGTAAGTCCTGGAACATGCCCGGCACCCCGATGGCCGGCTTCGGCAACCCGCTGGGTAATCCCCTGGGCAACCCATTGGGCAACCCTTTGGCCGGCGCCGCAGGCTTCGCACCGTTTTCGCAGGCCGGCACGACGGGCTTCTCGCCTTTCCAGCAGGCCGACACCGCCCGCCCCGCCACCGCGGATGAGGGCGGCGCGCTGCGGGAGGTCACCGGCTTTGCCCCCGATCCCGGCGCGCTGCGGATGTTCCTTCACGTTCCGGCCGAGCTGCCGCCCGGTGCCCCGCTGGTGGTGGCGCTGCACGGCTGCACCCAGGACGCGGCGGGCTTCAACAGCGGCTGCGGCTGGTCCACGCTGGCGGACCGGCACGGCTTCGCCGTCCTGCTGCCCGAGCAGCGGAGCGCCAACAACCCCAAGACCTGCTTCAACTGGTTCGAGCCCGGCGACACCACGCGCGGGCAGGGCGAGGCCGCCTCGATCCGTGCCATGATCGCCTGGGCGGTGGAGCACCACCGGCTGGACGAGGGCCGCGTCTTCGTCACCGGCCTGTCGGCGGGCGGCGGCATGACGGCGGTGATGCTGGCCACCTATCCGGAGGTTTTCGCCGGCGGCGCCATCATCGGCGGCCTTCCCTACGCCGCGGCGCAGGGCGTGGGCCAGGCCTTCGAGGCGATGTACACCGGCCGTCCGCGCCCGGCCGAGGAATGGGCGCAGCTGGTCCGCACCGCCTCGCCCCATCGCGGTCCCTGGCCGCGCCTCGCGGTCTGGCAGGGCGAGGCCGACCACACCGTCCGCCCGGTGAATGCCGAGGAAATCGTGAAGCAGTGGCTGCCGCTGCACGGGCTTTCGCCGGACACGGCGGAACGCCGCGTGGAAGGCCAGGATCACCAGCAGCGCTGGCGCGATGCCTCAGGGCGCGTGGTGGTGGAAAGCCACCTGATCACCGGGATGGGCCACGGCGTGCCGCTGGCCCCGGGCACGGGCGAGAACCAGAGCGGCGTCGCCGGTCCCTTCCTGCTCGATGTCGGGATCGACGCGCCGGGGCAGATCCTGCGCTTCTGGGGACTGGTGGGGGCAGGGGAGGCCGCCCAGCCTGAGCGGGCGCACCGGCTGCCGCCGGTGATCGCCGTGGGTCGCGACGGCGGGGCACACCTCGACTGAGGCGCCCCGTCGGCGAGATCAGGCAGCCGCGCTGACGGTGCGACCCAACTCCTCGCCCAGGAAGCGCGCGATGGCGCCGGGGCCGGAGCGGTCGGTGCCCAGGATGCCGGCCTTTTCCTCGGCCTCGGCATTGTAGTTGGTGTTGGTGTTGAGGTCGTAGGTCAGCAACCGGCCATCAGTGCCGCGGATGAACTCGACGCCCGCGACCTCGGTGCCGTTGGCGGCCAGGAAGGCTTCGAGGCGGCTGCGCAGCCCGGCATCGATGCCTTCCTCCAGCACGCGGAAGCGCGGGGCGGCCGGGGCCAGCGAGGCATTCGCCGCCGGCGTTTCGCCCACCGGGCAGAAGGCGTCGTCCACGGCGCAGACATCGGCGGGGCACAACTCGAAGCCGGCCGAGGTGTCGACCTCCACCGCGTACAGGAACCGGCCACCCACGAACTCAGCGCGGGTGATCACCGGGCGCTCGGCTCGGATGTGTTCCTGCAGCAGCCACAGCCCGTCGGCGGGGTGCTCGTCCTCCGGCAGAGCGCGCAGATGCGCTTCCAGCGCCTCGGCGCCCGAGAAGAGCCGCACGCCCAGGCCCTTGCCGCCGCGATTGGGCTTCAGGATCACCGGGCCGCCCGCGAAATGCTCGCGCGCCGCGCTCACCACGCGGTCCGTGTCGCCCAGCGCCAGTACCGTGCGCGGCACCGCGACGCCGGCGGCCTCGAGGGCGGCGTACTGCCGGGCCTTGCTGATCTCGAGGTCGAGGGCACGCGGGCCGTTGACCACCCGGCGCCCGTGCTGCGTCAGCCAGGCCAGCACCGCCGCGGTCAACTCCGCCGCGTAGCGGTGGCCGCGCGTGTGCGAGGAGGCGCTCATGCGGTTGTAGAACACGCCCTCCGGCGGCGGGGCGGCGAGGTCGAACACGCCGCCCGACAGATCCCACTCGGTCCAGGGCAGGCCGCGGCGGTCGAAGGCTTCCGCCAACGGGGGAAGCCACGCTGGATTCTCGTGGATCACGTGGATGCGGGACATGATGCTTCCTCGGCAGCGAAACGGGTTGCCCGGGAGGATGGCACCGAGCGGGGGATCTTTCAGCCAGGGGCGGCGAGAATTTTGTGAAATGTGATGAAAGACGAAGATCGATCGTGGATCGTCGCCGCAGCCGTGCTCGCCCATTCGTGCAAGTTCGTACGCTGGCGTTCCGCTAAAGGCTCAGCAAAGTCCTTCCATCTCGAATTTCGGAGTCGTCACCATGTTGAAGCGCCTGCTGGCCGCTTGCTTCCTCTTCTGGGCATCCGGCGCTTCCGCGGCGGAGTTGGGCGGGGTCCGGATGGCGGACACCATCCAGATCGGTGGGCAGAACCTGGTGCTGAACGGGATGGGGATGCGCACCTACTCGGTGCTGCACGTCCATATCTACGTCGCGGGTCTCTACCTCGAGCGCCCCAACACCAACGCCAACGCCATCCTGAACTCCAACGAGACCAAGCTGGTGCAGTTCGTCTTCTCGCGCGACATCAAGGCGGAGGACGCGCGCAAGTCCTGGCAGGACGGGCTGAACGCGAATTGCACCTCGCCCTGCAAGCTTCCCCCCGACGAGGTGGCGCAGTTCCTGGCCTCGGTGCCGGCGGTCCGCCAGGGCGACACGGGCGTGCTGCTGTTCACCCGTCAGGGGCTGGACGTGACCATGAACAATCGTCCGCTGGGCCATATCAGCGACCAGAACTTCGCGCGGGTGATCCTGGCGACCTTTATCGGGCCGCAGACCCAGGTGCCGGAGCTGCGCGCCGGGCTGCTGAAGGCCGGCGGCTGAACTGAGAGGGGCGGCGGGGCCGGACGAGATCCGGTCCCGGCGGTCTGCTCAGCGCCATACCGGCAGGCCGGGGAAGGGGCGCAGGAGGCAGTGCCGGCCGCCCCTTTCCGCCCTGCCTGCCGGCAGGAACCTCTCAGATCGCCAGGGTGATCGGATCGGGGCCATAGCGGTTGGCCCCCCGCTGGCCGTCGCGGCACCCGAGGCTGATAAAGAGCCAGATCCAGCCGATCACCGGGATCAGCACCAGGGCGTTCCACCAGCCGCTGCGCCCGCGATCGTGCCATCTCTTGGTCATGCCGGCGAAGCCGGGGATCAGCGACAGCCAGAACCAGCCGATCGTCAGGGGAGCGTTGGCGTGGAAGGCGACCTGGTACTCGTAGCCTGTGGCCTCGGCAGCCCTGGCCGTGGGAACGATCGTCGGGGCCTGCTGCAAGACCGAGCTGCCGAACAGCAAGGCATCAAGCGCGATGGTCAGGATGTAGGCGGCACCAATCGGCAGCACGTAGGTCAGCCAGTAGCGTCCCAGCGAAATGCGGCCATCGAACCTCAGCCAGCGTAGCAGGAACACGGACCCCTCCAGAGAACTCACCGGCGGGCTCGTAACACTGGCCGTGGTGCCTGTTGAGTATGCCGCCCCTGGATAAGCGGAACAGGGTACGTCCGGCTGGCGAGGTCGCTAGTCCCCGTCCAGCAACCCACGCGGCACCAGCTGGGACAGCCCGCCACGAAGGCGCGACAGCATCCCGGACCTTTCCCGGGCCATGGGCGCCGGCGCGGCCTCGATGCGGTCGATGCGCATCGCAACGTCCATCCCGGAGATCAGCGCCAGGATGTTCTCAGGGGTGGGGCAGGGCTTACCACGCTCCCATCCCCGGTAATCCTCGGTCGCGACCGACAGCGCTGAGGCCGCCTCGAGCGGCGTCAGGCCACGGCGGGTCCGCCATAGGACCAGCTCGATGTTGATAGGCCTGGGTGCCATGGACGGTCCTCAGAAGAGCCCATTTCGGCCGAGGGTCGTGAGCCCGGCGTAATCCAGAGGACATTTTAAGTTCTGTTTAAGACATTCGGCGAGATGAAAAACGAAAGGTGAGCCCAGCCGCGGCTTGAAGCCGACATCGATGACGCTCTGGTGGCCTAACGATCTGCAGGACTTCGTGCTTCGTCGGCGTGGGGTGCTGCCGCAGGTCGCCGATCTGAGAAACTTCCTGGCGAGTTTCAGTTCTGGCGGGGCGTGGTGCCGGGTGAGGGATTTGAACCCCCGACCTTCTGATTACAAAAATGCTCGGGCAGCCCGCCACGACCCGCCGCCACGCGCCAGGCGCCGACACAATCAAGCGATAACAGAGCAATATCCAGTGGGCCTTCCGCCATCGAGCGACAGGAACCGCCCCAACTACTCGCTCAAATGAGTCCGGGAAGAGTCCGGGAAACCGGCGTCTGCGCCCTGTGCAGGGTCGGACGTTCGAGGCATGTTCTGCTCTGCGGCCGGGAACACGAAAAGTGCGGTGTTCTAGGTGTTCTTGGTGTTCCACACATAGAAGTATTAGCACTTTCAGTGTTCTAGGCTCGGTAAGGCTGGAACACCTTACCTTTCGTGAGGTGTTCCAGGTGTTCCAAGGGATAGAGGCGTGGGCAGCTCCGAAGATCCACCGCGCAGGAAGGTCCGACTGGGTAAGCGGGAAATAGACGCCCTCGCATGTCCGCCTGGACGCCGCGACTTGATGCTGTTCGATGCGGAGCTGCCGGGCTTCGGGGTGCGCGTCACCGACACCGGCCGCAAGGTCTTCCTGTTCCAGTATCGCCTTGGATCAGGCGCAGTGCGTCGCCTCACTCTGGGCGACTACGGCGCGATGACGCCAGCACAGGCGCGGGCGGCAGCCGAGCAGGCCCGTGCGCAGGCCCGTGGCGGCGGCGACCCGGTGGCAGATCGGCGGGAGAAGAACCGCTCCACCCTGGCCGCTGAAGCGGCGGCGCGGAAGCAAAGCGAGGCCGATGCGCTGACCTTCGGAGCATTGGTGGAACGCTGGGCATCCATCGGCTTGCGGGACAGGCGGCCCAGCTACCGCACCGAGGCACGCCGCGCGCTCCTGGTGAACCTCGCCAAGCTGAAGGAGAAGCCGGCGCACTCCATTGACGCGGCAGGTGCGCAGCGCGCTCTCGACGGCATTTCCGAGGATCGAGGCCCTGTCATGGCGCGGCGCAGTCTTGCTTATGCCCGCGCCATGTTCGGCTGGGCAGCTCGGCGCGGCTTGGTGCCACTGAACCCGTTCTCTGGCCGCGTGACCGAGGGCAGGGACGTGCCCCGCGACCGTTGCCTGTCGGATGCCGAGCTGGGGGCGCTATGGCGAGCATCGGCCGCGCTGGGCTTCCCCTATGGCCCCTGGGTGCGTGTCCTGCTGCTGACGCTGCAACGCGAGGGCGAGGTTGCCGGTATGCGCTGGGCCGAGCTGGCCGCAGACATGTCCACCTGGACTGTGCCGGCCGAGCGCGCGAAGAACGGCAAGGCGCACCTGGTCCACCTGGCAGAGCCGGTACGCGCCGAGCTGCGGAGCATCCCACGGACGAAGGGGGCCGAGCTGGTGTTCAGCACCACGGGCAAGACGCCGATCTCCGGCTTCTCCAACGCTAAGGAACGGCTGTTGCGGGTAATGGTAAAGGAAGCGGCTGAGGCCGCTGACGCTACCGCCGACGATGAGGAAGCGCCACCGGAGCCGCCAGCATGGCGCTTCCATGACTTCCGCCGCACGGGTGTGACGGCGTTGGCGCAGGAAGGCGTGGCACCGCACGTTGCGGATCGGCTGCTGAACCACGTTCAAGGCACGATCCACGGTGTCGCGGCGATCTACCAGCGGCACGAGTTCTTGACCGAGCGGGAAGCGGCGCTGCGGACCTGGGCGCGCTACGTCCTGCGCGTCGCCACTGTGCCCGGCCGCCAAGCGCGGGCCAGCAACGTCCTCGTGCTGCCTGTGCGTACCCGGTAGGTCAGGGCGAGCGGATCGAGGCCCCTCCTGCCAGCCTGATCCGGCCCGGCTGTCTTAGTAGGGGTTGGCATGCTCTCAATCACCGGTCTATCCAAACCGGGATCCAGTTGAGCAGACGCGTAGTTCAGCAGACCGGTGAACACGCACGCCGGAATATCAACGCGGCGCTGTTCCGACCTGCGCGGCCAGAAGGCCGGTGATGTCGCTTGCTGGAAGGGGCCGGCCCAGAAGGTAGCCCTGCACGCAGTTGCAGCCCACCTCGCGCAGGACCTGCAATTCGGCATCCTCCTCCACACCTTCCGCCACGACACCGATCCCGATCGCGTGCCCGAGTTCGACAACAGCCCTGACGATTGCGATCGCCTTAGGACGGGCAGGCATTCCTGCCACGAAGGAGCGATCAATCTTGATGGTGTCGACCTGATAGCGGTCCAGGTAGCTCAACGACGAGTAGCCGGTGCCGAAATCGTCCAACGCCACCCGTACGCCGAGCGCCCGTATGCTGCTCAGCACCCCGCCCACCAGCTGGGCATGCTGCAGGAAGATGCTTTCCGTGACCTCGATCTGCAGCTTCCCAGGGTCGAGCTGCATGGCAGACAGAGCTTCCCGCACGTGGGCAACGTAGGCAGGATCACGCAGCTCCGCCCCCGAGGTGTTCACGTTGAGGTAGAGGTTCAGCCCTGGAAAGGCGTCGCACCAGGCGCGTAGCTGGGTGCAGGCTTCCCGCAGCACCCAGTGGCCGATCTCCCGGATCAGCCCGCTTTCCTCGGCGAGCGCGATAAAAGCTGCAGGCGATACCAGCCCCCGCTGCGGGTGCTGCCAGCGAACCAGCGCCTCGACCCCCGTCACGGTACCTGCGGCGGTGTCGTAGATCGGCTGATAGTGCAGACGGAATTCGCCTCGGCTGATGGCGTTGCGCAGGTCGGTGCCGAGTTCCAGCGCCTCGACGGCGTTGTCGCGCATGGCCGGAGAGAACACGGCGTAACCGCCGCTGCCCTGTCGCTTGGCGTGGTACATGGCGATGTCGGCATCGCGCAGCACCGCCTCGGCGACCGGGTGATTGTGGTCCACATGCACAATACCGATGCTACACGAGGTGAAAACCTCCCGCTGTTCGAGCCGGACGGGTCGTTGCAAGACTTTGATGATCCGCCCGGCGAGCGTCACCGCGGCGTCGGGGTGTCCGACACCTTCAACCAGCAAGGCGAACTCGTCGCCGCCAAAGCGGGCCACCGTGTCCTGCGGACCCAGGCAGGCACGCAGCCGCTTGCCGACCTCGACCAGCAGCAAGTCGCCCGCTTGGTGACCAAGGCTGTCGTTGACCAGCTTAAATCGGTCGAGATCCAGAAAAAGCACGGCGCAGCGGGGCAACGCCCTGTTGTCCTGGCGGCTCAGCACAAGCTCAAGGCGGTCCAGGAGGAAGCTACGGCTGCATAGGCCAGTCAGGTCGTCGTGCTCGGCGGCATGCCGCAGCCGTGCCTCGACCCCCTGCCGCTCCCTGATCTCGCCGGCCAAGTCGTGGGTCCTGTTCTGCAGCTGGACCAGGAGCGTTTGCTGTTGTTCCTGCAGTTCCTTGAGATCCTGAACGTCCGTGGTGGTGCCGAGCCACTCGACGATGCGACCCTGCCCGTCGCGCACCGGCATCGAACGCGTGCGGTGCCAGAGGTAGGCGCCATCGTCGGCGCGGCGCACCCGGAATTCGACATCAAGATTGCCGTGCGGCCGCGCCACGGACCAAGCCGCCATGGTGGCTTCGCGGTCTTCAGGGTGGACCACATTGAGCCAGCCGCGCCCGTGGGTCTCCTCCTGTGTCTGGCCGGTGAAGTTCAGCCACTGCGGGCTGGCCCACGTCCAATTACCCATGTCACAGGAACGCCAGAGAAGTTGGGGCACACCTTCAACCAGGGTGCGCAGCTGCTCCTCGGCCTGCGCCACCTCCAGCCGCAAGCGGTACAGGTCTTCCACGTCCACCGAGGCGCCCACCCACTCCACAGTGCCACCCGGTAGGGTAAGCGGAGGTCCTTGGAGAGGCACAGCGCGGGTCTGGTGCCATCGGTAGGTGTCGTCCGAAGCCCGGCGTATACGGTGCTCGACGACGTACTCGCCCGTCGTCGCTGCGCCGGCCCACGCGTCCACGGTTGCCCGGCGATCGTCGGGGTGCAGCGCAGCGAGCCAGCCGAAAGCGAGGCTCCTGGCTGCGGGAAGGCCGGTGAACACCGCCCACTGCGGACTGGGCCAAGTGCGCTCGCCGCTGCCGCGGCAGCCGAAGACGAGTTGCGGCAGGCTGGTAACCAAGCCGCTGAGGCCGTCGCCGGCTCCTTCATCGGTCAAGCACTGGTTCCTTCTCGACCGCCTGTGAGTGGGCTGACGCGCGTACAATCGATGATGGTACCTCGCCTCAGCGCTTGGGTCTGGTGGCGTAACGGCTCTGCTTGCAATTCGTGCCTGCCCAGGACGCAATCGATGCGCTGGTCGGTTGTCTAAATAGGGCAACCCCTTGTGAGGCGTCTCACGCCATCGCCGCCGCATACCTCAAAGTGTCTCGCAAGGATGGTTCTTGCCATTTGGGACGGTTGCCCGTTAGAACGTCTTAGAACCTGTGAGACAGTTTGCAGCCATGAACATCGGTTACGCCCGCACCTCGACCGTCGAACAGCTTGCCGGCCTGGAAGGCCAGGAGCGCGACCTGCGCGCCGCCGGCTGCCAGCGCATCCTGTCGGAGCGCGTGTCCTCGGTGGCGCAGCGCCCGCAGCTGGACGCAGCACTGGCCCAGTTGCGCGTGGGCGACACGTTGGTGGTGACGAAGCCAGACCGCCTGGCCCGCTCGGTGGCCGACTTGCTGGCGCTGCTGGCCCGCATCGAGGCGGCCGGCGCGGCGCTGCGCGTCCTGTCCATGGGCGGGCAGGAACTCGACACCAGCACTCCCACCGGGCGCCTCATGCTGACCATGCTCGGCGCGGTGGCGGAGTTCGAGCGTGGCCTCATGCTGGAGCGGCAGCGCGAGGGCATCGTCAAGGCGAAGTCGGAAGGAAAGTACCAGGGCCGCGCCCCCACTGCGCAGCGCCAGGCGGCCGAGGTCGCGCGCCTCAAGGCCGAGGGGGTGCGGCCAGTGGACATTGCCCGGCGCCTGGGGATCGGCCGCGCCAGTGTTTACCGCATCCTAGGGGTAGAACCACGGATGCCGGCCCTGACCGTCCCAGGGAAGTGCACCTCCGCAGATAGCGAAGAGCGATTTCCAGTACGGCAGTCAGGTCAGCGTCAAACCCCTACTGAGGCTTGAGATCACCAAACCAATATGATGCGGTAACCCCGCCATCCATGAGGAAGTCGCTCCCCGTGATGAACGCGCCCTCGGTGCTCATGAGCAGCGCGCCTACGGTCCCGACCTCATCTGGGGTGCCAGCCCTTCCAGCAGGCGAGAGTTCCATCATGCGCCGGTAGCCCGGCCCACGAGGTCCCTTCAGCTCGTCGTTTGCCAGCGGAGTTATGATGATGCCGGGGCTAATCGTGTTGACACGGGCACCACGCTTCCCCCAACGCACGGCCTCAGCCATGACCCGCAGCGAGTTCCCTCGCTTGGAGAGCTGATAGGCATGCAGTGAGTCCTTCACCTCGCTGGGCTGCAACATGGGCAGAGTTAGCAGTTCTTCCGTTGGGGTGGTGGCCAGCAGCGCATTCTGCTCCGTCGAAAGCGCTGGCAAACGATGGCCCGACTGCGACGCGATGACCACTCCAGCACCACCGCGAGCGATAACCTCACCGAAGAGCTCGAGCACCAGGGCAGTGCCATAGAGGTCGACTCTTAGGATCGTGTACGGTGATGCCTGGGAAGGCGACACACCGGCGGCGTGGATGACGCCTGTTACTTCACCCAGCCCTGTCGCTGCTTCCACCAGGGCGTGAACCGAACTGCGCGACGAGATATCCACCTCTGCGGTGGAAACCTCAAACCCGGCATCGGTCAGGGTCTTGGCCGCCGCCTCAGCATTCTCTGCCCGCAAGTCAGCCAGCAGGATATGCTTGCCGGCACCCACGCGGCGCACGATGGCTTGGCCGATCGAGCCGGCTCCAATCACAACGATGACGTTCTTCATACTGCTCATCGGTGCCGCGCTTAGCGCCCAACCCTGGCTTGGAGGTGCGCCGGGTAGCGGTCGCCCTGAACGGTGATCCCGGATAGAGCGTCCTGGATGGCCAGGAGATCGTCCGGGGTCAGCACGATGTCAGCGCCGCCGAGGTTCTCCTCCAACCGGTGCAGCTTGGTGGTGCCCGGAATGGGCGCGATCCAGGGCTTCTGCGCGAGCAGCCAGGCCAGCGCGATCTGAGCCGGCGTGGCTCCGCGTTCGGCGGCAATTTGCCCCAGCACATCCACTAAGCCCTGGTTCGCCCGGCGGTTCTCCTCCGAGAAGCGCGGCACGACGTTGCGGAAGTCCGTCTTGTCGAAGCTGGTGCCAGCATTGATCGCCCCGGTGAGGAACCCTTTGCCAAGCGGGCTGAACGGCACGAAACCGATGCCAAGCTCCTCCAAGAGCGGCAGGATCTCCTGCTCCGGCTGGCGCCACCACAGCGAATACTCGCTCTGCAGCGCTGCCACGGGCTGCACGGCGTGGGCACGACGGATCGACTCCACCCCAGCCTCAGACATGCCGAAGTGCTTCACCTTGCCCTGCTGGATCAGGTCACGCACGGTGCCGGCCACGTCTTCCATGGGAACGTTGGCATCCACGCGGTGCTGGTAAAACAGGTCGATGCGGTCGGTCTGCAGCCGCTTCAAGGCGGCGTCGGCGACTTCGCGGATTCGCTCCGGTCGGCTGTCCTGGCCCTTGCTGGCGTCGCCGTCCTGGAAGCCGAACTTGGTGGCGATCACCACCTGGTCACGGAACGGTGCCACAGCTTCGCCGAGCAGTTGCTCGTTGGCACCCTGCGCATAGGCTTCGGCCGTGTCGAAGAACGTGACCCCGCGCTCAAAGGCAGCACGGATGAGCTGGATGGCGGCTTGCCTCTCGGTTGCCGGGCCATAGCCGTAGCTCAGGCCCATGCAACCCAACCCGAGTGCGGAAACCTGGAGGCCGCTGGCCCCAAGCGTGCGTGTCTGCATGATCCCTACTCCGGTTGCTTGTCGAGCTCGGCGAAGGCGGCGCGCAGCACGGGCACGGCCGTGTTCGCTGCTGGCCAGCCCGCGTAGAAGGCGAGGTGAGTGATGAGTTCGGTCAGCTCCTCCCGCGTTACGCCATTGGCGAGGGCGCGGCGGGAGTGGCCCGGCAACTCATTGTGGCGGTAGCCGGCAACCAGGGCTGCCACGGTAATGAGGCTGCGGTCCCGCTTGGACAGGCCTGGACGCTCCCACACCTCACCGAACAGCACGCGGTCAGAAAGGTCAGCCAAGCCGGGTGCCACATCGCCGTAGGCCTTCTGTGCGGCGCTCTGCTCCACCGGCATCATTCGCCTCCTGCCGCGTATTGCTCGTCCGTCACCTGCTCCAGCCAGGTCACTGCCTGGCCGTCCTGCTTCTCGGCGATGGCGATGTGGCTCATGGCGCAGTGTGCCGTCGCCCCGTGCCAGTGCTTCTCGCCGGGTGCGAAGAATACGATGTCACCCGGGCGCACCGTCTCAGCCGCACCGCCCTCGCGCTGCACTCGGCCGAGACCGGACACGATCAGGATTGTCTGTCCAAGCGGATGGGTATGCCACGCGGTGCGGGCGCCAGGCTCAAAGGTGACGAGCGCCCCGGAAAGTCCGCCACTGCCGGCGAAGGGGGCATCCACCCGAACTGCACCCGTGAAGTAATCAGCAGGCCCTCGGGCTGAGGGCTGGGATCCTACGCGCTTGATGTCCATGAGCCGTCCTCCAGCGTGACGGCTGACATAGTCGAGGTGTTCGGATGCGATTAGTCATTGTAATCCGCACGAAGCTATATCTGGGGTTCATGAATGCGGCGTGAGGACCTTGCGGACCTGGGAGCGTTCATGGCCGTGGCGGAGGCTGGGAGCTTCACGCGCGCCGCGGCCAAGCTCGGCACGTCGCAATCAGCGCTCAGCCACACGATTAAGCGTTTGGAAGCTCGGCTGGGCGTCCGCCTGCTCACGCGCACCACGCGCAGCGTGGTTCCCACCGAAGCAGGGGAGGCCCTCCTAGGGACGCTGACTCCCGCCTTCGACAGCATTGAGGGGCAGCTCGCCGCGCTCGGCGCTATGCGCGAGCGGCCAGCCGGCTCGGTCCGCATCACCGCCTCCGAGCATGCCGCGACCACCGTGCTGTGGCCGGCGCTCCACCGACTGCTGCCAGCCTATCCGGACATCAAGGTCGAGTTGAGCATCGACTCCAGCCTCGTCGACATCGTGTCCGGCCGCTTCGATGCGGGGGTGCGGATCGGGGAGGCTGTGGCGAGGGACATGGTGGCGACCCGGATCGGACCTGACCTGCGGATGGTTGTGGTTGGCTCACCCACCTACTTCGCCAACCATCCCATTCCCCTCGTCCCACAGGACCTCGCAGGGCACCGCTGCATCAACCTGCGCCTTCCCACGGCTGGCGGCTTCTACGCTTGGGAGCTGGAAAAGGACGGCCGGGAGGTCCGGGTCCGGGTCGAAGGTCAGTTGGCGTTTAACAACTCGGCCATGGTGGCGCGTGCTGCCGAGGACGGCTTCGGCTTGGCCTTCGTGATGGAAGATCATGTGGCAGCGCAGCTTGCTGACGGCCGGCTCATCCGTGTGCTCGAGGATTGGTGTCCACCCTTCACGGGCTACCACCTTTACTACCCGAGCCGGCGGCAGCCCACGCCCGCTTTCGCCATTCTCGTCGAGGCTCTTCGATACCGAGGATGACATGAGTGCCTAGCTTGGAGCGCGCAGGGCAGTAGCCCTGCTGGGGAGATAGCCGTTGAGCGGGGTCGAACTTAGAGGCGCGTTCCGTTGAGGCTAGCCAGCATCTACCCGTGGTGGAGGACCTGCGGTCAGCTACGCTGTTGGTGCACTCCGTAAACAGCGCTATCGTTCCGTTGTTCATGCGACTCGACCGGGCCCGCGTCACCCGACGCGGCCACCCAGCGAGCCGGACGCCAAGGCGGCCTAGCCGTCGAGGTGCGGATCGGCGCAGCTCTGGGCTTCGGCCCGGCCTTCGCCTCCGGGGACACCCGACCCTGGGCCTTGCGGGCCACGGCTGCTGCCACCCTCACGATTGGGGGCCACCAGGCAGCCGTTCCGCATTCTTGCAGCCGGGGGGCGGGCCGGGCGGCGAAGGGGCTTGACCTCGGCAAAAACCCTTTAGGGTGGAGCCTGCGAAGATGTCCCAACGTTCTCCCAAGCCTCGCGCCATCGCGGCGCGCTTGGCCGGGTTGATCCTCGTGATCCTCTCGGCCACGGATCTTGCCGGCCCGACCGGGCCCGCGTCACCCGACGCGGCCACCCAGCGAGCCGGACGCCAAGGCGGCCTAGCCGTCGAGGTGCGGATCGGCGCAGCTCTGGGCTTCGGCCCGGCCTTCGCCTCCGGGGACACCCGACACCTGCGACAGGGGCGGGTATTGGCCTAGTGGTGGGACCCGTCGAAGCACAGCGGGAGGGGGATCAGCGATCGCCCTCCCTGTTGCTCGGCAGGATGCGGACCACACGCGCCCTGCTGGCGGCGTGGCAGGCCGTGGAAACCAGCGCACGAACATCAGGCAACCCGGAGGTGCGCGCCCAGGTAGATGCCATCCGTGGCGAGTTGCCGGGCTTCCTGCGGGAACTGCAAAGCGACCTGCGGCAGGGCAAGCCGATCTTCGATCCCCAGCAGGGCTACGCCAAGCGGAAGAAGCCTGGATCGGACGCGCGCCGAGGCATCGTCGTCGCGCCGCTGCGCAACAGGGTGGTGCAGCGCGCCATGCTCGACGTGCTGCAAACCCGTGAGCCGAAGATACGGCAACGCCTCGGCGGACTGCCCGAACTGGTCGAAACGCCTACCAGCGTTGGCGGCATCCCGGAGCGTGGCCCACCCGACGCCGTGCGGCTGATCCAGGCCGCCATGCAGGCCGGCGCCCGGTACTTCGTGCGATCCGACATCAGCGACTTCTTCACCCGCATCCCCCGGCCACCCATCCTTGACCAGGTGCGGCAGGAAACGGGCGATGCTGCCTTCGCCACCATGCTCGGCGCAGCCTTGCGAACTGACCTCGCCAACGAGGCCGAGCTGCGGGAGCGAGGGTGGCTTCACTACTTTCCAGACGCTACGACCGGCGTGCCACAGGGATCTTCGCTGTCCGCGTGGTGCGGCAACCTGCTGCTGCATGACTTCGACCGGGCGTTGAACACCGCGGGCACCGTCACCGTGCGCTACATTGATGACTTCGTGGTGCTTGCGCAGGATCGCCGCACGGCACAGCGCGCGTTCCAGCAGGGATTGCAGATGCTGAAGGCACGTGGCCTGTCGGCACGTGACCCCTTCGCTGGCGACGATCCCAAGGCCGCGCATGGCACCACCGCCACCGGCTTCGACTTCCTGTCGTTTGCGCTGCGGCCCGGCTACGTGGCCCCGTCACGGGCAGCAAAGGCGAGCCTGCTCAAGATGGTGGAAGACACGATCAAGCAGGCCAGGCAGACCATGGATAGTGGCGTGCTGGACCACCGCTCGCGGGAGCGCTGCTACGCGCAGACACTGACCCTGCTCGACGACCAGGTTCGCGGCTGGGGGCACGCCTTCCGCGAGACGAACAACCGCGTCGAGTTCCACCAGCTCGACGAGCGGATCGACCAGGAGCTGCGACGCTTCGAGGACTGGTTTCAGCGGCGGCGGCGGACGGTGGGGGACGAGAGGCGTGCGCGCCGGCTCTTGGGCGTCGCGATCCTCGCTGACACGCCTGCGGCCGGCGTCGGCAGGTCAAAAAAGACCTTGCCTTAGAGCAGCGGTAGCGCCACCGCATCGGCCGTCGTCATTGCCCCTTGGGCTGCGTCATCTGCATGGACATGAGCACCTGCGGCTTCCCAGGAGCGGGAGTCGACTGGCTGCCCGTGTACGTCATGGCGCGGTCGGGCTGGTTCGGGTGGCGGACGCGGGACGCGAGCCGGTAGAGGATTTGCCGATAGGTGCGGCCGTCCTGCTGGAACTCCCGGTCGATCTCGCGCGTAACGGCCACCTCTGGACGGCCTATGCCCTCCGCCAGCTTGACGAACTGCCGCTCAGCCTCGGCCCCGTCGGCGCGCTGCAATCCCATCTCGCAACGGTGTTGCCCGGGGCGGGAGATGAGGATTGTGGTGCCGTTGGGGCTCTGCCGGTACCACACGCTGCCCCTCTCACCCCTGAGGATCTGCGTCGCCGTCGCGGCTGGGGCAGGCTGGAAGCCCTGAGCCTCTGCTTGGCGCCGCAGGTTCTCTTCGTTGTTCAGATCGGAACAGACTGAACCGAAGGCTGCGACGGGATCGACGGCGGGCTGTGCAGCGGCCGGCGGCGTCCACCCGGCCAGATTCAGAACCAGCAGGAGCACGGGCGGAAGCACCCCAACACTTCGGCTGTGGCGAACTCCACGAAGGTCAATCATCACTATGCTGAGCCCGGCCGCGGTCTGACGCGGTAAGTGAAAGGCACGTTGATGCCCGTAACAGGCTTCTCATCGATCGCCGGCGGTGGCGGTGGCGGAAGCGGGCTGGCGGCCTGTAACGCCTTCAAGCCGGCCTGATCCAGCTGCGGCCAGCCTGAGCTACGCGCCACGGTGGCATTGGAGACGTTGCCTTGCTGGTCTATGTCAGCCCGAAGGATCGCTGTTCCCACAGCCCAATCCGGTCTGTCGGCCGTTGGATTTGGATACTCAGCAACGCAGGCAAGACGCCGCGAAACGGTCTGGTTCCAGCTTTGTGGCTCAGCCGAAGCAACGCACTCTGGTCTCTCCGGTATGGCGGCGCAGGAAGCTAGCGCCAATGCGGTGACCGGCAGGAGGCGGGAGACGTTCTTACCGAGGCTCATAGCCGCGTCCGATAAAATGCGAGCACGTACGCATTCCTGATGCAGTCGGATTTGTCGTTCCAGTCCACCATCTCGAAGCCGGCCCTCACTGAAGAGCCGAGAGCAGGATTCACGTAGTCCCTCGCCATGAACGAAGGGATTCCATCAGTGCCAGGCCAGGGGAGAGCGGTGGAGAAGCGATCGCTGAGCGAGGCCAAAGATGAGCACTCGGGGATGCGAAGGCCGCGCAGCTGGAGGCGGTCGGCGTGCCGGATGGTTCCGTCGCAAAGCTCATCCCGGTCTTGCCGAAACAAGATCGTATCCCAGCGTCCAGCGCTAGGTTTGGCGGCGGCGTACTGCTCGCCTATCAAGGTTCTGATATCAGCGGGATCTTTGCAATCCGCCCCTGTCTCGGTTCTCCACTGATCCTTCCGTGTCAGCGTTGCTCCCAGGATCGTTGAGACAGTCTGCGCGTCACCGGACTGACGATTCTGGGCGAGCCGCACAAGCTCCGTTTCAACAGCCGAGGGGGGCCGGGCGCTCGAACAGCCGCCGAGAGCGGCCAGCAACGGAGCGACAAACGCGGCGAGCGGCAGCTTCATACGGCCACTTTCCGCAGCCGGACACCCGGACCGCCACCGTTCTCCGCGATGAACTCGACGCCGGCTGCTTCTAGCGTGGTGCGGATTGCCGCCACCGTGCGGCGTTGGGGCATGCCCTCAGCCATTTCAAGCCGGGCGAGGGTCCGCATGGGCACCCCACTTTGTTCCGCGAGAACCTCGCGCGTCATACCCACCAGAGCGCGTGCTGCACGGACCTGCGCAGCCGAAATGGCATCTATTGTGTCATTTGGAATTGCGCTCATAGGTTGACGATGGCACAACCTGTGCCGTTCCTCAAGGAACAGCGGCCGGGAGGCGTGCTACCAACACTCCACCCGGCCTCACCGCAACCCGGAAGCATGAGGCAACCGGATCATGGCTGATCACGCCCTTAGCACGGGTGCGCCAAAGCGCGCACGCCGTGTCGCGACCCCATCCCTCTATACGCCTGCCGAGGCCGCGCGCCGCCGGGCTGAACTGCTCGACATCATCGACCGCGCCATGGCGCTGCTCGATGCCATCGACGCGCCGTTCTGCGACCTGGAGCCCGAACCCGACGAGGAAGGCGACGCCGACGAGGCCAGCTTGCAGCCCCTCGCGCCCGCCCTGCCGGTGGTGCGCCACCGCCGCCTGCGGAGGGCTGCCTGATGGCCCGTCACACGCCGGCCCCTGTGCCGACCTTCAATGACCTTGATGGCCTGCTGCTCGACGTGAGGAGCGGTTTGCACGCCGTCCGCGTCCTCACCGAGGCCGAGGACCTGCGGAGCGGTGGCGTCGAGGCTGACCAGCTGCAAGGCGCCCTCCAATGGGTGGTGAACCACCTGGCCGAGCAGTTGGGCGAGGCGTCCGGCATGGCCGAGGCGTTCAGCCGCATCGCCCGCCAGCACGAGGAGGGCAATGCGTGATGAAGAGCATCCATCGCCGCGCCCTGATGGCCGCCGCGCCCGCCCTGGTGGCGGTGCCGGCCGCGCCCGTCGCTACTGCCCACCCCGACGCCGAGCTGCTGCGCCTGTGCGCTGAGCACCAGGTCGCGCAAGCCGCCTACGAACGGGACGGCGGGCGCCTCGAGCCTGAGGAATGCCCGCTCGCCATCGCCTACCTGGGCAGCGTGAGGGCGATCGGCGGCGCCGAGGCGCACACGCTGGCCGGGATGCTGGCGAAGGCCCGTGCAGCGAAGCGCGAGGCACTGATGCCTGACGGCAGCGAGCAGCCGCACAGCTGCGTGGCCGCAGATTGGGCTTGGGACCTCCTGAACGACCTCCTGCGACTGGCGGGTGAGGCATGAGCGCCCGGCTTCCACGCCGCGCCTGGGGCGCGCTGGCGCTGGCTGGCATCGGTGGCGGGCTCGCTGCGGCCGGCGGCATCCAGGCTGCCGCCACCGCGGTCACCGGGGCCACCGCCGATCCCGACTCGCTGTTGCTCTACCTCGCGGTCGAGCTGCGCACGGCGCTGGAGCAGGAAGAGGCCGCGTGCTGCGCCTACAGCGCCGCCGCAGGCACAGAGAGCGAGGTCGCCGCAGCAGTGGCGCGTGATGCCGCCTTCGACGCCTGGGCCGCCATCGTGGACCGCATGGCGTTGGTGCCGGCGGCCGGGCTGGCGGGCGTGTGCGCGAAGGCGGCGCAGCTGGTGCGCGCCAGCGAGACGGGCGGTGGCGTGGCGGATGCGCGGCTGACCGAAAGCCTGCGCCGTGACCTGGTGCGCCTGGCGCCAGGGGTGATCGAAGCATGACGCCTGCCACCGTGCGGCCTTCCTTGCCGAGCCTGCCCGACTTCGCGCAGGTTCACCTCGGCGCGGCTAGGTTTGGCCGCCGAACGCCGGGACCTCATGCCCGGCCCGCCGCGCCGTCTTCTTCGCATGAGACAGGCCGGCATGAGGCGGCGATGACAACATACGGGAGCGGTGCGTCCGCTGCGGAGCTGTACGGGCTGCCGCTGCGCGACGCGCTGGACGCCTTCACGCCCGAGGAAGACAGGGCGCGCTTCTACGATCCGCGTGCCACGCCGGAACAGCTGGCGGCGCCGAGGGCGAGGATGTGGGCCGAGCTGTACGCCGGCCTCCTGGTGGCGCACGGCCGGGCCGGGGCGGCGGATGGCCCGTGGCGGGAGATCGACGCCGATCTATGGCCGCAGCTGGCCGTGCGCGACCGGCCGGACGGTGCGGTGGCGTCGGCCGCGAAAAGCGGCGGCCCCGCCTTCCATGACGTGCGGGTGCGGTGGCCGGACGCTGGTCTTCGCTGGCCGGACGCTGTGCTGGCCTGCTGTCCACCCGGCAAGGTACGGCGCCTCGCGCAGCTGAAAGCGCAGGGCTATCCGTGCAGAAGCGTGGGATTCCTGCCCGGCACCCTGACGTTCGGCCGCTACAGCGAAAGTGACGACGACGAAGCTGACGCGCTGTGGACAGCGGCCGAGGGGCGGCTGTTCGGCAAGATCCAGGTGGGGCGGCTGCGGGTTACAGCCAGCGACCCCGCAAAGGACCACGCCGAGTGGGTGGCACCACTGAACCTGCGCGAGCTGATCCAGGATGATCAAGCCGCCATCCGCGCCAGTGACCGTCCCTCTCTCGTGAAAGCCAACCTGCACTTCATCGACCCCGATTTCGCCACCGATCAATGTGTGTGGCTGTCTCCGAATGGGCGGCTTCTCGGCTCGCTGGAAGCGGATGAGGTGCGGGTCCTGATCGGGCTGCGGGTGAAGCCCGGCGTGCCAATCGCGGCACCTGCGACCGTCGCGGTGGCGGTACCCGAGGCGAGGCTGCCAGTGCCCATCCCTGTGCCGCTGATGCCGTCAGCGAAGCGCAAGGTGCATGGCCGCCCCGACTACCGGGAGGCCGGCGCAAAGCTGGTGGCTGAAATGGCCGAGATGATCCGTGAGAAGCAGGCGCGGAACATGACTGATGCGTCCCGTGCGCTCGCGCACAAGGCAGCGGGCAACGGTTCGGAGGACAGCAGGGCCAAGCGCCTCCGTGACAGGTTCAGCGAGCGATACCCATCCTACGTGGCTGGCGCCGCCATGGAGCCTGTGGAGTCCTGAGCCAGAACGCCACAAGCTCCAAGGACTCCATGCGGCGTGGTGCCGCACTGGTGTCGGCGCCAGGGACGCAATCGGGCCTCCTGGCGGCATGGAGCCGACACCATGAAAGACACGACAGGGGCCGCACCGCGCCCCGAGGATCGGTGGCTGAGCCGCCGTCAGGCCGCCGATCATGCCTGCCTGTCCGTCCGCACGCTGGAACGCCTCGCCCTCGACGGTGCGGGGCCGCCGTTCTCGCTGGTGGGGCGCCGCGCCCTCTACCCGCTGAGCGACCTCAACACTTGGCTGCGGCTGCGGCTGGCAACTTCGACCTCGGCCGCAACTGTGCGCGCCAGCATGGCAGATCGGGGGTGCGGGGCATGAGGTTCCGTCCGCCGCGCGTCCACGCCTTCACGCTGCGCCACAACCTGTCCGGTCTGGCCGCCCTGGGCCTGATCGAGCCCGACCACCGCCTGCCGGCGCTGCTGCCCGCCTGCGAGGCGCTGGCGCGGGACCTCGGCCGCAATGGCTGGCCCGGCAACGCCTTCCTGGAACGGCCACGATCCGCCGCCCTGCTGGACGCGGCGGTGGCCGAGGTCCACGCGCACGATCCGCTGCTGTGGCCGATCCCGCAGTGGAGCGAGTGGCATACGCTGCTGGTCCCGGCGTCCTGGGGTTGCGAGGCCATCGCCGCATCCATGCAGCGCGCGGCCAGCGAGCGTCACAGCGTCCCGCGCCAGCAAACACCGTTCATCCATCACGAGCGGCTTCCATGGCGACCCTGGGATATCCGGCACTGGGCACAGCAGGCGGCCCATTGCCTGCGCTGTGCGGCAGCCGGTCACGAGATGCCCTCGGATGGGGAGCCGAACCACAGCGTCGACGTGCTGCTCAAGCTGCTGACGCGCCACCGCATCGGCTTCATGACCGACCCGCAGGCCGTGCCGCCCCCGATGCTGGTACCACCCGCCGATGGCGCCGCAGCCGCGCAGGCGCCGGCATGAGGCCAGCGCCGCGACATGACGCCCGCGACCTCGCTGCGGCGCTGGCGGGGCGGATGCCGGCGCTGGCGGGGGAACTGCTGCCCGGCGGCCGCAGGGACGGCCCTGAGTGGCGCTGTGGCAGTCTAGCGGGCGAGAAGGGTCAGTCCCTTGCGGTGCGGCTACACGGCGAGCGTGCGGGCGTGTGGTCCGACTTCGCCAGCGGCGAGCGCGGCGATGCCCTCGACCTCGTGGCGGCGGTCTTGTTCGGCGGCGACGTGAAGGCGGCGATGGGGTGGTCGCGGCGCTGGCTGGGCCTGCCGGAAGATCCTCGCTCCGGGCCTGTGCCCGCCACCGTGCGCCGTGCGCCAGCGCCGGCCGACGATGCGGCGGCCGAGGCCGAGGCGGAAGGCCGCCGCCGTGCCGCGCGCGGCCTGTTCGGCCATCCGGACACCCTGCACAACATCGCCGGCACCCCGGCCGCGCTCTACCTCGCGGGCAGGGGGATTGAACTGGCCGAGCTGGGCCGTGTCCCGCGCGCCCTGCGCTTCCATCCCAACGTGTGGTGCCAGGAGGTCGGGTGCCCGCTGCCCGCCATGCTGGCGGCGATCCACGGCCCCGACGGCGTGCACGTCGCCACGCATCGCACCTGGTTGGCCGAGATTGACGGCGCATGGCGCAAGGCGTCGCTGGCGAAGGCGAAGAAGGTGCTGGGCGGCTTCGCAGGCGGCACGGTGCGGCTGTGGCGCGGCGCCAGCGGCCGGCCGCTGAGCGAGGCACGCGACGGCGAAACGGTGGCGCTGGCTGAGGGCATCGAGACGGGGCTGTCGGTGGCGTTGGCGTGCCCGGAGCTGCGCGTACTGGCTGCGGTGAGCCTGGGCAACATGGGCTCGGTGCAGCTGCCGCCAGCAGTTCGCACGGTGATCCTGTGCGCCGACAACGACGGTGACAATCCGGCCGCCGCGCGCGGATTGCAGCGCGCGATCGACCGCTTCGCTGGCGAGGCACGCAACGTGCGCGTCGCATTCCCGCCTGATGGCGCCGATGACTTTAACGATGTGCTGACCTCGGGGGATGGCGAATGACCGCGGCGAAGAAGGGCGGCCGGAGCGCCGTGCGCGGCGCGATCGAGGGCGCTTCCGCCGCGAAGCCCAGCGCGTCGCCACCGCCGCCCGCCAACGACGGTGCGAAGCCGCCACCGTCGCCACCGGATCGGCTGGGAGGCCGGTTCAAGATGGAGCGGGACGGGCTGTGGCGCGTGGCCCGCGATGCCAGCCGCGAAACCGACATGTGGCTGTGCGGCCCCTTCGATCTGCTGGCGGAAACCCGCGACGAGGAAGGCGGTGCCTGGGGCCTGCTGCTGGGCTTCCGCGACCGTGACGGCGAGCGGCACGAGGTCGCATTGCCGCGCCGGAATCTCGCGGGCGACGGCGTGGCGGTGCGTGAGATGCTGAGTGATGCGGGCCTGTCGCTGGCGCCGCAGCCGCAGGCCCGTGCCGCCATGATGGAGTACCTGTCTGCGGTCATTTCGGAACAGCGTGCGCGCTCGGTGCCGCGCCTGGGCTGGCACCGCATCGGTGGCAACCTGGTGTTCGTGCTGCCCGACGAGGTGTTCGGCACCACGGCCGAGCGGGTGATCCTGGCAGCCGAGGAACGGGCGACGCACGCCTTCCGGCAGGCGGGCACGCTGGCGCAGTGGCGGGATCAGGTCGGGGCGCTGTGCCTCGGCAATTCCCGGCTGGTGTTCTCGGCCTCCTGTGCCTTCGCTGGCCCGCTGATGATGCTGGCCGGTGCGGATGGCGGCGGGTTCAACATCAAGGGCGCGTCGCGCCTGGGCAAGTCCACGGCGCTGCGGGTCGCGGCCTCTGTGTGGGGTGGCGAGCCGGGCAGCGGGGCGCAGGGGTTCGTGCGGCAGTGGCGGGCCACGTCCAACGGTATCGAAGGGCTGGCTGCAGCCCATTCCGACGCGCTGCTGCCCATGGACGAGCTGGGGCAGATGGATGCCCGCGACGCTGGCGAGGCGGCGTACATGCTGGCGAACGGGCGGGGCAAGACACGGGCCTCCCGCAGCGGTGCGACGCGGCCCGAGCTGCGGTGGCGCGTGCTGATCCTGTCCACCGGCGAGGAAGGGATTGCCGACAAGAACGCGGAAGCGGGCAAGCGCACACGCGCCGGGCAGGAAGTGCGCCTCGTGGACGTGCCTGCCGACGCTGGCGCGGGCCTGGGGCTGTTCGAGGCGCTGCACGGCGAGGCCGGGCCGGGCAACCTCGCGGAACGCATCAAGGCTGCCACCGCCGCCTGCTACGGCGCGCCGGGGCGGGCCTTCCTGGGCTGGCTGCTGTCCGAGCTGGAACGGGATGAGGCGGGGTTCTGCTCGGCCTTGCGGGATGAGCGCGACAGCATGATGCGGGCCATGCTGCCCGAGGCGGCCGGCGGACAGGTTCGCAGCGTGGCGGCCTCCTTCGCGCTGGCGGCGGTGGCGGGCGAAATGGCGGCGCGGGCCGGGATCGCACCGTGGCCTGAGACGGATGCCGAGGCAGCAGCCTCGACGTGCTTCCGGGCGTGGCTGAGCGAGCGCGGCACGGTGGGGGCGAAGGAGGACGCGCAGGCCGTGGTGGCGCTGCAAGGATTCCTGAACGCCCATGGTGCCGCGCGCTTCGAGCTGTGGCGCGATGCCGCCAGCGAGGCGCAGGACGAACAGACGCGCCCCGACATGCCACCAGCGGAGCGATACCGCACCGTCAACCGTGCGGGCTGGCGGCGGTGGCAGCAGGCGGCCGAGGGCAGCGCCTTTGCCTGGCACTACTACCTGACACCGGACGGCATGAAGGAGGCGTTGAAGGGGCTGATGGTGCGCGACGCCACAGGCGTGCTCGCCGCTCGGGGCTACCTCATGCCACCCGACAAGGGCGGCAAGCACTCACGGTCCATGACGCCGCCCGGCAATCCGAAGATGCGGCTCTATCCTATCCTGCCCAGCCTGTTCGATGCCGAGGAAGGCGCAGCCTAGTCCCGCGCGCGGGATGGCCGGGGTTGGCCGGCAGGCTCCTATCCGCGTCCATCCCGCACCCCGCCATCGGCGGCTAATCCGGGCACTTATTCAACCAATGGTTGCCATCCGGAACACCCGAGATAGGCCTTCATAAGGTTACAGACCGGACCTTTAGTTGATCATTAAGATCAAGAACGCCGTGTTCTTGGAACACCTCAAAATCGAGGTGTTCCAAGATCGAGGGCAAGGTGTTCCATGGTATCCACTTTAGGATCAGAGACTTAATAAGGGTGGAACACCTGGAACACCTGGAACACCACAAAACTGCAAGGGGGTAGATACCGCGCAGCGTTGGCGCGGAACAGGAACTCGCCTCCGGGTTGTGCGGCGAGGTGGTCGGAACGGACGGTCGAGGTGCCCGGCCGGGTCAACCAACCCACCCCCGGGGGGGGGGGCAAATCTCTGGGGCACTGGGGGCCGCGACCGATCCGGGGTCACGCGTGTGATGCCGCGATAAACGCCGAATCTTTTTCTGGCCGGGCTGGGCGCGTGGGGCTCGGGCGTGGCTGGAGGGAGTTGGCGCAAAAGAGTCCGGAAAGAGTCCGGGAGAGCCGGGTAGTCCCGCCTTCGCTCGCTTGCAGGCTGCTAAACCGTTGTAATTATGGTGCCGGGTGAGGGATTTGAACCCCCGACCTTCTGATTACAAATCAGCTGCACTACCCCTGTGCTAACCCGGCCGCCCGGCTCTCCTAGACCGACGGCCTGCCCATCTCAAGCGTCCAACCCCCGGCGCCTCCGCAGGGAGCGGCCGGGGTGGGCGTCAGGCCCGGCCATGGGGCACCAGCTCGTCGTTGCTGGTGCTCCGTACCACCGCCGCGAAGAGCCGCAGCGCGTCGGGCCCGCCACGGTCGCACAGCGTGCCGATCTCCATTTCCTCGGCGAGGAGTTCCGCATGCGCGGCCAGGGTTTCGGAGGCCCGGCGCAGCGCTTCGCGTGACAAGGCGAGCTGGCTCTCGTCGCTCAGCCCCCACCAGTCCGCCCCACCGTCCGACGCGTGCATCCGAACCACCTCACCCTCGGGCGACCACCGCCCCCAGGATCTTTCTGCATCGCCTCGGCTTAACGGCTGGTGAGCGGCGCCGCGATGCTCAGGCCACCCGGTCCCGCGCCAACTCGTAGAGCGCCACGGTCGCTGCCGCCGACACGTTGAGGCTTTCCATGGCCTCCGAGATCGGCAGCCGCACCAGCTCATCGCAATGCTCGCGCTGGAGACGGCGCAGCCCGCTGTCCTCGGCACCCAGTACCAGCACGTTGCGGCGGTCGCGCGCCACGGCCTCAGCCAGGGTGCGCTGCGCCTCGCCGGCCAGCCCCAGCACCCAGGCCCCGTTGCGCTGCAGCTGCTGGATCACGCGCGACAGGTTCACCTCGCGCACCACTGGCACGATCTCCAGCGCGCCCGAGGCCGCACGCGCCAGCGCACCGGTTTCCGGCGGGGCATGGCGGTCCTGCATCACCACCGCCGCGGCGCCGAAGGCCGCGGCCGAGCGCAGGATCGCGCCGACGTTGCGCGGGTCGGTCACCTGGTCCAGCAGCAGCACCGGCCCGTCCGAGGCGGCCAGCGCCGCGTCCAGGCTGGCGGCGGGCAGGGGCTGCACCAGCAGCGCCGCGCCCTGGTGCACCGAATCCTCGGGCAGGAAGGTGTGGAAGCGGCTGCGGTCCTCGACCCGCTCCGCCCGCAGGCGCCAGGGCTTGGGCAGGCGCGTCGCGAGCTCGGCCTCCGCCTCGGCCGTCAGCAGCAGGCGGCGCAGCTGCCGGCGCGGATTGGCCAGCGCCGCCGCCACGGCGTGCATCCCGTGCAGCCAGAGCGTCCCGGCCTCGGGCTTCACCAGACCGCCCGGGCGCGACGGAGCCTCCGCACCGGCCGGGGATTCGCCGCGCCGGGACGCGAAGGGGCGCTCCTCGGCCGGCTCGCCGCGCGGGGCGAAGCTGCGGCGCTCGGCTGAGGCCGGCCTGCCGCGCGGCTGGTCGTCTTCCTGCCAAGCGGCCGCGCCGCGCCGCGCCGGATCACGGCCGGCCTCGGCGCGGGGGGAGCGGTTCTCGCCACCGGTCCCGGCACGGGCGACGCCGCCGGAGCGCCCCATCCTGCCCACCCGGCCAGCATCGCCCGGACGCCCGTCCTCGTGCCCGGTGGAACGGCCCGCGGGGCGTCCGGCGGGTTTCGCGAAACGCCCGCCCCGCTCCCCGGCCTCGTCGCCGGCGAAGGACCGCCGCTCCCGCGCGTCGTTCTTGCTGGCCAGCCTGGACGGCGCTTCCGTCGTGGGGCGGCCACGACGCGGGGGCTGCGCGCCGCGTTCGTCCCGTTCGCCCGAACGCTCACCCGGCTTGCCGCGCGCCGGCCGCGCCCCGCGCGCGGGGCCCTCCGCATCGGCCGGGCGTGACGGGCCGCGGGCGGGGCGGGCGGGGCCGGGCGGGCCCGGTCGGCGGGTGGTGGGCATCGGCGTGGTCCTGGCTGGTCTCGCGTTTCCGCCCCTTTGCGTGGCGTCGCACCATGGGTGCTGGCGTGCCGGCGCGGGAAAACACTCTTCGGGTGGCGCTGTTTAGGCGCCCACGCCCGGCCCGGACACCGGCTTTTTCGCATCCCCGACAGGGCAGGGGCGCCCATCGCGGCGCGGGCCTGCGCAAAGTTGCTCAGGCCACGTTGACACCCCGGGGGCAAACCGGATACCTCGGCGCCGCTCCCACAGGCTGGGCCAGTGCGGAGGGGTGCCCGAGTGGCTAAAGGGGACGGACTGTAAATCCGTTGGCTAGCGCCTACGTTGGTTCAAATCCAACCCCCTCCATTTTCCCCGTCTCAACGGGAGCGCGGGTGTAGCTCAATGGTAGAGCCCCAGCCTTCCAAGCTGGTTGTGCGGGTTCGATCCCCGTCACCCGCTCCAATCAAGAACCCCAACGGGACTTCCCGACTTCGCAGTCACTGACGTTTCCTTGGGGGTGCTTTTCTCCGGGGCGCATGCACCACGCCCTGAACCGTAGGCAGGTACGAGGACACACATGGCGAAGGCGAAGTTCGAGCGGACGAAGCCGCACTGCAACATCGGCACGATCGGGCACGTGGATCACGGCAAGACGTCGCTGACGGCAGCGATCACGAAGGTGCTGGCGAAGTCGGGTGGCG